>NZ_JBFAHB010000013.1:0-161756 GCF_040653975.1 Kribbella sp. NPDC050820
GTTCCTGTTCCTCGACAGCTCAGAAACCTAGACAGAGAACGGCGTGCGCCGCTCAAGCCGCGCTCAACCACCCACACATCCGTCACAAGAGCCGGTTATCCCCTCGAATGGGAGGTTTCGGCTGGGGACGGGAGGTTCGGGCCGGCGGCGGGAGGTTCAGGCCGGGGCCTACGTCGTTGGGGGCCGGCGGCCGGAGATTGGGGATGGTGCGGGCCCGGGGTCAGGGGGTGGTGGGGACGGGGGTTAGGTGGCAGGCGACTTCGGTGGGGTTGGTTGCGGGGAGGATGGAGAGGGTCGCGGTTCGGCAGGCGTCGACGCCTTTGCCGGCGGCGAGTAGGTGACAGCGGGGGTGGAAGCGGCAGCCGGTGGGGATTCGGGTCGGGTCGGGTGGCTCGCCGGTGAGGACGATGCGTTCCGGGGACTCCGGCAGGACCGACAGCAACGCCTGTGTGTAGGGGTGTTGCGGGTTCGTCAGGACTTCCTCGGTCGCGCCGGACTCGACGATGCGGCCGAGGTACATGACCGCGACCCGGTCGGCGATGTTCCAGGCCAGGCCGAGGTCGTGGGTGACGACCAGCGCGCCAAGACCGAGCTCGTCCCGCAACCGCAGCAGCAACGCGAGGATCTCACCCCGCACCGACGCATCCAGCGACGCAACGGGCTCATCGGCAATCAGGAACTTCGGGCTCAACGCCAACGCACCCGCGATCACCACGCGCTGCCGCTGACCGCCCGACAGCTCGTGCGGGTACCGCAGGAAGAACCGTTCGGGCGGCCGCAGCCCAGCGCGCGACAGCGCCGAGGCGACCACTGCCTCCTCGTCGGGCAGCCCGTGGATCCGCGGCCCCTCGGCCACGGCCTCGTAGACCGTCTGCCGAGGGTTCAGCGACCCCATCGGATCCTGCAGCACCAACTGCACTTGCCGGCGGAACGCGCGGAGGCGGCGACCCGTGTAGCTCAGCGGCGTACCGTCGTACGAGATCTGGCCGGAGGTCGGCCGTTCGAGGCCGAGCAGGGTCCGGGCGAGCGTGGTCTTGCCACAGCCGGACTCGCCGACCAGCGCGACGATCTCACCGGCGCCGACGGACAGGTTGACCCCGTCCACGGCCCGCGCCCGCCGGCCGCCGCGACCGTTGAACTCGACCTTGACCTCAGTTGCCTCTAGCAAGTTCCCTCCCCCACCAGGACGCAGGCTGCCGTACGCCCGGAGCCGGCCGGACGCAGGTCGACAGCAACGGTCGAACATGTCTCCAGCGCCACCGGGCAGCGCGGATGGAACGTGCACCCGCCCGGCAACTGCTGGGGATCCGGCGGATCGCCGGCCAGCCCACGCGGAGCGAGCCGCGACGCCGGATCGCCGACTGTCGGGAACGCCGCCGCGAGCGCCTGGCTGTACGGGTGCTGGAAGTCCCCGGACGACGGACCTGCCTCGACGAGCCGTCCGGCGTACATCACTGCCAGCCGGTCGCATACGTCGGCGAGCACCGACAGGTCGTGCGAGATCATCAGCAGCGAGATGTCGTGCTCGGCGATCAACTGCCGGATCAGCGTCAGCACCTGCGCCTGGACCATCAGGTCGAGCGCGGTGGTCGGCTCGTCCGCGATGATCAGCCGCGGCGAGCAGGCGAGCGCCATCGCGATCATCACTCGTTGCCGTTGGCCACCACTGAGCTCGTGCGGGTAACTCCGCTCCCGCCAGGCCGGGAGCCCGACCTGCTCCAGCAACTCCCGCACCCGAGCACGGGCCTGATCCCCCGAGGCCAACCGGTGCACCAGCAGCGGTTCGGCGATCTGATCCCCGATCCGCTGCACCGGGTTCAGCCCATGCTGCGCCCCCTGGAACACGATCGACGCCGCGGACCACCGGACCGCCCGCAGCCGGCCCCATTTCATCGCCAGGATGTCTTCACCGTCGAGCATCACGCGCCCGCCGAGACGCGCCGATCGAGGCAGCAACCGCAGCAGGGCCATCGCGACGGATGACTTCCCGGATCCCGACTCACCCGCCAGCCCGACGGCCTCACCGGCCGCCAAGGACAGCGACACCCCGCGTACGGCGGGAACGTCGCCGGATGCGATCCGATAGGTCACGGACAGGTCGTCCAGTTCGAGCAGAGTCATCACGCCGCCCTCGTCCGCAGCCGGGGATTGAGCACACTCTCCAGCGCCCGCCCGCAGAGCGTGAACGCCATCACCACGATCACGATGCACAGACCCGGCACCAGGATGTACCACCACGCACCCGCGGTCGCCGCACCCCAGTCGTAGGACCCGCGCAGCATCGTGCCCCACGAGGTCTTGTTCGCACTCACCCCGAGGAACGCGAGCGTCGACTCGGTGACGATCGCGCTGGCCACCTCGAGCGTCGTACTTGCCAGCAGCAACGGTGCGACGTTCGGCAGTACGTGCCGGGTGGTGATGTGCCAGTGGCCGGCGCCGAGGGCGAGCGACCGCTCGATGTACGGGCGTGCCTCGACCGCGAGGGTCTGGGCCCGGATCAACCGGGCCGTGGACGGCCAGGACGTCACCCCGATCGCGACGATGATGGTCGCCGTACTGCCGCCGAGAATCGCCGCCAGCACCAGCGCGGTGACCAGCGACGGCAGCACCAGGAACCAGTCGGTGATCCGCAGGATGATCGCCCCGAGCCAGCCGCGGAAGTGCCCGGCCGCGATGCCGAGGACGGTCCCGATCACCATGCTCAGCAGGGCCGCGAGGAAACCGATCAGCAGCGAGGTCCGCGAACCCCACCAGATCATCAGCAGCACCGAGCGCCCGGACTCGTCGGTCCCGAGCGGGTAGTCGAGGCTCGGCGGCGCCATCTTCTCGCCGGTCCCGCTGACCACGTTGGTCACGCCGGAGTCGATGAACAGCGGCGCGATCAACGCAAGCACCACCGCCAGCACGAGGATGGCGAGCCCGGCCACACCGGCCCGGTACGTCCGGAAGTCGGCCCAGAACCGTTTGAACGCCCGCTGCCGGCGCATCCACGCAACGTTACTCATCCACGTCCTCGCTTCGCTCCGGGCGCGGATGAGGCACGAGTACGCTGTGTTTGATGATGAACTCGCTTCGCTCGTTCATGCCGACCTCACTCGCGGATCGAGAACGTGGTAGACCACGTCGGCCAGCGTGTTCATCACGATCACCGACACCGTGATCAGCAGGAACGTGCCCTGCATCAAGGTGAAGTCCGGCACCCGGATCGCCTCGTAGAACAGCTGCCCGAGCCCCGGCCAGCTGAAGATCGCCTCGACCGTCACCGCACCTCCGACCACGAACCCGATCCGCATGAACACCAGCGTCACGGTCGGCAGCAACGCGTTCGGTACGGCGTGCTTCCGCCGGATGTCGTCGTCCCGGAGCCCCTTCGCGCGTGCCGTGGTGATGTAGTCCTGCCCGACCTCGTCGAGCACAGACGACCGCATCACCAGCAGGTACTGCGCGTAGACGACAGCGACCATGGTCAGACAGGGCAGCACCATGTGCTGCGCGACGTCGAGCACGTACGCGAACCCGTCCGGCGCGTCCACGCTCGAGCTCCCCCGGGTCGGGAACACCCCGGGAATCGGCCCGACCCCGGCCGCGAACACCATCAGCAGCAGCAGTCCGAGCCAGAACGTCGGCACCGACCACAGCACCAGCGAGATCGCGGTCGAAAACTTGTCGAACCGGCTGCCCGGTTTCCAGCCCGCCCGCGCGCCCTGCCAGATCCCGAGGCTGACCGCCATCACCAGCGCGGTCCCGGTGAGCAGCAGCGTCGACCCGATCCGCTCCCCGATCAGGTCCAGCACCGGGCGCTTGTACTCGTACGACGTACCGAGGTCGAACTGCAGCGTCTGCTTGACGAACTGCAGGAACTGCTCCGGCAACGACTTGTCCAGGCCGAGCCGGGCCCGTTCGAGGTCGAGCTGCTCCGGCGTCATGTTCCGGCCCTGCGCGAGCGCCCGGACCGGGTCACCCGGCAGCAGCCGAAACAGGAAGAACGTCGCGACGATCACCATTGCGATGCTGAACAGCGCCCCGCCCGCCTTGGTCGCCGCGTACCGCAGCAGACCGTGGCGGGCCGGGGCCTCGTCCAGGACCTGGACGGCCGGTTGACCGACGGTCATTCGCGCTCGTCGGCGGCACCCTGGCGGCGCCGCATCACGAAGAACCCACCGACCGCGAGTACGGCGGCGCCGCCCGCGACCCCACCGATCACCCCGGCGCTCGAACCACCCTCGTCCGCCGAGGCGGCGTCCGTCGTCACGGCCTCCAGCGTGTAGAACGGCCAGTAGCCGCTACCGCCGTACAGCAGGCCCTTGTCCTCCGGGATCGGCGTCACCTTGGCGATCCGGTCCTTGCGGTAGCCCTCGAGGTTGTTCGGGTAGTACAGCGCGATCACCGGCGCGTCGGTGTAGAGGCGCTCCTCCATCTTCTTGATGATGTCGGCGCGCTTCGGCCGGTCGAGCTCCTTCTGCTGCTGCTTGTAGAGGTCCTCGTACTGCGGGTCGCAGTAGAACGACTCGGTGCCGCCGCCGGTGCCGGCCGCGGTCGGCCGCCGGCTGCACAGGTGCGTCGCCAGCACCTCCTCCGGGTCCGGGTTCACCGACCAGCCGCTGATCGCGATGTCGAACAGCGCGGTCGTCCCGGTCTCCTCGGTGAACTTGCTGGAGTCGAGCCGCTTGGTGGTCAGCGTGATGCCGATCTCCTTGAACCACCCGGTCAGGTACTCCGACAGCTTGTCCTCGATCGGGGTGTCGGTGTGGATGCTGAACCGGAACGCCAGCTTCTTCGACCCGTCCGGCATCGTCCGGATGCCGTCGGCGCCCTTCTTGTACCCGGCGTCGTCCAGGATCTTGTTGGCCTTGGCAACGTCGTACGTCACCTTCTTGTCGCCCTCGGCCTGCCAGAAGAAGTCCTTGTACATCGGCGGCACGATCGAGCCGTCGGCCGGGACCGCGAGGCCGTTCTGCACCTCGTCGACCAGCTTCTGCTTGTCGATCGCGTAGTGCAGCGCCTGCCGGACCAGCGGGTCCTTCAGCGCCGGGTGCCCGTCGCCGATCGGCTTGTTGTCGCTGGTCGTCGCGCCGTGGTTGATCTGCAGGTACGTCGCCCGCCGGCCGGCCGTGTTCCACTGCACGATGTTGTCGTCACCCTTGAGCGAGTCGAAGTCCGGCGGCGCGAGCCGGCCGATCAGGTCGATGTCGCCCTTCTTCAGGCCGACGATCGCGGCGGCCGGGTTGTCGTAGAAGATCATCTGCAGCTGGTCGATCTTCGGGGCGCCACGCCAGTAGTTCGGGTTCGCCTCGAGCTTCACGTACTGGTCCTTCTTGTGCTCGACCGCGATGTACGGGCCGCTGCCGACCGCCGGGTAGACGTCGGCCTCGTACTTCGAGATGTCCGAGACCTTCTCCCAGACGTGCTTGGGCATGATCGGGACCGGGTTGTCCAGCATCGAGGCCTGCGGGGCCTTCAGCTTGATGGTCAGCTCCTGGCCGCTCGCGCTGACGCTGGCGAAGTTCTCCACCGCCGGTCCGTTGCCGGTCTTGGCGCCGTCGTCGGTCATCATCTTGTTGAACGTCCAGGCCGCGTCCGCCGCGGTCACCGGCTGCCCGTCCGACCACTTCGTCTCCCGGATCTTGAAGGTCCAGGTCAGCCCGTCCGGCGACGTCGTCCAGGACTCTGCCAGGTCCGGGCTCGGCTGCAGGGTCTTGGAGTCGGGCACGGTCAGGAAGCCGTACATCCACCGCTGCAGCGAGCCGGACACCAACCGGACCGCCAGGAACGGGTTCATCGAGTCGACCGCCTGGGTGACCCCGACCCGGATCACCTTCTCCGACGGTTCGGCCGCCTGCGCCGCCGTCCCGGGTAACACCAGCAGTGCAATGGCAGCCGCAGCCGCCAGGACCTTCCTCATCCGCCCCACGCACCTTCCGCCCTAGTCCGTTTGGGGAAGAAACCACACCAGCAAGCGTTCTCCTGTCAACGAGTTACGGACATTTGTCACTGCTTTGTTTCCGAACGTAGTCATAATTTTCCACTTGACTACACAATCGTGTAGTAGGTGCGGTGAGTGGCGTGCAGCCTGGGCTGTACGACGCGGGCGCCTGCGGAGCACGCAGAGGCCGACCACACCACCCACTGGATGCGCAGCACGCGTGGGCTGGACACGTCCCACCGTCTTGACTACACGATCGTGTAGTAATTTGCTGTTGTGTGTAGCGAGAGGACTTGACATGGATCGACCAGCAGATGACCTGACCGCCCGCGCCCGAATCCGCGACGCGGCGATGAAGTTGTTCACCGAGCGCGGGATCGAGGGCGCCTCGATCCGCGACATCGCGGCCGAGGCGGGGGTCTCGTCCGGGCTGGTCCGGCACCACTTCGGCTCCAAGCAGGCTTTGCGCGAGGCCTGTGACCGGTACGCCAAGGAGCGGATGCTGCAAATTGGCGAGGAGCTCGTGTACCAGGGCGGCGCGGCGCAGACCGACGTCAGCGCGATGCACCCGATCACGATGCCGCTGCAGACGTACCTGGTGCGCTCGATGATGGACGGCTCGGAGACCGCGACCGCGCTGTTCCTGGAGATGGTCGACGCCGGCGAGGAGTTCACCAAGACCCTGCCCACCGACCCCAGCGACCGGCGGGCGTACGCCGCCGTGCTGGCGGCGATGAAGATGGGCGTCTTCGTGCTCCGCGACCAGGTCTCGAAGGCGATCGGCGAGGACATCGCCGGTCCCTCCGGCTACGCCCGGCTCACCAAGGCCATGCTCGACATCTTCACGATCCCGGTGATGACGCCGGAGCAGGCCGAACAACTACGGAAATACTCAGAGGAGCACTGACAAGCAATGACCGCTGCGATCAGCACCGACGGGCTGGTCAAGACCTTCGGGCGCACCCGCGCCCTGGACGGCCTGGACCTCACGGTCCGCACCGGCGAGGTGCACGGCTTCCTGGGCCCGAACGGCGCCGGGAAGACCACCACGATCCGGATTCTGCTCGGCCTGACCCGCGCATCCTCGGGCAGTGCGCGGCTCCTGGACGGCGACCCGTGGTCGGACGCGACCGAGCTGCACCGGCGGCTGGCCAACGTGCCCGGCGACGTGACGCTGTGGCCGACCCTGTCCGGCGGCGAGGCGATCGACCTGCTCGGCCGGATGCGCGGCGGCGTCGACCAGAAGCGCAAGGCAGAGCTGCTCGAGCGCTTCGACCTGGATCCGCGGAAGAAGGCCCGGACGTACTCGAAGGGCAACCGCCAGAAGGTCGCGCTGGTCGCCGCGTTCGCCTCCGACGTCGAGCTGCTGCTGCTCGACGAGCCGACCTCCGGGCTGGACCCGTTGATGGAGGAGGTGTTCCGCGAGGTCGTGCAGGAGGTGAGCGACCGCGACGGCCGGACGGTCCTGCTGTCCAGCCACATCCTGTCCGAGGTCGAGGCGCTCTGCGACCGGGTCACCATCATCCGGGCCGGCCGCGCGGTCGAGAGCGGCACGCTGTCCGAGCTGCGCCACCTGACGCGTACGTCGATCAAGGCGGAGCTCGTCGGCCCGATGGACGGCCTGGCGCAGCTGACCGGCGTCCACGACGTACGGGTCGAGGACGGCCAGGTCCGGTTCGACGTCGACACCGACGAGATCAACCCGGTGCTGAAGCGGCTGACCGACATCGGCGTACGGAGCCTCGTCAGTCAGCCGCCGACGCTGGAGGAGCTGTTCCTGCGGCTGTACGAGCCGGAGGGATCACGATGAAGACCCTGGCCGGCACCGGCGGCCTGATCCGGCTGATCCTGCGCCGCGACCGCATCGTGCTGCCGATCTGGCTCATCCTGATCATCGGCATCCCGATCAGCTACGTCGGATCCTTCGACGAGCTGTTCCCGACCGCCGAGTCCCGGCTCCAGTACGCGAGCAACGCCGGCTTCGTCACCCTGTACGGCGAGCTGCACGGCACCAGCCTGGGCGAGTTCCTCACCTGGCGACTCGGGTTCGTCCCGGTGATGGTCGGCCTGATCAGCCTGCTGACGGTGATCCGGCACACGCGGGTCGAGGAGGAGACCGGCCGCGCCGAGCTGCTCGGCTCGAGTGTCGTCGGCAGGCACGCCGGCCTCGCGGCCGCTCTGGTGACCACGTTCCTCGCAAACCTGCTGCTCGCCGTACTGCTTGCCTTGGGCATGAACAGCCAGGGTCTACCGCTCGCCGGATCGTTTGCCTTGGGCCTCGAGTTCGCCTGTGTCGGTTGGCTCTTCGGAGGGGTTGGAGCCATCGCCGCGCAACTGACCGCGAGCGCAAGCACGGCGCGTGGGATCGCGCTCAGCGTGCTCGGCGCGGCGTACGTACTGCGTGCCGCCGGTGACACGAGTGCGCACTCAGACGGCCCACTGGCATGGTTGTCGTACCTGTCACCCATCGGCTGGGCACAACGCATCCGCCCGTACGGCGACAACCGCTGGTGGCTCGTCGTCGTGGTGCTCGCGGTGTCCGTCGTACTCGTGGCCGTTGCCGTCCAACTGCAGTCCCGGCGAGACGTCGGCGCCGGCCTGTTGGCGGACCGGCTGGGTCCGGCCGACGGTGCGCCGAGTCTGAGCTCGCCGCTGGCGCTTGCATGGCGTCTGCACCGCGGTCTGCTGATCGCGTGGACGTCCGGGTTCGCCGTACTCGGCGTGCTGTTCGGCGGAGTGGCCGAAGGGGTCGGCGACCTGATGCGGGACGACTCGGGTGTGCAGGAGGTGTTCGCGCGGCTTGGTGGCGCGGCCGGATTGATCGACTCGTACTTCGCCGGCGTGATGGCGATCGTCGGGCTGATCGCCTCGGCGTACGCCGTCCAGGCGACACTGCGGCTGCGTACCGAGGAGATGAGCGGGCGCGCCGAGCCGGTGCTCGTGACGCGTGTTGGACGACTGCAGTGGGCCGCGAGTCACTTGCTCTTCGGCCTGCTCGGGCCGGCGGTGACGTTGCTGGTCGCAGGGCTGGGTGCCGGCTTGGCGTACGGCGCAGCGATCGGTGACGTCGGCGGGCAGGTGCCGCGGCTGATCGGTGCTGCACTCGTGCAACTGCCGGCGGTCTGGGTGCTGGCCGCGATCACGATCGCGTTGTTCGGCCTGTTCCCGCGATGGTCCGCGGTTGCCTGGGTTCCGCCGTCGATCTGTCTGGTGATCGTGATGACGACGACCGGGACCGAGTTGTCCAAGTGGGTCAAGGACATCTCGCCGTTCAGCCATCTTCCGCAACTGCCCGGCGGCTCGGTGTCGGCCGCTCCGGTGATCACGCTGGTCGCGATCGCCGTTGTAGTCGGCGCGGTCGGCCTGGTCGGGCTGCGGCGGCGGGACATGCCGGTCGGCTGATCAGCGGCGGGCGTTGCGGGACCACGCGAACGCGAACACCCCGAAGGCGGCGATTCCGATCGCCAGCACCGACAGCAGGACGGAGCCGAAGGGCTGCTCCTTGATGGTGTGGAGGGCGGCGTCCAGGCCGCCCGCCTTCTCCGGGTCGTAGTCGATCGCTGCCCAGCCGAACAGGGCTCCCGCGACGATGAACGCGATCCCCTTGGCGGCGTACCCGATCCGGCCGAGCAGCACGGTCACCTCGGAGACGCCGCCGACCAGATCCTCCATGAACTTGACCGTGATCGCCTTGTAGATCTGGTGTCCGCCGATCCCGATGATCACCAGCCCGATGACCACGATCAGTGCCCGGCCGGCGCCGTACTCCATCAGCCGGGCGCTGATCGTCTTCTGCTCGCCACTGCTCGAGCCGCCGGACCCGACGGCGACCTTGATCGCCAGGAACCCCAGGCCGAGGTAGACCAGGCCTCGTCCGACGGCGGAGATCTTCTTCGAGGTCTTCAACGATCCGTAGGTGAGTTGCAGGCCTTGCCAGATCACCAGCGCGAACAGGCCGATCGCGACCGCCCAGAGCAGTACGCCGCCGAGCGGTTTGCCGGCCAACTCCTCCAAGGCTCCTTGTTGCGAGGCTTCCTGGTCGGACTTGCCCAGGGCGAGTTGCAGGGCGACCCAGGCGATCAACAGGTGGACGACGCCGTACGCGATGAGGCCGACGGTGATCGCGACGTCGTACGCGCGGCTTTGGCGGGTTTGCTGAGCGGTACTCACCCACCTCTAGTGCCCACGACTATGCAGAAACCGGCGCCGTCGCCTCACGGTCGGCCTCGTCGATGTCGCCGTACTCGCCCGCGCGGAAGGCGCGTCGGCCGAGGATCCAGACGTAGAGGACGAAGCCGATCTCGACCAGTACGCCGACGCCGACCCGGACCGCGGTCGGCAGGCCGGACGGCGTGACGAAGCCCTCGATGATGCCGGTGACCAGCAGGATCGCGGCCAGGCCGATCGCCATCCCGATGGTGGCGCGGCCAGTTTGAGCAAGCGCTTGCATGCGGGTTCGCGGACCCGGGACGATCCAGGACCAGCCGAGTCGCAGACCGGCCGCGGCCGCGACGAAGACCGCGGTCAGCTCGAGCAGGCCGTGCGGGGTGATCAGGCCGAAGAAGACATTCGCGCGATCGTGTCCGATCATCAGGCCGGCGTTGACGCCCAGGTTCAGCGCGTTGTCCCAGAGGATGAAGATCGACGGGATCAGCAGGATGCCGAGTGCGAGCACGGCGGCGCTGATGGTGGCGTTGTTGATCCAGACCTGGAAGGCGAAATCCTGAGCCGGGTTCTCCGAGTAGTAGGCGGCGAACTCGTTGTCGACCAACTCCTGGACCTGCGCCGAGGTGGCGAACGAGTCCACCACCTCCGGGTGCGCGATGATCCGCCAGGCGGCCCAGGCTGCGACCAGGTAGAAGAGCAGGCCGATGGTGAGCCACCAGCGTCTGGATGCGTAGAGCGCGGCCGGGAAGCTCACGAGGAAGTACTTGGAGATGTCACGCCAAACAGGAGCGTGCGCACCGGTGACGGCACCACGTGCGTCGGCGATGAGGCCGGAGAGGCGACCGATGGACACCGGGTCCGCACCGGCTGCCCTGAGCGCGGCCAGGTGAGTGCCGACGCGCTGGTAGAGGGTGACGAGTTCCTCGGCCTCTGCACCGGTCAGCCGGCGCTGACGGCGCGTCAGGTACGCCAGCCGGTCCCACTGCGCCTGGTGCACGGACACGAACGCCTCGACGTCCACAGTGGCCCCTCCTCCCGGTTCTGGCTCCCCGCGCTGGCAGACTAGCCGGAACTGGTGTCTCGGCAGGAGGGGGGCGACGACGAAGTGTCTCAGCTGGTCACGGGCGAGGCGGTCGTCCTTCAGGTGCGGATCGCACGGATGCCGACCCGGGCGCTGGCGTGCGCGATCGACGTGATCCTGCAGGGCGTCGTACTCGGGGTGCTGATCTCGCTGCTGACCGGGTTTCTGATCGGCGGCGAGGCCAGTGAGGCGCTGGCGGTGGCGCTGATCTTCCTCGTCGTCCTGGTCGTCGTGGTCGGCTACCGGGTGGTGATGGAGACGCTGACCCGCGGCCGGACGCTCGGCAAGATGGTGCTCGGGCTCAAGGTGGTCCGCGACGACGGCAGCTCGATCCGGTTCCGGCACGCGCTGGTGCGGACGCTGATGTGGTGCTTCGTCGACTTCGCGCCCTGGTTCGCGGCCTGCCCCGGCATCGTGGCGAGCCTGATGAACAAGCAGGGCAAGCGGATCGGCGACATGGTCGCGGGCACCGTGGTGATCCGCGAACGGCACCAGCCGATGGCGTCGCCGCCGCTGTTCGTGCCGGGGCATCTGGTGCAGTGGGCGCAGTCGCTGGAGTTGTCGCGGCTGTCTGATGAGCTGGCCAATGCTTCGCGGGAGTACCTGGCGCGGTACACCGAGTTGTTGCCGGGGGCTCGGGATGCGATCGGTGATGCGCTGGCCTATCGGGTCAGTCAGGTGACTGCGCCGGTGCCGCCGGTGCCTATGGTCGCGCCGGCGTTTCTGTCCGCAGTGCTGGCTGAGCGTCGGCGGCGCGAGCTGAACCGGCTCGCAGTGCCTCGAGCGGCTGTCAACACCGGTCCGTTTGGGCCGTACGCCGTACCTGCCGGGCAGGCTGGGCCGTACGCCGTGCCTGCTGGGCCGTATGCCGTGCCTGCTGGGCCGTTTGCTGCGCCGAGTCCGTACGGCGCGTTGCCGCCGGCGCCGCCTGCTGGTGTGCCTGCGCCTGGGCCTTTCCCGGCGCCAGCTCCGGTTGCGCCGTACCGGCCTGCTGCGGTCAATCCGCAGGGGTGGGCGGCACCGGGCAGCAACGAGTCTGGACAGTGGTTCTAGTCTTGCGACTATGTCGCAGATAGTGGCTTGGGCCGGCTGGCTGAAGCGGTGGGACGACCAGCAGGCCGGTTATCTGCCGGACCGCGAGGAACAGTTCGCGTTGATGCTCGACATCGTCGCCCGCCTGGTCGGCGACCCCAGCCGCTTCGTGGACCTGGCGTGCGGCCCCGGCTCGATCTCGGCCCGCGCCGCCGCCCGCTTCCCGTCGGCCGAGATCATCGGCGTCGAGTGAGCCGGCTTCCTTCTCCTTCCGCCGCAACCTCAGCCCGGGGTGAGCCGGCTTCCTTCTCCCCCCGCCGTAACCTCAGCCCGGGGCGAGCCGGCTTCCTTCTCCCCCGCCGTAACCTCGGCCACCCACAACGGAAAGGCGCCCCACCGGCCGGTGGGGCGCCTGTCTGGCGTACTGAAAACTCAGTAGCGGTAGTGGTCTGACTTGTACGGGCCTTCGACGGGGACGCCGAGGTAGTTGGCCTGCTCCTTGGTGAGCTCGGTGAGCTTCACGCCCAGGGCATCGAGGTGGAGGCGGGCGACCATCTCGTCGAGGTGCTTGGGCAGGACGTAGACCTCGGTCGGGTAGTCGGCGGTCTTCACGAAGAGCTCGATCTGGGCGAGGACCTGGTTGGTGAAGGAGTTCGACATCACGAACGACGGGTGCCCGGTGGCGTTGCCGAGATTCAGCAGGCGGCCCTCGGACAGGACGATCACCGTGTGGCCGTCGGGGAAGCGGAACTCGTCCACCTGCGGCTTGATCGTGACCCGCTCGATGCCGTCCACCTTGTACAGGCCGGCCATGTCGATCTCGTTGTCGAAGTGGCCGATGTTGCCGACGATCGCCTGGTGCTTCATCGCCGCCATGTGGTCGGCGGTGATGACGTCCTTGTTGCCGGTGGTGGTGACGAAGATGTCGGCGGTCCCGACCACGTCGTCCACGGTGCTGACCTGGTAGCCGTCCATCGCCGCCTGCAGCGCGCAGATCGGGTCGATCTCGGTGACGATCACCCGGGCGCCCTGGCCGCGCAGCGACTCCGCGCAGCCCTTGCCGACGTCGCCGTACCCGCAGACGACCGCGACCTTGCCGCCGATCAGTACGTCGGTGGCCCGGTTGATGCCGTCGATCAGCGAGTGCCGGCAGCCGTACTTGTTGTCGAACTTCGACTTGGTCACCGAGTCGTTCACGTTGATCGCCGGGAACAGCAGCGCGCCGGCCTTGTGCATCTCGTACAGCCGGTGCACACCGGTGGTGGTCTCCTCGGTGACACCCTTGATGCCCTGGCCGATGGTCGTCCACAGCTGCGGGTCGTCCTGCAGCGTGCGGGTCAGCAGCTTGAGGACGACGGCGTACTCCTCGGAGTCCGCGGTCGACGGGTCCGGAACGGCGCCGGCCTTCTCGAACTCGGTGCCCTTGTGGACGAGCATGGTGGCGTCGCCGCCGTCGTCCAGGATCATGTTCGGGCCCTCACCGGGCCACCTGAGCGCCTGCTCGGTGCACCACCAGTACTCCTCCAGGGTCTCGCCCTTCCAGGCGAAGACCGGCACACCGGCCGGGTTCTCGGCGGTGCCCTCCGGGCCGACGACGACGGCCGCGGCGGCGTGGTCCTGGGTGGAGAAGATGTTGCAGGAGACCCAGCGCACCTCGGCCCCGAGGGCGACCAGCGTCTCGATCAGCACGGCGGTCTGGATCGTCATGTGCAGCGAGCCCATGATCTTCGCGCCGGCCAGCGGCTTGCTGTCGCCGTACTGCTTGCGCATCGCCATCAGGCCGGGCATCTCGTGCTCGGCCAGCCGGATCTCCTTGCGGCCGAACTCGGCCAGCCCGAGGTCCGCCACCTTGTAGTCGAAGGTCATACCGGTTCCGCTCCCCTGAAGACTGTGATTGCTTCCTGCCTGCCAGAGCCTAGAGGGCCCAGGCCCGGGGTTTGATCGGTGGGGGAGCGTTTCTGACACTGAAATGTCAGGATTGAGGTATGCGCATCACCGAGGCGGCCCGCCGGCTGGGCACCACTCCGCGGATGCTGCGGTACCGGGAGGCCCTCGGCCTGCTCCCCCGTTCCCGCTCCGCGCACACGGCCCAGCGCCAGTACGACGACCGCGACCTGGCCGCCGTACAGCTTGCGCTGGACCTGGAACGCCGGTACGACGTGACGCCGGCCGCGCTGGCGTTCGCACTCCGGGCCCTGGCCGAGCCGTCGGTCGCCGCGGACATCCGCAACCTCGGCTACCGCACCGGCCGCCTCACCGCTCCGCCGACCCGCTCGGAGATCGACCGCGAACGAGCCCTCCGCTGGCTCGGCCGCTCCGGCGTCCTCCCACCCGAACCCCGCTGACCCCGCCGCCTCGCGTTCGAGGGGATAACCCCTCGACTCGTGCCTTCTCCCCGCGTGCACGAGCAGGGAACCCTGCGTTCGCGGGGATATCCCCTCGAACGCCGGCCGCGGGGTGGGGTTAGTGGGAGGGGGCTTCGGGGACGGGGGGGCGTTCGGCGCGTTGGTAGCCCTCGACGTAGATGTCGGGCTCCAGGTAGACGTGGATCGACATCGGCTCGGCTTCCCGGATGGCGCGTTCGGCGGCGTCGATGGTCTGGGCCACCACGGACGCGTCGGTGGTCGGCTCGACGCCGACCTTGGCGGCGACCAGGACCTCCTCCGGACCCAGGTGCAGGGTCTTGATGTGGATCAGCCGCTGCACACCCGGGGTGTTCTCGATCGCGGCGACGATCTTCTGCTGCGACTCCCGGGTCGCGGACTCGCCGAGCAGCAGCGACTTCATCTCGATCGCCAGGAAGATCGCGACGCAGACCAGCAGCGCGCCGATCGCCATCGAGCCCAGGCCGTCGTACACACCGTTGCCGGTGGCAAGCGTCAGGACGACGCCGATCAGCGCCAGCACCAGGCCGGTGAGCGCGGCGAAGTCCTCCAGCAGGATGACCGGCAGTTCGGGCGAGCGGGCGTTGCGGATGAACCTGGCCCAGCCGACCGGCCCGCGGACCTTGTTCGCCTCGACGATCGCGGTCCGGAACGAGAACGTCTCCATGATGATCGCGGCCACCAGGACGACGACCGGGACCCACTTCCAGTCGTCGATCCCGTGCGGGTCGTGGATCTTGTGGTATCCCTCGTACAGCGCGAACAGGCCACCGACGCTGAACAGCACGATCGCCACGATGAACGAGTAGACGTACCGCTCCCGGCCGAAGCCGAACTGGTGCAGCTCGTCGGCCTCCCGCTGGGCCCGCTTGCCGCCGACCAGCAGCAGCACCTGGTTGCCGGCGTCGGCGACCGAGTGGATCGCCTCGGCGAGCATCGATGCCGACTGGGTCAGGCCCCAGGCGGCGAACTTGGTGATCGCGATCCCGGTGTTCGCCAGCAGTGCCGCGACGACCGCCTTGGTTCCGCCACCAGCCATTTCTCCAGGTCCTCCAACAATCGGGTGATCAGCGCGCGGACACGACGAACGCCGTGCCGGAACCACGCAGGCTACAGGGTCCTTCGGGTCCCGCAGCGAACGCGGACTGACCGGCGGACAACATCACAGCGCCATCGGTGCCCTCGGCATCGACCTCGACACTCCCGGCCACACAGCAGACGATCCGCGGCCCCGCACCGGTGACCGTTTGTTCACCACCGTCCAGGTCGATTCGGCGGATGGCGTAGTACTCACAGCCGGTCTCGTACGACGAGACGCCGTCGCCCAGCGGGGTCGCCGTCAGCACCGGGTCGGCCAGCGGCTCGAAGTCGACCACCGAGACCAGCTCGGGTACGTCGATGTGCTTGCTGGTCAGGCCACCGCGCAGCACGTTGTCGGAGTTCGCCATCACCTCGAACCCGAGCCCGTGCAGGTAGGCGTGTACGTTTCCGGCCGGCAGGTAGACGGCCTGGAACCGCTCCAGGCGGACCCGGTTCAGCAGCAGGGCGGCCAGTACGCCGGGGTCGTCCGGGAAGTCCGCGCACAGCTTGGCCAGCGCCTCCCGCTCCAGCTCGAAGGCCTGGCCGGCGTACTGCGCGATGGCCTCGCCGAGAGCGGCGACCAGCGGCCGGATGGTGTCCCGGTCGCTGCTCATGATCTGGGTGAACACGTCCTGCAGCTTGCCGTTGCGGAGCAGGTCGGTGCACTCCTCGAACCCGGCCGGCGCCAGCGCGTCGAGGAACGCGACCGTGGCCTCCAGCGGCCGGAACCCGACCAGCGCGTCGAACGGGCCGAGCGCGATCAGGATCTCCGGCTTCGGCCAGGCGTCCTTGTAGTTGCGGTCGGCAGCGTCGCGCGGGATCCCGGCGGCCTCGTCCCGCGCGTACCCGTCGATCGCCTGCTCCCGCGAGGGGTGGGCCTGGATCGACAACGGCTGTGCGGCCGCCAGCAGCTTGGCCAGGAACGGGAACCGGCCGTCGAACCGCTCAGCCGTCTCCGGCCCGAGTACGTCGGACGGCCCGGCGGAGACCACGTCGTACAGGGAGTCGCCCGAGGGCAGCACAGACGGCGCGGACTCGTGCGCGCCCATCCACATCTCCGCCTGCGGGCGGCCGTCCGGCTCCACCCCGGTCAACTCGGGGATCGCGGTCGGTGAGCCCCAGGCGTAGTCCCGGATGGTGTTCTGCAGCCGCACTACCACGCTGGGTCCTCCGAGGGGATTCCTGGTTCGGTGGGCTCGGCGTCGGTCGCAGTACCGTAGCGGCCGAGGCCGATGCCGAGGTAGGCCGCGGCGTAGCGGCCGTGCTGGGTCAGGGCGGCGTACCGGGCGATGTCGGTGCCGTCGGCCTGCGTGACGACGTGCACGCGGACGTCGTGGGCCTCCGCCTTCGCCTCCAGCTTGCGCCGGTGCTCGGCGACGCCCGCGTCCTCCACACCGTCGTCGAGGATGACCAGACCGGGCCGCAGCTCCTCCGGCTTGTCGAACGGGTCGGCGAACAGATCGCGCGGCGGCTGGTTGAGCACTGGCATCAGGTGCCCGGCGTCAGCGGCCAGGGCCGGCCGGCCACTCGCCAGCCGCAGGGCCTCCACCACACGACGCGCTGCACGCGCGGACAGCACGGAGCCACCCCAGACCAGCGGCAGCGCATCCGCCAGCATCAGGGCCAGGTCCTTGGCCGGGTTGGACGCGACGTCGTTGTTCGGCGAGCACTCGATGGCCACGTCATCCAGCAGCGCCGCAACCGCCTTGTGGTCGACCTCAGGACCGAGCTCCATCTGGTGCAGACCCTGCAGTACGGCGACAGCCGAAGCCAACTGGTCGTCGGACTGCGACGGCAGCCGGATGGCGTGCCGCGAGCCCGCGGAGGCCTGTGCGACCGGGGAGTCCGGCGGGCAGGCCACCATCAGACCGCAACCGCGGCGCTCCGCCTCCGAGGCGGCCGACACCGCGTCGGAGTCCTCGGTCAGGCCGCCCAGGACGATCACCAGGTCCAGCGGACCGGCCCAGCCCGGCAGACCGGGACCGGGCCAGGCGACGAACGGGACCGGGCAGACCGGCTCCAGGATGGCCCGGACCAACCGGGCGTCCCGGCCGGCCGCCAGCACCGCCCGCGGCCGGAAGCCGTCGGAGTCGACCTTGGACAAGGCCTCCTCGGCCGCTTCCAGCTCGGCCCGGACCCGGGCGCCGGCCATCGCCAGCCGCCGGAGCAGGTGGTCCGCCGCGCCGAGCGCGGCCGGGTCGTCCAGCCGCGAGTCGTCGAAGAAGCTCATCAGTTCTCCGCGACCTCTTTGGTGTCTCGCGCCTCGTCGATCAGCAGCACCGGGATGTCGTCGCGGACCGGGTAGGCCAGCGCGCAGGCGCCGTTCGTGCAGACCAGCTCGTTCGCCTCGTCGTCCACCCGGAACTCCGACCGGCACTTGGGGCAGACCAGGATGCTCAGCAGGTCCGGGTCCAGATTGACTGCCATTCAGTTCTCCTTCACCGATGCGCCGGTGATCAGCGCCAGTACCTCGTCGCGGACGCGTTCCATGGTGGGCCGGTCCGCAGCCTCGACGTTCAGCCGCAGCAACGGTTCCGTGTTCGACGCACGGACGTTGAACCACCACTGTCCCGCCGACACGGTCAGACCGTCCAGATGGTCAACGGTAATGCCGTCCCGGCCGCCGTAGGTGTCCTCGATCGCGGCCACCGTCGCGGCCGCGTCGTCGACCTTGTTGTTCAGCTCGCCGGACGCGACGTACCGCTCGTACTCCGCGAACAGCTCACTGGCCGGCTTGTCCTGCTCACCGAGCGCGGCCAGCACGTGCAGCGCGGCCAGCATGCCGGTGTCGGCCCGCCAGAAGTCCCGGAAGTAGTAGTGGGCGGAGTGCTCGCCGCCGAACACCGCGTCGGTCTCGGCCATCTTCTGCTTGATGTAGGAGTGCCCGACCCGGGACCGGACCGGCGTGCCGCCGTGCTCGGTGATCAGCTCCGGCACGGCCTTGGAGGTGATCAGGTTGTGGATGACGGCCGAGCCGGGGTGCTTGGCCAGCTCCCGGACCGCGACCGCGCCGGTGACCGCGCTCGGCGAGATCGGGTCGCCCTTCTCGTCCACCACGAAGCAGCGGTCCGCGTCGCCGTCGAAGGCCAGGCCGAGGTCGGCCCCGAGCTCGCGGACCTTGGCCTGCAGGTCGACCAGGTTCTTCGGGTCGAGCGGGTTCGCCTCGTGGTTCGGGAAGTTGCCGTCCAGCTCGAAGTACATCGGCACGATCGTGATCGGGCCGGAGGCGAACACGGCCGGCACGGTGTGCCCGCCCATCCCGTTGCCGGCGTCGACGACGACCGTGAGCGGACGGCTGCCGCTCAGGTCGACCAGGTCGTGCAGGTGGTCGGCGTACGCGGTGAGCAGGTTCTTGCGGGTCACCTTGCCCGGCACGGAGCCGGTCGACGGGCCCTCGGTGAGCGCCTTGGCGACCAGGTCGGCGATGTCGCGCAGACCGGAGTCCGAGCCGACCGGGGCGGCGCCCGCGCGGCACAGCTTGATGCCGTTGTACTGCGCCGGGTTGTGGCTCGCGGTGAACATCGCGCCGGGCAGCTGGAGCCGGCCGGAGGCGAAGTAGAGCTGGTCGGTGGAGGCCAGGCCGATGTCGACCACGTCGGCGCCGGTGCTGGTCACCCCCTCGGCGAACGCCGCCGCCAGTCCCGGGCTGGACGGCCGCATGTCGTAGCCGACCACGACTGCCCCCGGAGACGAGAGGACGTCCAGGACCTCGACGAAGGCTGCCCCGGTCGCCCGGGCCACCGACTCGTCCAGCTGGTCCGGGACGACCCCTCGTACGTCGTACGCCTTGAAGATCGCAGCAACGTCAACCATGCGTGGACCCTATCCGCCCCGCCCGCAAAGCTGTATTTCAGGTGACGCTGCCCCCCTCGTTCCGTATCTTCGGCCCAGGTCACCGACCCGGGGTGGCGTGGCGGCTGGGGGGTGGCCAGTGATGTTCCTGCGGCAGGCTCTGCGGTACCGGTGGTCCCAAGCCCTGGTCCTGGCCGGCGTCAGCCTGTTGATCGGCACGTGCGCGGCGTTCGCGCCCTGGTTCGCCCGGGCGGTCGAGCAGACGGTCGCAACCGAGACGCTGACTCGTCAGTGGAACGCCGCGGCCTGGCAGCTGGATGCGACCCCGCCGACGGCGGTGTCCGGGCCGACCGATCCGACCCCGCCGGAGGACCTGGCCCAGCTCATCCCGGCTGACCTGAAGCCGTTGTTCACGCCGCCGTCGTACGGGATGACCGTCGGCGTGACGTGGGGTCTCGGCAAGGACAAGGCGACGATCGGAGGCCGGCTGGTCTGGCGGGACGGGTACTGCGCCCAGCTCGAGCTGACCGCCGGCCGCTGCCCGACCAGCCCCGGTGAGGTGGTCGCGTCGACCGCGGACGCGAAGAACTTCGGCGCCACGGTCGGGACGACGATCAAGGCCGAGACCAGCAGCTACACGGACAGCGGTCTCCGCGTGGTCGGGCTCTATCAGGCAGACGACGAGGCGACGTACTGGTTCGGCCGCGGACCGACCGGCCACTCGAGGCCGGCCAGCGAGAGCAGACCGGCGGAGGCCGACTTCCTGCTCACCGAACGCGAGACGTTCGCCGCCGGGAGATGGGGCTACCACTCGACGCTGGACACCCGCCCGCAGCCGGGAAGCGCGCGAGTCGACGACCTGGACCGCATCCGGCAGGTGACCGATCAGCTCGAAGCCCGGAACTCCGAGCTCAACCTCGACGCCAGGAACAACTCCGGGTTGATCGACGTCATCGACGGGATCCAGGCCGAGCGCCGGCAGGCCGGCACGATCATCCCGTTGGTGATGGTGCAGGTCGCTCTGTTCGGTGTGGTCGTACTGGGCCTGGCGCTGGCAGCGGTAGTCGACCAACGCCGCCCGGAACTGGCTGTCGCACGACTGCGCGGATCAGGTGCCGGCCGGATCGGCCGGACGCTCGCTGTGGAGCTGAGCGTGCCCGTCCTGATCGGTACGGCGATCGGCGTGGCCTCCGGCTTCGTCCTGCTCCTCGTGGTCCGTGCGGCCTGGCTCGGCGGAGCAGCGCCGCTCGAGGTGCCGTGGACCGTTCCCGCAGCGGCCGCCCTCGCGGCGCTGGCCGGGCTGGCGGTGGTCGCGCTGTCGATCCGTGCCGTCGTCCGCCAGCCGATCTCCAGCCTGCTCCGGCGCATCCCGCCCCGCCGACGGCACCGAGCCATCGGCCTGATCGATCTCACCGTCATCGTCCTCGCCTCGGCCGGCCTCGTAAGCGGGCTGACCAGTGGCGGACGCGGCCCCCTGCCTGTGCTGACTCCGACCTTGCTCGCTCTGGCGGCCGGCCTGGCGTTCGCCCACCTGCTGCTGCCAGCAGCCGGTTTGCTGAGCCGGCACGCGCTGCGCAAGGGACGACTCGGACTCGCCCTCGGCGCTCTGCAGGTGTCCCGGCGCCCGGCCGTCACGCGACTCGTCGCCGTCGTCGCGGTCGCGACTGGCTTGGTCTCGTTCGCCGGTCAGGCCTCGTCGGTGGCTGACCGCAACCGGGAGACGCGGGCCGGCTACGAGACCGGCGCCGAGGCGGTCCTGGCAATGGACACGACCAACCTCGGCGATTTCACGGCAGCGGTCGACAAGGTCGACCCGGACCGGCGATGGCTGACCCCTGTCGTCCTTTCGCAACCGCCTTCCATCGAGAGCCTGCGCGCCGTACTGATCGAGCCGGACAGCTATCGGCGGATCGCGTTCCGCGGCAACGAGCTGACCGATGCCGAGGGGGTCGGCAACCTCCAGGCACCCACGGAGCCGAAAGCGATCGAGCTGAGCGGCGATCGGCTGATGGTGACCGCGAGCCTCGGCAAGATGACGCCGTACGTGCCGCCCTCCAGTGAGGGTGTGCTGCCGCCGCCCGAGGAGCAGGCCAGATCCGTGGTCCTGCAGGCGACCGTGATCAATCAGCGCCGAGGTGCGCGCTACCTGGTGCAGTTCCCACCGCTGGCGTTGCGCGCCGGCAGGCCGGTCCGGCTGAGTACGCCGATCGACTGCAAGCCGTCCTGCCACCTGATCCGGCTCGGGGTGGCCCGCGAGGTCGGTGACTCCGTGGGCGTCAAGGGCGACATCGCGATCAGCCAACTGGCGACCGACACCCAGCAGTCGGTACCGCTGGGCCGGGCGCAGGACTGGGTGAGCGGCCCGCAGACCGGAGCCGACAACCAGGGCACCATCGAGGCAGGCACGCTGCCGAACGGCCTGACCCTCAAGGTGGCCAGTGTCGGCGGCGACCAGAACCTGCAGTACGCCGCCATCCCTACGCCAGTCCCGGCGCTGGTGAGTCCGGACTTCGCCGTCAGCGAGGTCCAGACCGTGCCCGGCCTCGACGGGCTCTCGATCCCGATCCACAAGCTCGACAGCCTGCACACCCCGATGCCGCGGCACAGCGAGCGCGTCGCCGTCCTCGACCTGGAGACCGTACGGCGGCTCGGCGGCAGCGTCGACGACACCTCGACCGACTTCGAGCTCTGGCTGAACGCCGACGGGCTCGCCAACGTCGACAAGATCGTCGCGGACCTCACCGCGGCCGGGATCACTCCCACCATTGTCGATCGGCAGTCGGACCGCATCGCCGGGTACGGGCGGTCTGCCAGCGCGCTCGCGCTCCAGCTCACCCCGATCGTCGGACTCGCCAGCTGGGCCCTCGCGATCATTGTGCTGCTGCTGATGGGCGTCAGCTCCTGGCGGTCCCGGGCCCAGGACTACGCGAGTCTGCGGATCAACGGCGTACCGGCGACCACGACCGGAGGGGCAGCGCGCTGGGAGCACACCGGACCGGTCGCGCTGGCTGCACTGCTCGGGTCGGCCTGCGGCGTCGTCGGCGCCCACATCGCGCTACCGATGTTCCCGCTCTTCGCGGAGACCTCCGAGCCGTCGCCGGTGCCACTCGACCTGGCGATCAACTGGCCCGCAGCGGTGATTCTCTGGCTGGCCGGCACGGTGGTGCTGACGGCGACCACGCTGGTGCTGGGCACCACTGTGAACCGGCGGGCCGGCTACAGCCGGATTCGGGAGGACCTATGAGTGAGCGCAGCGAACTCATCAAAAAGCAGAGCATGCTCTCATCGGCGCCCGGAGCGAAGCGAGGACGCAGATGAGCGGACTCGCGATCAGCACGAGCGGCCTGGTCCACATCTACCGCAGCCAAGGCCATGACGTCGCTGCACTGTCGGGGATCGGCATCACTGTGCGGCCCGGAGAGCTTGTCGGACTGCTAGGCCCGTCAGGCGCCGGCAAGTCGACGCTGCTCCAGTTGTGCGGTGGTTTGCTGACCCCGAGCGCCGGGCGCCTGCAGATCGGCGAGCACAACCTGGCCACGATGACCGAGCCCGAGCTCGACCGGATGCGCGCGCGGGACGTCGGCATCGTGTTGCAGGGCGCCGGACGCAACCTCGTTCCGTACCTGTCCCCGATCGACAACGTCCGGTACGCACAGCGCGCCGCTTCTCGCGATCCGTCCCTGCCGAAGCCGGAGGAGGTGCTCGAACTGGTCGGCCTGACCGACCAGGCCCGGAGCCCGTTGCCGTCGCTCACGCCCGGGCAGATCCAGCTCTGCGCAGTGGCAGTGGGGATCGCGACCTTCCCCGGTCTGCTGCTGGCCGACGAGCCGACCAGCCAGCTGGACCACCGCGCCCGCGACGAGGTCCTGGGCGCGATCTCGACCATCAACGAGAGCACCGGCATGACAGTGCTGCTGATCACCCACGACCCCGAGGTCGCCGCAGTGCTCCCCCGGACCATCACCATCCGGGACGGCCGGATCGCGTCCGAAGGGCGCAGCGGCGAGGAGTTCGCGGTCGTCGCCACCGACGGGTCCTTGCCGCTGCCGCCGCACGTCGCCGAGCTGTTGCCCCCTGGCACCCTGCTCCGGGTCACCACCACCGAGGCCGGCGAGGTTCGCCTGAGCCCGATCCAGCAAGAAGGTCAGTCGTGATCACGGTCACCAACCTCACCGTCGCGTACGACGATCTGATCGCCGTGGCGGACGTGTCCCTGCGTGTACCGCCCGGGTTCGTCCTGGCGGTCAGCGGACCGTCCGGAGCCGGCAAGAGCTCGCTGCTCTGGGCGATCGCCGGTGCGGTTCCGGCGAAGTCCGGCATGGTCGAGGTGGACGGCCTCACGATCAGCGACCGGCCGGCGGCCGCGGGGCACGGCGTCGTACTGATCCCGCAGGGCAACGGCCTGGCCCGGGTGCTGACCGCGCGGGAGAATCTCGCCCTGCCACTGCTTGCCAAACGCAACGAACCGGAAACGGTCGACCGGGCCGTCGATCAGGCGCTGGCCGACGTCGGGCTCCAGGACAGCGGCGACCACCTGGTCGAGGAGCTGTCCGGCGGCGAGCAGCAACGCGTCGCCGTCGCCCGCGGGCTCGCCCAGCAGGGCCGCGTCATCCTGGCCGACGAGTCGACCAGCGAGCTCGACGGCACGAACCGGGAGCGCGTCCTCGACCTGCTGAGCCGCGAGGCCCGGCGCGGGGCCGCGGTGGTCATCGCCACCCACGACCCGAACGTCGCAGCCGGCGCCGACGGCCACGCCACCATGGACGAAGGCCACCTGACCTGGCAGCGGCGCCTCTGAGGCTCAGAGGCGCCGCTCGAGTGCAGGTGTCTCAGGCGTTGTCGAACCAGCCCGGGTGCTTCCGGTGGTGGACCTCCGGGAGCTGCCGCGGGCTCGTCGGAGCCGCCCAGCCCACCGCGTTGGCGATGATCTGCTGGACCTCCGGCTGGTGGTACGTCGGGTACTCCTGGTCGCCGGGGCGGAAGTAGAAGACCCGGCCCTGGCCGCGCCGGTAGCAGCAGCCGGAGCGGAACACCTCGCCGCCGGAGAACGAGCTCACGAACACCAGCTCGTCCGGCTGCGGGATGTCGAACAGCTCGCCGTACATCTCCTCGCGCTCGATCACCAGCGGGTGCGGGACGCCCTGGGCGATCGGGTGGCCGGCGGCCACGGTCCAGAGCAGCTCGCGGTCGTTGTCGGACCGCCAGTCGAGCGAGCAGGTGGTGCCCATCAGCCGGATGAAGATCTTGCTGAAGTGCGCCGAGTGCAGCGCGATCAGGCCCATCCCGGACAGCACGTGCCGCTGCACCCGCTCGACGACCGCGTCGTCAACGTCACCGTGCGCGGCGTGCCCCCACCAGGTGAGTACGTCGGTCTCGGCCAGCACCTCCTCGGTCAGGCCGTGCTCGGGCTGCTGCAGCCAGGCCGTCCGGACCACCACGTTGTCGCCGAGCTTGGCGCGCACGGCGGCCGCGATCGTCTCGTGCATGGTGTCCGGGTAGACCTTCTGCACCGAGGCGTCGCGCTGGTCGTGCACGTTCTCGCCCCAGACGGTGACGCGGATCGGACCTCGAGCTGACTCAGTCATGGAGAACAACCTCTCGTCCCGCCTTCGCCGAGGCGTAGCAGGCGTCGATGACCTCGGTCCGCAGCAGCGCCTCGGACCCGTTGTGTGCGGCCCAGTCGCCGCTCTGGACGATCCGGACGAACTCCTGGACCACCGCGCGGTGGCCGAGCCCGGCGCCGGTCGCCGGCTTCACCTCGGCCGGCACGCCGCCGACGTCGGTGAAGATGCGCAGGGTGTCGACGGTCGTGTAGTTCTGCACCTCGATCTTGGCGCCGCCGTCGGTGCCGAACAGCTCGATCCCGAAGTTGTCGCCGGGGGCGCGGTAGGTCGCCCAGCTGGTCTCCAGCTGCAGCGCGCCGCCGCCCTGCAGCCGCAGGTACGCGGTGGCCAGGTCCTCCACCTCGAACGCGGACCCGAGGGTGTTCGCGTTCGGCACGGTGCTGCCCTTGCCACGCGGGCCGAGCTCGGCGAACGTGTTCGCGCTCACCGTGGTCACCTGCGGCTCGCCCAGCAGGTGCAGGGCCAGATCCAGGATGTGTACGCCGAGGTCGATCAGCGGACCGCCACCGGACAGCTCGCGGTTGGTGAACCAGCCGCCCATGCCCGGGATGCCGTTGCGGCGCATCCAGTGCGCCTTGGCGTAGTAGACCCGGCCCAGCTGGCCCTCGTCGATCTGGTGCTTCAGCGCCGCGACGTCGCCGCGCTCACGGTGGTTGAAGATGACCTTCAGCACCTTGCCGGCCTTCTTCGAGGCCTCGACCATCGCAGTGCCCTCGGCGACCGTGCGGGCCAGCGGCTTCTCGCAGAGGACGTGCAGGCCCTTCTCGAGCGCCTTCAGGGCGATCGGGGCGTGCAGCTGGGTCGGCGTGCCGATGCTGACCGCTTCCAGGCCCTCGGTCTCGAGCAGGTCCTCCCACTTCTCGTACAGGTGCGGGACGTGGTGCTTCTCGCCGAGGCTGGTCAGCGTGTCCTTCTCCAGGCCGGCCAGCGCCAGCACCTCGACGTCCGGCAGCTCGGAGAAGGCCTCCAGCGCCGTCCGCCCGGCGAAGCCCAGGCCGACCACTCCGATGCGCAGTTTTTGATCGTTCACACGCACGATCCTCTCGAATGACAACGACGGACACAAACCGGTTCCCACAGTACGGAACAGGATTGGACACCAGTGCGCAGGTGGTCTTGTCCGGCGCGGCGCCGGCTCAGTCGTCGCCGGCCTCGAACTCGGGGTCGATCTGCTCCGGCGACAGCGCGAGTACGTCGGCCAGCTCGAGTACCAGCGCGGACCGGACCAGCCAGGCCAGGCTGGTCGCGGACCGTTCGGCCCGCAGCTCGATCGGGCGGCGGAAGACCACGATCCGGTACGGCTCGTGCGAGGTGCCGCCGCTGGAGTGGGTGAGCGGGATCTCGACCGCGTCCAGGTCCAGGTTCGGCACGTCCTCGATGGCGAACTCGACCCGGGCGACGACCTGCGGCAGCCGCTTCTCCAGCCGGGTCACCTCGACCGCGACCACCTCGTCGAACTGGGCCGCGGCGGATCGCTGCAGCGGCAGGCCGCGGGGCGCGAACTTGCTCGGGCGGCTGATCGGGCCGAGCATGCCGCGGCCGTGGCGGTCGATGTGCCTGCGATGACGGCGAGCCTCGGTCACGCGCTCAGCCTAGTGGGGGTAACGTCTGGTCGTGAGCATCGCCAGGATCTGTTCGCGCGCCGCCTGTCACAAGCCGGCTGTGTCGACGCTCACGTACGTGTACGCCGACTCCACGTGTGTGCTCGGCCCGTTGGCGACGTACGCCGAACCGCACTGCTACGACCTGTGTGCCGACCACGCCGACCGGCTGACCGCGCCGAACGGCTGGGAGGTGATCCGGCTGGCTCCGGACCCGGCTGCGGCCGGACCGTCCTCGGACGACCTCGAGGCGCTGGCGAACGCCGTACGCGAAGCCGCCCGCCCGCTTCCTCCGCGCGAGCCGGGTCGCGGCGCGCCGGGCGCGCCGGTCGAGGTGGCCCGCCGAGGTCACCTGCGGATGCTGCAGGATCCCGGCGCGAACTCGTCCGAAGGCTGACTAGCGCAGCGCGGCCCGGACGTCGGGCTGGGCGCCGAGCTGGGCCCGGAACACCAGCGACGTGTTGAGCGGCCACGCGGCCACCTGGGCGACGTCGTCCTCGTCCGGCTTGGCGGCCGGCATCAACGTGACACCCGCGATCATCGTGCCCCGGGTCTGCTCGACCGTCAGGTACGTCGTGCGCGGCTGAGCCGGCAACGGGATCTGGGTGGTCGCTCCGGCGAGCACATCCAGCGCCCGGGTGTTCAGCACCTTGCCGTTGGCGTCCCGGAGCTCGAACTTCACGCTCCCGTTCTTGCCCGGCGCGGTCACCTGCAGGATCGCCGGCTGCTTGTGCGCGGGCAGCACCAGGTACGCCGGACCGGTCAGCGCCTCGGCCGACCCGAGTGACGCGAAGTCGCTGCCGCTCGCGTCCACCATCCGCATCGACGCCGTGACCGGCTGGTCGGCCGTCACCGTGACCGCACTCGGGTCGCCGTGCAGCACCGGGTCGAGCCGGAACGTCTTCACCGAGCCTGCCGGGATCTGGACGGTCTCCAGGCCGGCGGGCTTGAACGGCCCGTTCGGCCCGTGCACGGTCAGTCCGGCGGTCGCCTGCAGGTCGCCGGGGTTCGCCACCGACAGGATCCGCAGTCCGGCCCCCGGCGCGACCGCTGGCACGAACACCTTGGCCGCCGGCGGCGCCGACGGGTTCAGCCAGTCCACACCGGCCGGCTTCTTGCCGTTGGTCGCGTTGTCCCGCAGCGCCGGCGCGACCCGGCCGCCGGTGGACTCGACGTGCAGCGCGATGTCCCGCAGGTTCCGGGCGACCAGGCCGAGGTAGAGCTCGGTGGTCCCCCGCGCCGGTACGACGATGCCGCGAGCCGCAGGCAGGTCCTGGGGACCGCTGCGCGCGTAGATGGTGACGTTCACCTCGGCGTTGATGCTGTCCAGGTTCGTCAGCACGAGCACGTCGCGCCGGTCGGTCGCGCCGGAGGCTCCGACGAACCAGAAGTCCGAGCCGGGCAGCTGGCACGGGGTGCTTGCCATGCCCTCGTTCACGCCTTCGATGGAGGTCGTCGTACTCGTGCCGACCGTGCCGGCCGCCAATGGGCCGACGCCGCGGATCGACAACGGCGCGGGCTTGGTGACCGGGGTGCTCGAGCCGATCTTGCCGCGCACCAGCAACGAGCCGACCGGGTCGGCGTTCTCCGACAGGGCCGCGATCGACAGCGGCGTGTCGTCGCCCGCGGCGGTCGGGGTCCCTTCGGGCAGGGTCGGCGACACCGCGTTGACCACGCTCGACAGCTTGCCGCCGCCCGCGAGGGCCGGGCAGGACAGCGCCGTACGGTTCACCACTGTGCGGGCGGGTTCGCCGGTCGTCTCGGCCTGGGTCGACGGCTCCTTGGCGTGAGTCACCACGCCGAGACCAGCCGCGGCAGCCATCGCCAGCACGCAGGCACCGAGCCGGATCCGCGCGTCCGAGAGCAGTCGCCTCATCGGTCCCTCCTCGCGTGGGTGCCGTGCGGCATCGCGACGGTCCGGCGGACCGTCGGGAGGCAGAAGACCAGCGCGATGATCCAGGCGATCAGTCCGAGCACCCGCCACACGCTATGCGTGTCATAGGTGAGCGGCGTACTGCCCGGGTTCTCCGAGCGGTCGACCAGCCAGGCGGCGTCGCCGTCGTCGGCACTGGCCCGGGTGAGACCGGGCAGCGAATCGAGTGTCGCCTGCAGCGTCGGGTCGACCGGCGCGGGCAGGTAGACGTAGTCGATCGCGAGCGCGGCCAACTGCCGGCCCTCCTCACCCGTGCCGCCACCGCCGAGCGTCGACAGCACATCCGTGATCGGCTTGGTCTGCTCCGCCTTGGGCGCGGCCTCCAGCGAACCCATCCGCGGGCCGCCGTCCTTCACCAGCGAGTACCGCATCGGGTTGTTCCCGTCCTTGCGCACCACCAGGACGGACGCGTCCTCCGGCGGATCCTGCGCGGAGATCAGGTACGCCGGGAGGTCCTGAGCCGGACCGCGCCACAGCGGACCGTCGGCGCCACGCACCAGCCAGAACCCGGCCGTCACGATCGTGGTCACCAGCACGATCCCGAGCACGCCCTGCACAAGGAGCGCGGTGGACTTGCCGACCGAGTCCCACGCCACCGTCACCGCGACGATCCAGCCCGCGGTCATCAGGAACATCAGCGGACCACTGCCGCCACCGAGCCGGCTGGCAATGAGCGTCCCGAGCAGACCCAGCAGGGCGGCGAACCATCCGAGCAACTCGTACCGCTGCCGGGACTCCCGCAGCAGGCTCACCAAGGCCACCAGAATCAGCGGTACGACGAACCACCACGGCGTCGGCGCACCAATCGGCGTACCGGTCATGAGATGCGGCAGGCTGTCGCCCGGGCCGACTGCAGCAGTAGGCGGTCCGCCAGCTTCCTGCCCGAGCCGCGACGGGTGCAGCACCAACTGGATCGTCCACGGCAGCACCAGCAACAGACCCAGCACGACGGAGAACACGAGCTGGCGACCCTGTCGACGCCACCCGAGCCCGAGCACAGCGGCGAAGACCAGCGTGACGCTGACCAGCAGACCGAGCGCCGGCGTGAACGCGAACAGCACCGCCTGGCAGATCCCCGCGAACCATGCGGCCCGCCAGCTGCCCTGGATGACGACGCGACGCCGCCGGGCGACCGTGTGGACAGCAGCACCGAGCAGCGGCAGCACGATCGCCGCCACAACCGTGCCGAGCCGCCCCTGCGTGATCGCTCCGTTGGTGAACACAGCAAGCCCGTACGCCGATGCGCCCCAGGCCCGCGCGACACGGTCCATGACGAACGCGCGCAGCAGAACCCATGCGGAGAGTCCGGCCAACGGAACAGCGCCGAGGAGCAGCAGGTTCGTCGCGCCGGACGGACCGAACATCACCGTGGAGAAGGCCCAGAACTGTCCAAGCCAAGCAGGCGGTGTCACACCTGGCGGTGCGGACGCCGCGGCTTGCCAGAGCGCACCGAGCGTTTCGTGCGGAGGCAGCAGCAGGTTGGACCGCAGCACGCCACTGCCGATCAGGCTGCGGCCGGCGACGAACGCACCGATCGCCAGGAAGACCCAGGCGATCAGGAACGGGCGGCGGATCAGCTGCCGGCGCCAGCGCGGCTGGTCGACGGCTACGCGGGCAGTGGACTTCGCACGGCGTGCACTGGTGACGACCTGCTCTTCCGGCTCGTCCGCCCAGGCTTCGCGGATCCGCTCGGAGATCGTGCTGGTCGTCTCCTCCAGGTTGTGCCGCAAGGCGTGCACGGACCGGGAGAACAGGCCTTTGATGTCGTCGTACGGGACTCGGTCGAGGCTGCGGCGGTCCCTGCGGGCCTGGGTCCAGCCACCCGCGAGCAACGTGCCGAGCAAGGCCGTCCACTCGTCGACGGCGCCGGACGGCGTCTTGCCGAGCAGGAACCAGATCGAGCGCAGGATCGTGCCGAACAGGAAACGCAGGATCAGCAGCGGCAGCAGCTTGCCGGGCGCGTTGGCCAGCACGGTGTAGTACGCGTGCGAGCGGTCGAGCTGGTAGGCGTGCCGCCGGGTGCCGGCCAGCGCACGGTCACCGGTCGCCGCGGCCTGTGCGTGGTAGACGACCGCGTCCGGCGCGACGCCTACCTGGTAGCCCGCGCGGCTGGCGCGCCAGCCGAAGTCGATGTCGTCGCGGAACATCGGCAGCCGCGGGTCGAAACCGTGCAGCGCCTCCCAGACGTCGCGACGGACCAGCATGCCGGCCGAGCTGACCGCGAGCACGTTCCGCAGCTGATCGTGCTGGCCCTGGTCGAGCTCACCGTTCTCGATGCCGGTGTCGCGGCGGCCGCCGAGCGAGGTGGTGACGCCGACCTCGAGCAGCTCCCGGTCCCGCGGCCAGAGCCGCAGCTTCGGCCCCCAGACGCCGACCTCCGGCGCCATCGTGGCCTGAAGCAACAACTTCTCCAGCGCCTTCGGGGCCGGCGCGCAGTCGTCGTGCAGCAGCCACAGCCACTCGACCACGGGCATGTGGCCGTCGTCGCCGTATGGGCCGACCGCGGACGGGATCGGCGCGAAGCCGACCGCCTCGATGCCGCGGGACACCGCCGTACCGAAGCCGGTACGGGCGGAGACGCTGACCACAGGCTCGACGCCGGGCATCGCGGCGAGCAGCTCCGCGGTCTCGTCGGTGGAGCCGGTGTCGACCGCGATCAACCGGTCGGGGCGTGGGTTGAGGGCCCAGAGTGCTTCGGACAGCCGGGGCAGCCAGGCCGCGCCCTCGTGCCCGACGACGACCGCGGTGACGACATGCCGGACCCGCGGGCGACCCATCGGGTCGTGGGTGTGGTCGGTCGGGAAGTCGACAGCGTCGAAGAACTCCCAGCCGGCCGGAGCTTCTTGTTCCATGCGGAGCGGTGACACCTTTGCGGGGGAAGGACGGCCTGCACCCGCGACCCCGGGGAGTCGCGACGAGGACTCACCATACAGCCGCGACGGTGAGCGACGCCCCGCTCACCCCAACTCCCTGTGGACAGCCGCGGGCCCCGGCGACAGATGTCGAGCCGGGGCCTCCGCGGGTGTATCTCTCGAGTTGTCCTGCTGTGGTTGCCGAACTGTGCTGATTCCTTCCCCACCCCGCCGCCGGTCGGGGCCTGGTGGCAGGGCACCGGACCGGAACGATCAGCGGGGCCTAGACGGCCTTTTTCTTCAGCTTGCGGCGCTCCCGCTCCGACAGCCCGCCCCAGATCCCGAAGCGCTCGTCGTTCTGCAGTGCGTACTCGAGGCACTCGCCCCGGACGTCACAGCCGAGGCAGACCTTCTTCGCCTCGCGGGTGGATCCGCCCTTCTCCGGGAAGAAAGCCTCCGGGTCGGTCTGGGCGCACAGCGCCCTTTCCTGCCAGTTCGGCTCCTCCTCGATCGCCTCACCGTCGACAATCGCCATCAGGCCCTCTGTCACGGTACGACCTCCTCGACCCTGTTCGTTCCCCTGTACATGTGGGTTTGCGGTCCACATGCCTGACCTCGTCCGTCCTGCGCTCTGCAACGGTCCCCGATACCGAGTGTCCAACGAACGACACGGTTGAAATTACATTCCTGCAATCCACGAAAGTCAAGCCGTGGTCTGCTATTGGCATCATCCGCAACACGGCTGCAAAAGAACGAGAGGCCTGCGTACACAGGCCTCTCGCATCCGTGTGGTACCCACCGAACCGGCGGAAAAATGTTGACCCCGCAGGTTGGGTAAGGGCTTGCTGCCTTGTCAGGAAGGCGATTCGGGCGCAGCGGGCTCGATCAGGCAATGGCTTGATTCATCACCTGATGCAGTGCTTGATGCAGTGCTTGATGCAGCGCCTGATGCCGAGCCCGGTCAGGACGGCTGGGACCACCAGCCCTGTCCCTGGCCCTGCTGCTGTCCCGGCTCGTCCTTGTCGGACTCGGAAACCCGCGGATCCACGCGGGTTTCGTCGGCTGCCTCGGCGGCCGGCTGCTCCGGCTGCGTCGCCGGCTGCGCGTCGGCGTCCGGAGTCTCCTCGGCCGACCAGGACTGCTCGCCCGGCTGCCAGGACTGCTGGGCCTCGGGCTGCACCTGCTCCGTCGCACCCTGCTGCCAGGACGGAGCCTCCGGCTCGGCCTGACCCGCGTCGGACTGCTGCGCGGACCACTCCTGCTGTCCCGGCTGGCCGTAGTCCTGACCACTCCACTGCTGCTGACCGGCGTCGCCGCCGCTCCATTGCTGCTCCTGCGGCCACTGCTGACCTTGCTCCTGGCCGGACCACTGCTGCTGACCCTCGGCGCTCCACGCCTGGGTCGGCTCGGCGGCGTGCTGGCCTTCAGCGGACCATCCCTGCTCACCGACCTGGCGCTGAGCCTCGGCGTCACCGGCCGACCAGTTCTGCTGCTCGCCCTGGTTCCAGCCCTGCTCCTGCGGCCACTGCTGCTCGCCGCCTTGCGCGGCTGCGTACCCACCGGCAGCACCCGCGGCTGCTCCACCGGCTGCCGCCGCGCCGTAAGCGCCGTACTGACCCTGGCCCTGGTCCTGGCCGTACTGTCCGTACTGCTGGCCCTGCTGCTGACCGTAGCCACCCTGCTGGCCGTACTGACCCTGCTGTCCGTACTGCTGCTGGCCGTACTGGCCCTGCGGGGCGAACTGGCCCTGCTTCGGCGCGCGAACCGGCGCCGGGAGGGACTGGAAGGTCTTCAGGATGTAGAGCCCGGCGGCGCCGTACAGCGCAAGGCCGCCGAGGGCGTAGATGAAGCCGACGATCTTCAGGCCGGCGGTGCTGGTCTCGGCGAACCCGGCGAAGGCCGTGATCAGGCCGAGCAGCACGACCACGCCGGCGATGACCAGCGCGGCCAGGGTGACGGTCCGCGCGTTGGGGGTGCGCTCGCCGAGCTCGTTGACGAGCCAGACCGAGCCGACCAGCGAGAGAAGGATCACCAGCGCGGTGAGTCCGGGCGGAGTGAGCGTGCCCTGCACGCCCCCGGCGGCAGCCGTGAAGCCGGCGCCGCCGACGAACAGGCGAATCAGCGAAGCCAGCGCGATCAGGCCGGCGAAAGCGAGCAGGATATACGCGACCGGCTCTCTGAGCTTCTTGGTTGCGTCGGTGACCACGAGGGCTCCTCGGGATGTTGGGGGCCGTACAAACAGCTGTGCGGTTGGTTATGACCCACCGCAGCATAGTCGTGCGGTGGTCCGACGCATTGACGACTCGTGCAGACTCTTCTCATGCGATTGACAGTGCTGGCCGGTGGCATCGGCGGTTCCACCTTCCTGCGCGGCCTGCTCAAGGCCCGCCCGGACGCCGAGATCACCGTGGTGGGGAACACCGCGGACGACATCACCCTGTTCGGGCTGCGGGTCTGTCCCGACCTGGACACCGTGATGTACACCCTCGGCGGCGGCATCTCGGCCGAACGCGGCTGGGGCCGGGAGGACGAGACCTGGGTGATCAAGGAGGAGCTCGCCGCGTACGGCGTGGAGCCGACCTGGTTCGGTCTCGGCGACCGGGACGTGGCCACCCACCTGGTCCGCACCCAGATGCTGGACGCCGGCTACGGGCTGACCGCGGTCACCGAGGCGCTGTGCGAGCGCTGGAAGCTGCCGGTGCGGCTGCTGCCGATGAGCGACGACCGGATCGAGACCCACGTCGTGGTGGACGACCCGGACAACCCCGGTCGGCGCAAGGCGATCCACTTCCAGGAGTACTGGGTGCGCCTGCACGCCGAGGTCCCGGCCCATCAGATCGTCGCGGTCGGCCAGGAGAAGGCCAAGCCGGCTCCCGGTGTGCTCGACGCGATCGCGGACTGCGACGTACTGATCATCCCGCCGTCGAACCCGGTGGTCTCGGTCGGCACCATCCTCGGCGTCCCCGGGATCCGGGACGCGGTCCGGGAGACGTCCGCGCCGGTCATCGGGCTGTCGCCGATCATCGGCACCGGTCCGGTCCGCGGCATGGCCGACAAGGTGCTGGCCGCGGTCGGCGTCGCGTCCACCGCCTCGGCGGTGGCTCGGTACTACGGTTCGCGGACGTCGGGCGGCGTACTGGACGGCTGGTTGATCGACACCTCTGACGCGATCCAGGCCGACTCGATCGCCGGCGCCGGAATTCACGTCCAGGCGGTGCCGTTGTGGATGACTGACGAGAACACGACCGCCGCGATGGCCAACGCGGCGCTGAACCTCGCGGAGGCAGTCCGGCGATGAGGAAGCACCTGGAGATCTACCCGGTCATCGGGCTGCCCGAGGTGGCGGCCGGCGCCGATCTGGCGGCGCTGATCGGTGACGAGGCGGACCTGCGCGACGGCGACGTCGTCTCGGTCACCTCGAAGATCGTCAGCAAGGCCGAGGGCCGGCTCACCACCGCAACCCGCCACGAGGCGGTCGACGCCGAGCTGGTCCGCGTCGTCGCCCAGCGCGGCGAGACCCGCATCGTGCAGACCCGCCACGGTCTGGTGATGGCAGCCGCCGGCACCGACACGTCCAACACGGCCGCAGGCACCGTCCTGCTGCTCCCTGTCGACCCTGACGCGTCTGCGCGGGCGCTCCGAGCCGCCTTGAAGGAGCGGTACGACGTGAACGTCGGCGTAGTCATCACCGACACCCTCGGCCGCCCGTGGCGCAACGGCCAGACCGACCTGGCCATCGGCGCCGCCGGGGTGCGCGTGGTGGAAGACCTGCGCGGTACGACGGACAGCCACGGCAACGTCCTCGCGGTCACCGAGCCGGCGTTGGCCGACGAGATCGCCAGTGCGAGCGAGTTGGTCAAGGGCAAGGCCGACGGTGTGCCGGTCGCCGTACTGCGGGGGCTCGGTGACGTCGTACTCCCGATCGGCGAGGACGGACCGGGCGCACGGGCGCTGGTGCGGGACGCCGAGTTCGACATGTTCAGCCTGGGGACGCGTGAGGCCGCGCGGGCCGCCGTACTGGAGCGGAGCGCTCCGGCCGGGCCGCGGGAGGTGGACCCGGCGCTGTGGGACGGGCTGCTGGACGAGGTCGAGGACATCCACCTCGAGGTGCTTGACAACGCTGTCACGGTGTTCGGGGACGAGCCGGTCGCGGTAGGGGTGATCGCCGAGCGGATCGCCGTACTGCTGCATGCCGAGGGGTACGGCGTCGAGGTCCGCACTGGGCCGGGCAGTGAGGCCACGATCACGTTCGGCTCACGGTCGAAGTAGCTTCTAGGCAACCTCTCAGGGTCGGTGCGTACACTGCATCCGCACGGCGGCGTCTTGGCCGCCCCGACCCGGGAAGACGAACACTGTGGGTAAAGCGTCGTCGCAGAAGCAGTCGCGCCGCCAGATGATCGAGAAGATGCAGCGGGACCAGGCGCGGTCCGACCGCAACCGGACGATCCTCATCGTGGTGGCGTCGATCATCGTCGGACTGGCCATCATCGCCTACCCGGCGATCCGGCTGATCCAGGACTCCCGGACCAAGAACCAGGCCATCGCCGAGCTCGGCGTGGACGCCACGGCCGCCTCCTGCGACAAGGTCATCGACGACCAGGCCTCCGGCACCCAGGACCACAAGCCGGACGGCGAGGTCATCGCCTACCCGGTGTCGCCGCCGTCGTCCGGCCCGCACTACGCCGTCTGGGCGCCGTTCGGGAAGAAGTTCTACACCGTCGACGACCGCCCCGCGGTGCCGAACCTGGTGCACAACCTGGAGCACGGCTACACGATCCTGTGGTACCGCGACACCCTTCCCGAGGACCAGATCGACCTGATCGAGAAGATCTCCAAGGCGAAGCTGCCCGACTCCTCGATCGGCAAGTTCATCGCCGCCCCCTTCAAGGAGTCCGACGGCAAGCCCTGGCCCGAGGGCAAGAACGTCGCCTTCTCCCACTGGAGCGGCAACGCCGCCGGCCAGACCACCGCCCTCGGCCACCGCCAGTTCTGCGGCTCCGTCTCCGGCACCGCCCTCCAGCAGTTCATGGACAAGTACCCCGCCTCCGACGCCCAAGAACCCAACGGCGGCTGACCCCAGTCACTCACCAGCCGCCGCCGAGGCCCCGTCCAAAAGGACACCGCCTTCGGCGGCGGCTGCTTTTGTTCCGCCTTCGGCGGGGCCGCGCATGGTGGATCCGCCCAACGAGCTCGGCGAGCCAACCGCGGAGGACCGGACACCACCTCCGGCGGGCCGGACATCGCGGATCCGCGGCCAGCTGATCGGCGAACGGACTGCCCCTGTACTCGTGGCAACTGTGGGGGCCTGACCCGCGATGCGGGGACCTTGAACACGTTATTGCTTGTTCAAGGCACCGACTTCCCGTCGCAGCCCCCGCCCGCAGGAGCGTGCGCCGCCACCGCACCAACGCCAACCGCCAGGGGCTTGAACACCCACCGGGGACCGTGAACATCTGACCATGTGTTCAAGGTCCCGACCGCGTCGGCACGGACCCCATTCTCGACCTGCCGACACCGGTCTGCAGGGAAATCCACGCTTGGCCGGATCCCACGAACTTCGACAACTCCCTGCGCTCCATCCGGCGCCCTCGCAATCCACAGTTGCCGACCGCAACCCGATCCCGCGACAACAACGCCACCAACCACCTTCGCCCAGAGCTCACCACGGTCCTCGGGTCACACCTCCCGCGGGATCCGCGTAGCTGCGTCCTTCCCGACCAGCACGATCTCGCAGCGGAGCCCGCGGTCCACCCAGGATCCGCTCGGGCAACTCACCACCCACCACAGTTGCCAGCGGCAACCCGATCCGCCAGCAACCACGCCACGCCAAAAGAACAGCCGCCGCCTGGGCGGTGTCCGTCGGCGGCGGCTGTGGGCCTCAGGTGTAGCGCTGGGCGTGGTCGGATTGGACTTGGGCTACCAGGTCCTTGATGCGTTCGCCGTCGGCGAGCGGGCAGACCATGGTGACGTCGTGGGTGTGGACGATGATGTGGCCGCGGAGGCCGACGGCGGCGACGAGGTGGTCGGGGTCGTCGGTGACGATGATGTTGTCGTGGGAGTCGAGCAGGCAGCTCAGCGTGGTGCCGTCGGTTCGGTTGCCGCAGGCATCTACGTCGTACGTGCCGGCCAGGGCGGCCCAGGAGCCGACGTCGAGCCAGTGCACCGGCATGGGTACGACGACCACGTCGGCGTCGACCTTGCCCTGGGAGGCCGGTTCCATCACGGCGTAGTCGACGCTGATCTTGCGCAGCTGCGGGTAGATCTCGGCGAGCGTCGCGTCGCGGGTCGGGGTGTCCCAGACGGACGCGACCTGGCGGAGCTGGGCGGCCGACTCGGGCAGCAGGTCGTCGAGGACGCTGAGCACGGTCTCGGCCCGCCAGACGAACATGCCGGAGTTCCACCAGAACCGCCCGGTGGCCAGGTACTCCTCGGCGGTCGCCCGGTCCGGCTTCTCGCGGAACCGATCGACGACGTACGCCGAAGTACCGTCGATCGCCTCGCCGCGTTCGACGTACCCGAGGCCGGTGTGCGGATGGGTCGGCTCGATCCCGAACGTCACCAGTGACCGGGGTCGTTGCTCGACGAGCTCGAAGCCGCGGGCGATCGCGGCCCGGAACTCCTCCTCGGGGGTGATCAGGTGGTCGGACCCGACGATCGCGAGTACGGCGTCCGGGTCGTTGCGGGCGACCACCGCGGAGGCGAGGCCGACCGCGTTCGCGGTGTCGCGGCCGACCGGCTCGCCGATGATGTTGTGCTCGCCGAGCTCGGGGATCTGCTCGCGGACCAGGTCGGTGTGCGCGGCGACCGTGCACACGTAGATGTTCGCGGGGTCGACGAGCCCCTGCAGGCGGTTGTACGCCACCCGCAGCAGCGAGTTGCCGGCCGCCAGGGGCAGCACCTGCTTGGGTTTGTCGGCCCGCGACAGCGGCCACAGCCGCGTCCCCGAACCGCCGGCCAGGATCACCACGTTTCGCATGAGGAGAGACCCTACCGGTCATCCCCAGGCGGAGACACGGCCCGAGCCACCTCCGACGGCGGAGCGTCGGCGTCGCCGGGTGGTGGGGACGGGCAGTCGTCGCCAGGCGGTGGCGAAGGATGGGCGTGTGTGGGTAGGGAAGGGTGGGCGTCGGGGGGTGGTGGGGGGAGGCGGAGGTGGGCCAGGTCGGGTGGGACTGGGGTGGTGGGGCGCCAGAAGGCGTCGGATTCGCCGTCCAGGGCGGTGGCGGGGGCGTCAGTCAGGCGGAAGCGGTCGCGGAGGCGGCCGTAGAAGTCGGTCGGGCCGAGACGGACCAGGCGGAGCCGCCGGGGCGCGCCGTACACGCCGATCCAGTCGCCGGGATCGAGTACGCCGCGCAGCTGCCCGTCGATGCTGACCGCGGCCTGCCCGGAGTGCGGGAGGACGCGCAGCCCGATCGACTCGTCCGGCGCCGCGACGACGGACCGGTTGAAGGTCATGTGCGGCGCAACCGGAGTGAACACGATCGCCTCGGTGCTCGGCGACAGGATCGGCCCACCGGCGGCGAAGCTGTACGCCGTCGACCCGGTCGGCGTCGCGACGATCACCGCATCGGCCGAGTACGACGCCAGCAGCCGCCCCGACAGGTACACCCCAAGCGCCACCTGGTGGTCCCGTGCCAGCTTCTCCAGTACGACGTCGTTCAAAGCGGTCACGTCCAGCGCGACCCCCCAGCCGTCGCCCTCGGTGCTCTCCGGCCGGACCGTCGGCGGCGGCAGCGACGGACCGTGCCCGTACCGCAGCAGCGACTCGATCCCACTCGGGATCTCCAGCGGCCGGGACGCCCGCATGGTCAGCGTCATCCGCTCCTCGATGGTGGCGCCGCCGTGGTGCACCGCCTCGAGCGCCTCCTCCACGTCCCGGCATGCCACCTCGGTCAGGAAGCCGACCTTGCCGAGGTCCACCCCGAGTACGGCGGCGTCGTTCTTGGCCGCGATCCGGGCACCCCGCAGGAACGTCCCGTCACCGCCGAGAGTGACGACCAGGTCCGGGTCCCCGGCGTGGTGCAGCTCGTCCATGCCGCTGCGCCGGTCCTCGTGCGCCTTCCACACGTCGATGTCGGTACACCCGATCCCGTGCCGGCTAGCCCACTCCCGCACGGTCCCGGCCGTCTGCACGGCCACCGGACGCCCCTGGTGAACAACAAGCCCAAGCCGGCGCACAGGCACGACACTCCTCCTCCGGACGACTACTGCCCCCACGGTAGTCGCCATCCGGAAAGTACTACGCCCCAAAGGACACCGCCTCCGGTGGCGGCTGTTCCGATTGCGCCTCCGGCGGGCCGCACATCCTGGTTCCCCCTCACGCGGTCGGCGAGCCAACTGCGGACCGCGGGTTATCGGACACCGCGTCCGGCGGCGGCTGTCTCTTGCGCCTGCACGTGTGCCAACTGTGGTGGCTGGACCCCGCGAGTCGGAGCCCTTCTACAAGCTATTGCTGGTGCACGGACACCGTTTCCTGTCTCAGCCCCCCGATTAGCAGCACTCATGCCCCGAGCTGGCAGCGGCATCCAACCAGCCTCACCTTTGTAGCTCGCCAGAGGCGCAGGAGCGAAGCCCGGTGTCACTGGCGCGGGCGCTGGCGCAGGAGTCCCAGCTGCTGCTGCTCGACGAGCCGACCGCCGCGCTCGACCTGCACCACCAGGAGGCGGTCCTCCAACTCGCGCGCGACCGTGCGGCGGCCGGCGAGGCGGTTGTCGTCGTACTCCATGACCTGAACCAGGCCGCGGGCTACGCCGACCAGGTGGCGGTCCTGTCCCGGGGTGCGCTCGCCGCGTACGGCGTACCGGAGAAGACGCTGACCGCGGAGCTGCTGAGCGAGGTGTACCGGCACCCGGTCCTGGTCTGGCCGCACCCGGAGACTACTGCTCCGGTGATTCTGCCCTCGCCGCGCGGATGATCGGGTCCGTCTCGTCGTCGAACTCCCCGATCACCTCCTCCAGCAGGTCCTCCAGCGCGACCACCCCGAGCGGCTGATCCTGCTCCTGTACGACGGCCAGTTGCGAACGACGATCGCGCATCGTCCGGATCGCCGTCGCCACCGGGGTGTCGGCAGGCAACTGCAGTGGCGCGGTCATCAGGTCGGAGGCGTGCAGCGTCGTACCGCCGCCGGTGGTCGCGCGGGCCGCGTCGCGGACGTGCACGATGCCGCAGATCGTCGTACCCGAGCTGACGACCGCGAGGCGGGAGCGGCCCTCGCGCAGGCTGGTGACCTCGACCTCGCGGGCGGTCGCGCCGGCCTGGATGGTGCTGAGCTGCGTGATCGGCGTCATCACCTGGACGACCGTGGTGTTCTGCAACGCGAGCATCGCGGTGAGCAACTCGTGCTCGGGCTCCTCGAGCGTGCCGTGCTCACGGGACGACTGGATCAGCAGCCGGAGCTCGGCCGGGCCGTGGGCGCTGGCCAGCTCCTGCTGCGGGGTCACCTTCAGCGCGCGGACGCAAGCGTTGGCGAGCCAGTTGAGGACGATCAGGAGCGGGCGGAAGACGAAGGTGAAACCGCGGAACGGCCAGGCGAGCAGCCGCGCCGAACGCTCGGGATTGCTGATCGCCCACGACTTCGGGGCCATCTCGCCGAGCAGGACGTGCAGCAGGCCGATACCGCCGACGGCGATGATCAGCGCGATCACGTGGCCGACGTTCTCGGGCAGGCCGATCAGCTCGAAGAGCGGGTGCAGCAGGTGCGCGACCGCGGGTTCGCTCAGCGAGCCGAGGCCGAGGGTGCAGAGCGTGATGCCGAGCTGAGCGCCGGCCAGCATCAGCGACAGCTCGCTCACACCGGCGATCGCGGCTCGCGCGGACCGGCTGCCGGCCGCGGCGGCCTCCTCGAGCCGGTGCCGCTTCGACGCGACCAGGGCGAACTCGGCGGCGACGAAGAACCCGTTCAGGATCAGCAGCAGTGCCGAGATGAGCAGGGCGACCGGCGTACTCATGTCACTCGCTCCAGGACGACGATGCCCGGCACGTGCCGCTCGATGCTCTGCACGGTCAGCTGGACGATCTCCGGCGGCACCGGCCGGCCGTCGTGGTCGAACCGCCGGGGCAGCTCCACCATCACGTCGTCACCGACCACCGGAACCCGGCCGAGCTGCGCCATCACCAGCCCGGACACCGTCTCGTAGTCGTCGCTCTCCGGCAGCTGGATCCCGGTCGCCTCCGCGACCTCGTCGAGCCGCCAGCGGGCCGGCAGCACCCAGGACCCGTCCGCGCCCTGCTGCAGCCCGGTCTCGGGCAGGTCGTCCTCGTCCCGGATCTCCCCGACCAGCTCCTCGGCGATGTCCTCCAGCGACACGATCCCGGCGAATCCGCCGTACTCGTCCACGACGATCGCGAGCTGGCGGTGCGCGGTCCGCAGCCGTTCCAGGACGGCGGGCAGCGGCAGGGTGTCCGGTACGACGACCGGCGGCGACGCCAGCGAGCCTGCGCTGACCTGGTCCCGCTCGGCCGGGTCGACCCCGACCACGTCGGCGATCGCGACCACGCCGACCACCTCGTCGACCGTCGCGGCGATCACCGGGAACCGGCTGTGCCCGGTGTCGAGCAGCTCCACGACGCGGGTCAGCGGGTCGTCCTGGTGCACGGTGACCACGTCGACGCGCGGCTTCATCGCCTCGCCGGCGGTCCGGCCGCGGAAGTCCAGGCCGCGGTCGAGGAGCCGCATGGTGTCCTCGTCCAGCAGGCCCTGCTCGTAGGAGGTGACGATGATCCGGTCGAGCTCCTGCGCCGTGGCGCCCTGCGGCAGCTCCTCGACCGGCTCGATGCCGACCCGGCGCAGGATCCGGTTCGAGGCCGAGTCGAAGATCCGGATCACCGGGCCGGCCACCGCCAGGTACATCAGCGTGGACCGGGACAGCCGCAGCGCGATCGCCTCGGCCTTCGCGATCGCCAGGTTCTTCGGCGCCAGCTCGCCGAACACCATCTGGATGATCGTTGCCACGAGCAACGCGAGGATCACCGCGACGGACAGGCTGACCGTCTCCGGCACCCCGGCGCCGCCGAGGAGGTGGGCCAGGCCTTCGCCGAGGTAGGGCTCGGCGACGTACCCGGCCAGCAGCGCGGTGATGGTGATCCCGATCTGGGCGCCGGACAGCACGAACGACAGCCGAGCCGTCACCTTCAGGGCCCGGCCGGCCGCCGCGTCACCGGCGTCGGCCAGCGACTGCAACCGGCTGCGGTCGACCGCGACGTAGGAGAACTCCTGCGCGACGAAGTAGCCGGTGGCAACGGTCAGCACCAGGATGAGGCCCAGGCCGGCCAGGATCAGCATGCATCGACTTTAGTGCACCGTGGTGGGGCTCCTTCGAGCGATTCCGGTGGTCAGGTGCGTGCATCGGGGTGGTCCCGTGCACGGCCACGTCGAAGGTCAGCCGCCGGGTCTCGGGGTCGAACGTCCGGACGGTGAACGCCCGCATCAGCGGCATCGGCCGGTCCTGCGGCCAGACGGGCAGGCCGTCGGGGCTCATCTTCGGCATCCGCACGCTGCCCACGCCGTCCGGCGGGATCATCAGCTTGAACGCGTCCGCCGGAAGGATCGTCCGGTACGCCGCCAGCCCGTCGCCCTGGACGGTCACCCGGCTGAAGTGCGGCGTCAGCGCCTCGACCCGCTGCACCGTCACAGGGCAGATCACCCGGGAGTCCCCGGACCTGGTCAACCGCCGGATCTCACCGCGCATCGTCGTACGACTCATGCCACCCCGATCTCCCCAGCCGCACCCGTCAGAACTTAGGCAACCCTAACTTGCGGCGCGCCCCGGTGCCTGGGGCTGATCGAGGGGTGGACTACTTCCAGGGCAGCACCTTCCCGTCCCGGACCAACTCGCCGTACATCGCCGGATCGACGCGGTCGGCCAGGATCAGGTCGACGATCGGCACGACCGCCTCGGCGGGCGACTTCGCCTGGCTGAAGTCGTCGAACCACGGTCTGGACGCCCGCGTGTCGACCAGCCCCGGACAGACCGCCGCGACCAAGGTGCCGGCGGCCAGATCCCCACTACGGCGAGCTGCGGCGACCGCCCGCACCGCCGCGACCTGAGCGACCTTCGACGGCAGGTTGATCCACTCCGGCCAGCCCTGCTCCGTCGCCGTACCGTCATGGACCGACCGAAGCCAGTCCTCGACAGCCCGCTCGACCTCGGCCAGTGGCACCCCGTCGAAGCGGGGCCGAAGCCGCTCGGGCAGGTGGTCCAGCGTCCCGAGCGAACTCGCGACCACGATCAGCCGGCCGCCGGGCCGGACGATCGGGCCGAACGACCTCAGAACGTACTGCGCGCCGTGGTTGGCCACGTCCACGAACACGTCCACCTGCTCGCGCTGGGGACGCTCCGGCACCAACGGCCCGACCGCGTTCGAGATCACGATGTCGACCGCCCCCAACTCGGCGGCCAAGCCGGCGACCGCGTCCGGGTCGGTCACGTCCAGCACCCGCCCGTCGACCCGGGCGACGCCGTCGATCCGGGTGACCGCCTCCGCCACCCGCTGGGGATCTCTCCCGGTGAGCACGACGAGGTCACCAGGGTCCATCCGGGCGGCAAGCTCCTGGACGAAGGCGAAGCCGATGCCCTGGTTGGCGCCGGTGACGACTGCTGTGCGAGGTGGTGTCATGCGGCCAACCTAGGTCCGGCTCCGGCATGACTCCAACGAGACTTCGGCACACGTAGTATGCGTAAACGTCATGGATTTCACCGATGTCTCGATGGTCGCGTTACGGGTGTTCCGCGAGGTCGCGGAGCGCGGGACGTTCACGTCGGCGGCGACGGCGCTCGGGTACACGCAGTCGGCGGTGTCCCGGCAGATCGCTGCGCTCGAACGCGCGGCGGGTGCTCGACTGCTGGAGCGGCGCCGGGAAGGCGTGCGGCTGACGGCAGCAGGTCAGGTCGTACTGCGCAGCGCCGCCGGTGTGCTGGATCAGCTCGACGCGACCGCGCGCGAGCTGGCCGGGTTGCCGGAGACGGGTGGGACCGTGCGGCTCGGGTGGTTCCCGAGTGCCGGCGCGGTGGTGTTGCCCAGGGCAATCAGTGCGTTGCGCCGGACCCATCCGTCGATCACAGTGACCACGCGGGAGGGTTCGACGCCGGCGCTGGTGCGGGCGCTGCGGGCCGGCAGCGTGGACCTCGCGCTGCTGGCCTCGGCGCCGCCGTTCCGGCCCCCGGACGCCGAGTCGCCCGCGCTGAAGCTGGAGACGCTCGCGGAGCGCAGCCTGCGGCTGGCGGTGCCGGCCGGTCATCCGCTGGCCGCACACGACTCGGTGGACGTGTCCGAACTCCGCGGGCAGCGCTGGATCGCCGGGCCACCGTCCGGCGAGGAACTGCTGATGGGCGTGTGGCCGGGACTCGACGAACGCCCGGAGATCGCTCACACGGTCCGCGACTGGCTGGCGAAACTGCAGTTGGTCGCCGCCGGCGCCGGGCTGACCACGATCTCGGCCTCCATGGTCCCGGCAGCGCCGCCCGGCGTCCGCGTCCTCACTGTCCGCGGCGGGCCGCAGGAGTTGCGACGTACCGTCCTGGCCCGGATCCCCGGGCGGCAGTCAGCCGCCGCGGCGCTGCTCGCCGACGCTCTGCGCGCCGCCACTGCCGAGATCGGCGCCTCCTGACTCCGCGGGGGGCGGTTTCTCGTTCTCGTCGGCGGTCGCCTTCTTGAACTCGACCATCGCGCGGGCCGCGTTCCGGCTGAGCTCGGGCAGCTTCTTCGCGCCGAACAGCAGCACCACGATGATCAGGATGACGACCCATTCGCCGCCCTGGGGCAGCTCGAGCAGTGGAACCATGGCAGGCCTTCTTTCCGGAAATCCCCCGCCACCGTAGGCCGGTGCGCGAACCGTAGGGTGGGCCATATGTCACGAGTTCTGCCGGAACTTTTCGCCGCCGCGGTCCGCCGCGACGGCGGTGCCCCGTTCCTCACCTACTACGACGACGCGACCGGTGAGCGGATCGAGCTCAGCGCCGTCACCACTGCGAACTGGGTGGCCAAGACCGCCAACCTGCTGGTCGACGAGTACGACCTGGAGTCCGGCGAGACGGTCGCGATCGGGCTGCCGCCGCACTGGCTCGGCGTCGTCTGGGCGCTGTCGACTTGGTCGGCCGGGGCCGCGCTGACCACCGGCACGGGCACGCTCGCGATCACCGGCCCGGACTTCGCGATCCGCGGCGAGCGGGAGACCGTCGCGTCCGCGCTGCTGCCGCTCGGCGGCCGGTTCCGCGAGCCGCTGCCGGCCGGCGTCCACGACTACGGCGCCGAGGTCTACAACCACCCGGACGTGTTCGTCCCGTTCGATCCACCGTCGCCCGCGTCACCGGCGTACGACGAACTGACCCACGACGACCTGATCGGTACGGCGGAACCCGTCACCGACCGGATCCTGGTCACGCGGGACCTGGTCAGCCGCGACGGGGTCGGCCTACTCGTCGGGGTGATCGCCGGAGGTGGTTCGATCGTGCTCTGCCGCAACCTGGACGAGTCCAAGCTGGAGCGGCGGGTGGCAGACGAAAAGGTCGATCGAGTGGTGGGGAGCTGACGTGCAGCGGTTCGAGGGACGGGTGGCACTGGTCACCGCGGCGGCGCAGGGCATCGGCGCGGCCGTGGCGCGCCGGATCGCGGCCGAAGGCGGATCCGTGGTGGTCACCGATCTGCAGGAGGACAAGGTCGGCCAAGTCGCCGCCGAGCTCGGTGAGCAGGCGATCGGGTTGCGGGTCGACGTGACGAACCGCGACGACGTGGACGCGGCGGTCGCGGCGGCGGTCGACCGGTTCGGCCGGCTGGACGTGGTGGTGAACAACGCCGGCGGCTGCATCGTCACGTCGGTGCCGGAGGACGCGTCCGCAGAGGAATGGCACCAGCAGCTGGACCTGACGCTGGTCGGCGCGGCGCGGTGCATCCAGGCCGCGCTGCCGCACCTGGTGAAGACGCGCGGCAACGTGGTCACGATCAGCTCGGTCAACGGCCTCGCCGCGTTCGGCAACATCGAGTACTCGGCCGCCAAGGCCGGCCAGATCGCGATGACGGTGAACTACGCGGCCCGGTACGGCGGGATGGGCGTCCGCTTCAACGTGGTTGCGCCCGGCACGATCCGGACACCCAACTGGGACAACCAACCTGACACCCTGGAACGTTTCCGCGAGATGTACCCGCTCGGGCGCGTCGGCGAGCCCGAGGACATCGCCGCCGCCGTCGCCTTCCTGGCCTCCGACGACGCCTCGTGGATCACCGGCCACACGCTCCCGGTGGAAGGCGGCGTCCTCACCGGGCCCGGCGTCCTCAACCTGACACCTACTGGCGCCTTCCCGAAGGAGTACTAGGCCTTGGGCCAGGCCTCCCAGGCGGTGGAGAACATGTCGTCGACGGTGTAGGAGTTCTTCCAGTCGAGGTCGCGGGCGGCCAGGTCGCCGGCGGCCACGACCCGGGAGGGGTCGCCGGGCCGGCGCGGGCCTTCGGAAGGGGTGAAGTCGATCCCCGTGACCCGGCGGGCGGCGTTCATGATCTCGCGGACCGACGTACCGGTGCCGCTGCCGAGGTTGTAGACACGCTCCAGCGGCGAGCCGGCCTCGAGCGCCCGGGCCGCGGCGACGTGCGCGCGGGCCAGGTCGGCCACGTGGACGTAGTCCTTGACCGACGTGCCGTCCGGGGTCGGGTGGTCGGTGCCGTAGATCTGCGGGATCTTCCCCTGCGTCAGCAGGTCGCAGACGATCGGGAACAGGTTGTACGGACTGGAGTCGTACACCGAGACGTCGCCGGAGCCGACCACGTTGAAGTACCGCAGCGAGGTGTGGTGCAGGTCGACCGCGCGGGACTGGTCCGCGAGCAGCCACTCCCCGACCAGCTTCGACTCGCCGTACGGGCTCTGCGGGTCCGGCGGCGTCTGCTCGGTCACCACCTCGACCTTCGGCGTCCCGTAGACGCCCGCGCTGGACGAGAAGACGATGTTGCGGATCTCCTTGTCCGCCATCGCCTCCAGCAGCGACACCATCGCGGTCACGTTCTGCGTGTAGGTGTGCAGCGGGCGCTCGACCGACACCCCGGCGTACTTGAACCCGGCCAGGTGCACGACCCCGTCGACCCCGTCCAGCGCGTCGCGGACCGCCGTACCGTCGAGCAGGTTCGCCTGCACGAACCGGACGCCCTCCGGGACGAACTCGGCCTTCCCGCTGGACAGGTCGTCGATCACCACCACGTCGATCCCGTCCGCGAGGAACGCGCGCACCACATGCGCCCCGATGTATCCGGCACCACCAGTCACGAGCCACGTCATGTCCTCGATCCTGCCACCGGACCGCAAGCCAGGGCGCACAGACGGGCCGAACCCGTACCATCAGGCAATGATCGGACTTGTGCTCGCCGCCGGAGCCGGCCGGCGCCTCCGCCCGTACACGGACACGTTGCCCAAGGCACTCGTCCCGATCGACCCTGCCTCCGATTCGGGCACCGTTCTGGACCTCACCCTGGCCAACTACGCCGAGGTCGGCATCACCGACGTCGCCGTCGTGGTCGGGTACGCCGCGGACCAGATCGAGTCCCGGGTCCAGACCTTCGAGAAGCGGTACGGCGTCACGCTCGAGCTGATCCACAACGACAAGGCCGAGACCTGGAACAACGCCTACTCGCTGTGGTGCGCCCGCGACGTTCTGCCGCAGGGCGTGCTGCTCGCCAACGGTGACACCGTGCACCCGGCGTCGGTCCAGCGCGACCTGCTCGGCGCCCGCGGCGACGACCGGCGGATCATCCTCGCCCTCGACACCGAGAAGGCGCTGGCCGAGGAGGAGATGAAGGTGATCTGGTCCGAGGCCGCCGGGGTCGAGCAGATCACCAAGCTGATGGACCCGGCCACCGCCACCGGCGAGTACATCGGCGTCACGCTGATCGAGCCCGAGGCCGCCGACGACCTCACCAACGCGCTGCAGGAAACCTGGGAACGCGACCCGCACCTGTACTACGAAGATGGGTACCAGATCCTCGTGGACCAAGGATTCCGGATCGACGTCACCCCGATCGGCAACGTCGCGTGGGTCGAGATCGACGACCACGACGACCTGGCGCGGGCCCGGGACATCGTATGTCCTACCTAGCCCGGATGATTCCGTCGCCGATCCTGGTCGACGTCCGGCGCGGCGCGCTCGGCGACCTGCGCAAGGTGCTGGCCGACCAGCGGATCTCGTCGTCCGGCCGGATGGCGGTCGCGGTCGGGGCGACGTACGGGCCGGTGGTCCGGGAGAAGTTCCACCTCGGCCTGCCGGGCGCGGACTGGTTCACGGTCGGCGGCGGCACCCTCGACGCGGCGATCAAGCTGGTCGAGGAGGTCAAGCTGCAGCGGTACGACGCGATCGTCGGGATCGGCGGCGGCACGGTGCTGGACGTGACCAAGTTCGCCGCGGCCCGGCTCGGGCTGCCGATGGTCGCAGTCGCCACCAACCTCGCGCACGACGGGTTCGCCTCGCCGATCTGCACGCTCGGCAACGACGCCGGCCGCGGCTCGTACGGCGTGCCGGCGCCGATCGCGGTCCTGGTGGACCTGGACCTGATCGGCCAGGCGCCGCCCCGGTCGGTGCGCAGCGGGATCGGCGAGATCGTCTCGAACCTGTCCGCGATCGCCGACTGGGAGACCTCGCACTTCCTGCGCGGCGAGACGATCGACGGGCTGGCGATCTCGCTGGCCCGGTCGGCGGCGCAGGCGGTGATGAACCACCCGGGCGGGATCGGCGACGACACGTTCCTGACCGCGCTGGCCGAAGGGCTGGTGCTGTCCGGGATCTCGATGGTGGTGGCCGGGTCGTCCCGGCCCTGCTCGGGCGCCTGCCACGAGATCTCGCACGCGATCGACCTGTTGTACCCGGGCCGGCGCGGCTTCCACGGCGAGCAGGTCGGCGTCGGCACGGCCTTCGCCTGGTTCCTGCGCGGCGAGGTCGACCAGTTCCACGCCACCGTCGACTGCCTGTACCGGCACGGCCTCCCGGTCCGCCCGGCCGACCTCGGCTTCACCCTCGACGAGTTCGCCGAGATCGTCGCCTTCGCACCGCAGACCCGGCCCGGCCGCTTCACCGTCCTCGAGGAAGCCGCCCTGACGCCGGAACGCATCATCACCAAGGTCGCCGACTACAACGACCACGCCTACGTCCGCATCACCCAGCCCCGGATCACCCCCGAAGGCCGCAACCTCGACACTTGACGGCTCTGTTTGGATGGCTGTCGTGGACCTTGACTGGCCGGGGTGCCGAAACGTCCGGGATGTGGGTGGGCTGCCGACCGCTGACGGCGGGCGGATCCGGGAGGGGGTGCTGATCCGCGCGGACAGCCTGCAGTTCCTCTCCGCCGACGGGGTCGAGGTGGTACGGCGTTCCGGCGTCGGCCGGATCCTGGACCTGCGCGGCGACGGCGAGGTGGCGCAGTTCCCGACGCCGTTCACCGACGATCCGCTGGCGATTCGGCAGGCGCTGCAGGACCCGGCGGACCCGGAGCACGGGCAGGCGACGATCGTCGACGCGTGCACCTGGATGCTGGATCGGCGCCCGGCGCTGTTCGCGGCTGCGCTGAAGGCGATCGCGGACGCCCCTGACGGCGCGGTGGTCGTGCACTGCCACGGCGGCAAGGACCGGACCGGCATGGTCGTTGCGCTGGCGTTGAGCATCGCCGGCGTACCCGAGGAAGAGATCGTCGCCGACTACTTCCTGACCCAGGCACGGATGGCCGCGTGGCTGGCCGAGCAGTTGGCCGACGAGCCGGACACGTCGAAACATCCCGAGATGATCGAGTTCCGCGACACCCGGGCGGAGTCGATCGTCGCGATCCTGCGCCACCTCGACGACAAGTACGGCGGCCCGGAGGCCTACCTGCGGCTCGGCGGCCTCACCACCGACGACCTGGACCGCCTGCGCAAGCGCCTGACCTGAGTCATCTCCGGGTGACACAGCGCAGTACATTGGCCCGCATGCCAACCGCCGTGCTGAATGCCGCACCTCCGGCGCGGCGGTCACGGGGCCCAAGCTCCCGGCCTTCCCTCATCCCTCCGGTCGCTTCGCTCCCTCCACTCCTCAGTCCAGGCCGGGAGGCCCCGTGACGGGGCCAGCGACAGCCCCGGCGGCGCTGGCCGAACGCTACGGGCTGACCAAGAGCTCACAACGGCCGACGCTCCCCGCCTACCTGCGTGAGCTCTGGAGCCGTCGCAGGTTCGTGCTCAGCTACGCCACTGCGCGCACCTACGCGATGTACGCCGGAGCCCGCCTCGGGTCGTTGTGGCAGGTGCTGACGCCGCTGCTCAACGCGGCCGTCTACTACCTCGCGTTCGGGGTCCTGCTCGGCACCAAGAACGGGATCGACAACTACGTCTCGTTCCTGCTCAGCGGCATCTTCGTCTTCACCTACACGCAGCGCTGCATGACCGAGGGCTCGCGCTCGCTGGCCCTCAACCTCTCGCTGATCCGCACTCTGCACTTCCCGCGCGCGACGCTCCCGCTGGCCTACGTGCTCAACGAGCTCAACCAGATGCTCGTCTCGATGGGCCTGCTGCTCGTCATCGTCGGCGTGACCGACGGACTCGCCTGGAGTTGGCTGCTCGTCGTACCGGCGCTGGTGCTGCAGAGCATGTTCAACGTCGGCATCACCTTGATCTTCGCGCGGATCGGCACCTTCGTCTCCGACGTCAGCCAGCTGCTGCCGTTCGTCACCCGGACCTGGCTGTACGCGTCCGGGATCTTCTTCTCGCTGCCGGCCAAGCTGACCGAGGCGAACGCGCCGGACTGGGTGGTCCACCTGCTTGCGCTCAACCCGATCTCGGCGTACATCGACATCGTCCGGCGGTCCCTGCTCGCGGAGCACGAGGCCAACCAGCTCCCGCACGCGTGGCCGATCGCGATCGGCTGGTCGTTCGTCGTGCTCGCCGGCGGGCTGCTCTACTTCTGGCAGGCGGAGGATCGCTATGGCAGAGGCTGAGCCCACGGTCGTCGCCGACCACGTCGACATCGTCTACAAGGTGATCGCCGGCCAGGGCGGCAAGGGTACGGCGGCCACGGCGTTCCGGCGGATCCTGAAGCGGCAGGACCGGCCGACGATCCGCGAGGTGCACGCGGTCAAGGACGTCACCTTCACCGCCTACCGCGGGGACGCGATCGGCGTGATCGGCCGCAACGGCTCCGGCAAGTCGACGCTGCTGCGCGCGGTCGCCGGCCTGCTGCCACCCGAGTCCGGCGCCATCTACACCGGCGGCCGGCCGTCCCTGCTCGGCGTCAACGCGGCGATGATGAACGACCTCACCGGCGACCGCAACGTCGTCCTCGGCTGCCTCGCGATGGGCATGTCCGCCACCGAGGTCGAACGCCGGTACGACGACATCGTCGAGTTCTCCGGGATCGGCGACTTCATCGACCTGCCGATGTCGACGTACTCGTCCGGGATGCAGGCCCGGCTGAAGTTCGCGATCGCGTCGGCCAAGACGCACGACATCCTGCTCGTCGACGAGGCGCTGGCCACCGGGGACGCCGAGTTCCGGGTCCGGTCGGAACGCAAGATCCGCGAGCTCCGCGACCAGGCCGGCACGGTGTTCCTGGTCAGCCACAGCCTGGACGTCGTCCTGGACACCTGCAACCGCGCCCTCTGGCTGGACCAGGGCGTGCTCCGCGCCGACGGCCCCGCCGACGAGGTGGTCGCCGCCTACATCAAGTCAACGCGCGGCTGACGGCTGCTCGCGCAGACCGACCAGGAAGCCCAGTCCCCAGGAGACATGCATGGTCGCGCAGACCAGCGGCATCCAGAACAGGGCCTTCCAGGGCAGGTAGCGACCCTCGAACGCCGAGCCGGCCAGCAGCAGGAGCGCGTAGCCGAGCGGGGCCAGGAAGCCCAGGTCGAGCCAGCTGATCCCGGTGGCCAGGCCGATGATGCCGAGGATCGTGCCGACCGCCAGCAGGATGACCGCGACCGGCGGCGCCAGGTAGCGCTTGTTCGCGGTCTCCGGGTGCCGTCGGATCACCTCGCGGCGCCACTGGCCGGTGTGGAAGAACTGCTTCGCCACCGCGGACAGCGACGAGCGCGGCCGGTAGGTGACGGACAGGTCGGGGCTGAACCAGATCAGCCCGCCGGTCTTGCGGATCCGGTAGTTCAGCTCCCAGTCCTGGGCCCGGTGCATGGTCTCGTCGAACCCGCCGACCCGCTCCAGCGCGGCCCGCCGGAACACCCCGAGGTACACGGTGTCGGCCGGCCCTGCCTTGCCGCCCTGGTGGAAGGTGGACGCGCCCAGCCCGAGCCGGGAGCGGTACGCGCAGGCGACCGCCATCTCGGTCGGCGTCCGGCCCTCGGCCGCCATCACGCCGCCGACGTTGTCCGCGCCGCTCTCGTCGAGCACCTCGACCGCCCGGGTGATGTACCCGTCGGTGAGGGCGCCGTGGCCGTCCACCCGGACCAGGATGTCGTGCTTGGCGTGCGCGATGCCGACGTTCAGCGCGGCCGGAGTCTTGCCGGTCGGGTTCGGCACGATCGTGATCCGCGGGTCGCGGTCGGCGAGCTTCTCCGCGATCTCCTGGGTCCGGTCCTTGCTCGGGCCGATGGCGAGCACGACCTCCAGCTCGCCGGGGTAGTCCTGGTCGAGGACGCGGCCGACCGCCTCCTCGAGGTGGCGTTCCTCGTTCAGCACGGGCATCACGACGGACACGGGCGGCCAGTGGGACAGCGGCATATCAGGTCAGGCCTTACAGATCGAAGCGACGTCGTCGACGTCGGTGGTGGGTTTGGACGGTGAGCTGCTGGGTTTCGGGGTCTTCTTGGTGGTGCTGGTCGTCGGCTTGCTCGTAGTACTACGCGGAGTACTCGAAGTCTTACCGTCTCCTTCCGGGGCCGCCTTGTCCAGCGCTTCCGACTTTCCGACCGCCTCCGCGACCTTGGTCCTGATCAGCGCGAAGTCGGGATCGCCGGTGCGGATCAACGGCGGGACCGCGGAGAAGCTTGACACCGGGAGCTTCTTCGCGTCCAGCGCGAGATCGGTGAAGGTGCCCAGCTCGCCGGCCGGGATATCGGTCTGGACCACCTGTTTGCTGGCCGCGGCGATGCCCTGGAACTTGGTCAGCACGGTCTGCGGCGACAGCTGGTTCAGCATCGCCGACATCACGCACTTCTGCCGGGTCATCCGCTCGTAGTCGGTCGAGCCCTCCCGGGACCGGGCGAACCAGAGCGCGTGGTAGCCGTCCAGGTGCTGGTTCTTGCCCTCCTCGATGTAGCCCTTGATCGGCGAGCTGCCGCCGCCGATCGGGACCCGCTTGCCGACGTCAAGGGTGATCCCGCCGACCGCGTTCAGCAGGTCCCGGAACCCGGCCAGGTCGATCAGCACGTAGTAGTTCACCTTCAGCCCGGTGGTCGCCTCGACCGCCTGCTTGGTCGCGGTCACGCCCGGGTGCGGGTCGCCGGGGAACAGGTTCTTGTGCTCGGAGCCGTACATGAAGACGCCGTTGAGCAGGCAGTTCGACCCGCAGTTCTTCCAGGTGAAGCCCTCGGGGAACTGTTCGGCCATCGCCGTACCGGCCGGGAACGGCACCTTGGACAGGTTCCGCGGCAGGCCGATCAGCACGGTCCGGCCGGTGTCGGCGTCGATGCTGGCCAGCGTGATGCTGTCCGGCCGGGTGCCGATCCGGTCCGCGCCGGAGTCGCCGCCGAGCAGCAGCACGTTGTAGCGGCCCTTCTCGGCCTTCGACTTCTGCCCGCTGCCGAACACGCTGGCGACGAAGTCGCGCTGAGTGTTCACGATCACGCTGCCGTAGATCAGGGCGCCGACCACCGCGAACACCAGCACCGCGTCCAGGATGCTGGTGGCGAGCCGGTGGTTGCGCTCCAGCGTCAGCGGCTGGCCGAGCCGGTACGCGTCGACGAACAGCGCGGCCCAGCCGATCGCGAGCACGATCAGCAGGATCTGGACGATCCGCAGCGTCCCCGGCCGGGCCATCAGGTTGATCGTCCCGGACCGCCACACCAGGGAGAGCACGACCAGGAAGACGACGATCGCGATCAGCCCGGCGATCACCCGCCAGGCCCAGCGTCCGGCCCGCTTGCTGCCGGCCACGATCTGCGCGGACCCGGGCAGCACCAGGGTCATCAGCACCAGCGTCAACGCCCGCTTGAACCGCACCGGCTCGCTGAGACTGCGCAGGTCAGGCTTCTCCTGCGGCATGACGTCCTTCCGTTCCTTGGTCTCACACAGCACGGCGGACCGATGCTGTTGTCGACCGTACCTTGTCGTCCCACCACCACCCGGTACGACGTGCCGGGCGGCGAGATGGTTCGAGCAGAGGCGGATCCGGAAACGAAGGGTAGCAGCCCTCTCACTCAGCGCAGGAAAACCCGTGCAGACACCCTGTGGACAGCGGGTTTCACGCAGATGTGATGGTGGACGCCGGACGGATGCGTTACGAAGTGCTGCAACCACATTCAGTGAGGACAGGAAACCGCCCCATGAAACTGTTCCGTACCCTCCTGGCTGCCACCGCAGCGGCCACCATCACCCTGCTCGGCACCGCCACGGCTCAGGCCGCCGAGGTCGCCGAAGCCGCCGCGCCCGGCGCCGACTTCACCGGGATCGCCGCCCTGAGCAACTGTTCCGCGTCCCTGGTCCGGTACGCCGAGTCCGTCGACACCGATCGCGCCCTCGTACTCACCAACGGGCACTGCTACGAAGGCGGGTTCCTCAACCCGGGCGTCGTACTGGTGAACCGGGCGTCGAGCCGGTCGATCACGTTGCTCCGGCCGGACTCCAGCCGGGCCGGCACCGTCCGGGCCCGCCGGATCATCTTCGGCACCATGACCAAGACCGACATGCTCGTGTACGAGGTGAACGAGTCGTACGCGTCGATCCGGTCCCGGCTCGACGTCACCCCGCTGACCCTGGCCAAGCAGGGCCCGGCGGACGGCGCCGGCATGGCGGTCGTGTCCGGCTACTGGAAGCGCATCTACACCTGCTCGGTGCAGGCCACGATCCCGCAGCTGCGCGAGGGCAACTGGACCTGGCAGAACTCGATCAAGTACCAGCAGCCCGGCTGCGAGACGATCGGCGGCACCTCGGGATCACCGGTCGTGAGCACCTCGAACGGTGAGGTGATCGGCGTGAACAACACCGGCAACGAGGACGGCGAGCGCTGCACGGTGAACAACCCGTGCGAGGTCGACGCCGATGGCAACATCACGGTCGACCAGGGCGCCGCCTACGGTCAGCAGACCTGGTGGATCTACACCTGCCTGACCGCGACCCGCGCGATCGACCTGAACAAGTCCGGCTGCCAGCTTCCCAAGCCCGCCTCCCGCCGCTGACCGAGCGTGTACGGCGACCACCGCGCGTGGTCGCCGTACACGCCTGACACCGGTGGAGTGACGCATCACACTGCTGATCCGGTAACGTCGCGGCGCATGGCAGTCGACTCCTCCACTGACCAAGTCAGTACGACGAACTGGCCCAGCCCCTTCGGGGTCCGGACCCGGTTGGTCGCGTCCAGTGCGCTGATGCTCTTCCTCGAGCTGGCCCTGATCCGCTGGACCGGATCCAACGTGGTCCACCTGAGCTACTTCTCCAACTTCGTGCTGCTCGGCTCCTTCCTCGGCATCGGGGTCGGCATCCTGCGGTCCAGCCGGGCGAAACGGCTGCCGTACTACTCCCCGGTGATGCTGGGCCTGCTGGTCCTGGTGATCGCCTGGAAGCCGGTCACGGTCAACCGCGGCACCTCCGAGAGCGTCATCTACTTCACCAGCCTGAACACCACCGGCCCGCCGACCTGGGTGATCCTGCCGATCGTCTTCGTCGCCGCCGCCGTGATCCTGGCCGGTCCGGCCGAGCTGGTCGGCCGGTGCTTCTCCGAGTTGCCGCGACTGACGGCGTACCGGTTCGACCTGATCGGCAGCCTGATCGGGATCGGCGCGTTCACCGGGCTGTCGTTCCTGGGCGCGCCGCCGATCTGGTGGGGCGCGATCGTCACCTGGATGTTCGGCGCGCTGATGATCCCGCGGACCGCCGAGTCCGGCCGCCGGACCGTCGCCGTCGGACTGAGCGCGGTCATCACGTTGTCACCGCTGCTGGTGATGCTCGGCGTGCTGTTCCACGAGTCGAGGCAGCCGCAGAACAGCTGGTCGCCGTACTACAAGGTGCAGACCAAGAGCTACACCTGGCAAGGCGTTCCGCTGCTGACGATCACCGTGAACGGCGTGCCGCACCAGCAGGCGATCCCCGCCGACTCCCGGCTGCAGTGGGAGCCGCAGTACGGCCTGCCGTACGAGCGGGCGAACGCCGGCAAAGCCCCGAAGAACGTGCTGATCATCGGCGCCGGCTCGGGTTCGGACGTCGCGATCGCGCTGAAGAAGGGCGCCGAGCACGTGGACGCGGTCGAGATCGACCCGCGGATCCGTGACCTGGGCAAGGAACTGCACCCGGACCGGCCGTACCAGGACCCGCGGGTGACCTCGCACATCGACGACGGGCGCGCGTTCCTGTCCCGGACGGACAAGAAGTACGACCTGATCCTGCTGGCCCTGCCGGACTCGCTGACGCTGGTGAACGGCGCGAGCTCGCTGCGGCTGGAGAGCTACCTGTTCACCGAGGAGGCGTTCAAGAGCGCCAAGGAGCACCTCAACCCCGGTGGCGCGTTCGCGATGTACAACTACTACCGCGAGACCTGGCTGATCGACCGGCTGGCGTCGACCGCGGAGACCGCGTTCGGGCACAAGCCGTGTGTCGACCAGGTCGGCGACGACCTGCAGCAGGCGGTGGTGACGGTCGGGCTGACCGAGGCCGACCAGACCTGCGGCGAGACGGCGTGGGCCGGGGCGACGTCGATCACGCCGCCGCCCGCGACCGACAACCGGCCGTTCCTGTACCTGTTCACCGACCGGATCCCGTCGCTCTATCTGGTCACCCTCGGCCTGATCATGGTGGCCGGCCTGATCGGGGTCGGGATCGCCGGCGGTGGTTCGTCGTACCGGCGGATGCGTCCGTACGCGGACCTGTTCCTGCTCGGCGCCGGCTTCATGCTGCTGGAGACCAAGAGCATCACCGGCTTCGCGTTGCTGTTCGGTACGACGTGGGTGGTGAACGCGATCGTGTTCGCCGGCGTCCTGGTCGCCGTACTGGCCGCTGTCGAAGTGACCAGACGGTTCAAGACACCACCGTTGAAGGTGATGTACGTCGTCCTGTTCGGCGGGCTGGCGTTGTCGTGGATCTTCCCCGACGACTGGTTGCTGGCGATGCCGGTCGGGTTGCGCGCGGTGGTCGCGGTGCTGATCGCGTTCCTGCCGATCTTCGCGGCGAACGTGATCTTCGCCAAGCGGTTCACCGACACCGCGGACGGGACCGCGTCGTTCGGCGCGAACCTGCTCGGCGCGATGCTCGGCGGCTGCCTGGAGTACGCGGCGCTGCTGATCGGGTTCGACGGGCTGCTGATCGTCGCCGCGCTGCTCTACGTCGGGGCGTTCCTGCTGACACCGAAGGTCAGAACGGCGATCCGCAGTTAGCGGTCCTGCGGGCGGTCCTGCGGCCGGTCCGGGTTCGGCCCGGGCCGGTACGGCGGGAAGCCGCCGCCCGGCTGGTTCGGGAAGGTGTTCCCGGGTGGCGGGTAGTTGCCCGGGGCACCTTGCCACGGACCGCCCGGTCCAGGGGTGCCCGGTCCAGGGGCGCCCGGGAAGGTCGGCCCGGGCCGGTTGCGGCGGCGGTTCTTGACCGCGGCGACGGTCAGGAAGGTGATCCCGAGCCCGAGGAAGATCAGCAGCGAGAACACCGTGCCGAGGATCGACACCACGAACGCGAGCACCGACATCTTCGGCCCGGCGAAGTACGTCGCGCTGGTCTCGTCGTCGGCGCAGGAGATGGTGTAGTCACCGGCCGGCACGGTCTCGACCGACCGGGCGACGACGTACCAGGTGTCGGAGTTGACACTGATCTGCTCCGAACCGGTCACCGGCTTGAGCGGGACGTCGGCACCGTCGGCGTTCTTCGCCTCGCACGGCGGCGTGAGCACCGGCACGGACGAGTAGATCGTCAGCCCTTCCTCGTCCAGGTGGACGACACCGCTCTCGCCGATCGGCTCCGGCGTCCGCGGCGCCGTCACGACGATCCGGTAGACGAAGAACCCGGTCAGCCCGAGCCCGATCACGAAACACGCGACCGCGAGCCAGGTCAGCGTCTTGTTCTTCTTCGGCTCCGTCTGCCCGGGATAAGCACTCATGCCTGAACCGTAGCGGGGTTCAGGGTACGCCGAGCAACCGCAGACCCGCCGCGGTCGCGGCGGCGGCCACCACGACGAGGACGAACGGCGCCTTCCGCCAGGCCAGCACGCCGCCGACCAGCACACCGGCGGGACGGGCGACCCCGGCCGGCCCGTGGCCGTCCATCAGGGCCGCCGTCGCCACCAGCGCAGCGAGCAGGACGACCGCCGCGGCAGCGATGAACTGCTGAGCCCGCTCCGGCACCTCGAACCGGCTCCGCATCAACGGCCCCGCGAACCGCAACGAGAAGGTGCCAACAGCAAGCACCGCGATGGCTGCGAGCAACACGGGGGTGTTCGTCATCATCGGGCCACCTCCAGCGCAGGCTTTTCCGCGCGGTAGAACAGCAAGCCGACCAGGGCGAGCAGGACCGGGAGGCCGGCCGGCAGGAACGGCGTGGCAGCGAGCGCGACCACGATCCCGACCAGGGCCGCCGTACGTGTCGCCTTGTCGCGGAGGGCCGGCAGGACCAGCGCGAGAAGCACGGCCGGGAAGGCGGCGTCCAGTCCGAACACGTCGGTGTCGGTGATCACGGTGCCGGCCAGGCCGCCGACCAGGACGCCGAGGTTCCAGCAGACGAAGATCCCGATCCCGGCAGCCCAGTACGCCGCCCGCCGCTGCCGGGGCTCGTCCTGCCCGAGGGCGAAGGCGACGTTCTCGTCGGTCATCAGGTGGCTGCCCGGCACCCGGCGCCAGCCGCTGCCGATCACGTCGCTGACCGCCAGGCCGAACGCGACGTGCCGGCTGTTCACCAGCAGCCCGGCGATCATCGCCGCGATCGGGCTGCCGCCGGCCGCGACGATCCCGACGAACAGGAACTGCGAGGCGCCGGCGAACACCACGATCGAGAGCACCACCGGCACCCACAGCGGAAGGCCGCCGCCGACGCTGATCGCGCCGTACGAGAGCCCGACCACGCCGTCGGCGAGACAGACCAGCCCGATGTCCCGGGCCAGCCGACGGTCGAGTGTTCGCCAGATCGAACGCATGGGCATTATGATGAACAACAGGCCGCCCGTTCGTCAAGCCGAACAATTGGACCGATGGAGCGAACATCGATGGACAGCACCATGCCCGGCAAGGCACCACTCGACGTCATCGCGGCCTCGCTGCGCCGGCACCGGGCGCGTGCGGGACTGTCGCTGACCGAGGTCGCGAAGCGCGCCGGCGTCGCGAAGTCGACGCTGTCCCAACTGGAGTCCGGCACCGGCAACCCGAGCGTCGAGACCCTGTGGGCGCTGGCGGTCGCGCTCGACACCCCGTTCGCCGCCCTGCTCGACCCGCCGCGCCCCAAGGTCCAGGTGATCCGCGCCGGCGAGGGCCCGGTGATCTACTCCGACCAGGCCGAGTACGCGGCCACCCTGGTCGCCTCCTGCCCCCCGAACGCGCGCCGCGACATCTACCGCATCACCGTCTCCCCCGGCCCCGGCCGCAAGTCCGAACCCCACATGCCCGGCGTCGTCGAGCACGTGGTCCTCAGCTCCGGCCGAGCCCTCGTCGGCCCCACCGACTCCCCCATCGAACTGAGCCCAGGAGACTACGTCGCCTACCCCGGCGACCACCCCCACATCTTCCAAGCCCTCGAAGAGAACACCTCAGCCGTCCTCGTCTCCGAACACGTTTGACTTCCTGCCCAGCCCTGACTCAGAGCTTGCGGCCGACGCCGCCGACGATGCACTCCTCGACCTGGTTCAGCGGCTTGACCCGGGGGCCGTCCGGCCACCAGTCGTCGCAGAGCACCAGGCCGGGTGGGATCAATTCCTGGTCGGGGAACAGCTCCAGCAGTTGCTCGCGGGTGCGGAAGACGCCGCTACCCATCGGGCTGTGCGTGAACTTCTCCTCCATCTTGCGCGCGATCTCGGAGTGCTCCGGAGTCTGCGGGTCGAAGAAGTGCGCGATCACGGTGTACGACCCCGGCACCACGGCGTCGACGTACTTCTGCATGATGGCGGGACCGTCGTCGCCGATGTAGTGGTGCAAGGTGCCGTTCTGGATCACGGCGATCGGCTGCGAGAAGTCGAGGAAGTCCTTCACCTCCGGCAGCCCGAGCACCTCGTCGGGCTCGAAGATGTCGGCGCTGACGAACAGCGTGTTCTCGTTCTCCTCCAGCAGCGCGCGGCCGTGCGCGAGCACCACCGGGTCGTTGTCGATGTACAGCACCTTCGCCTCGGGCAGGAGCCGCTGCACGACCTGGTGGGTGTTCTCCGCGGTCGGCAGGCCGGAGCCGCAGTCGAGGTACTGCGTGATACCCGCCTGACCGGCCAGGAAGCGGCAGGCCCGGATCAGGAAGTTCCGGTTCGACCAGGCGAGGTCGTTCACCTGCGGGGCCACGGTGGCCACCTGGCGCAGCACCTCACGGTCGATCTCGTAGTTGTCCTTGCCGTTCAGCGCGGCGTCGTACACCCGCGCGATGCTGGCCCGGGTGGTGTCCACGCCCACCGGAATCGAACTGGGCGCCTTGGTGGCATCGGGCATCGGCGAACCTCGCAGCTGTCGGGATGTGTGTGGCACGACTCTACTGACCGTAGGGGGCCGTGAACACGGGGTGCACGCGCGTCGGGCTGGACCGCGTCACATTCTGTTGTGAAATGATCGATCGGCCGTGATGTGACGATCTGGGGAGGCGAGGGTGACTGAGCCGGGCGCGTACGGCGGGCCGACCGCGCTGCGCATCATGCTCGGGGCCCACCTGCGCCGGCTCCGCGAGGAGTCCGGCATCACCCGCACCGACGCCGGCTGGGCGATCCGCGGCTCGGAGTCGAAGATCAGCCGGCTCGAGCTCGGCCGGGTCGGCTTCAAGGTCCGCGATGTCGACGACCTGCTCACTCTCTACAAACTCGACGACCCGGCCGAGCGCGAGCGCTTGCTCGACCTGGCCCGGGAGGCGAACAACCCCGGCTGGTGGCAGCGGTACGACGACGTCACGCCGACCTGGTTCCACTCCTACCTCGGCCTGGAGATGGCGGCCGACCTGATCCGGACCTTCGAGCTCCAGTTCGTCCCGGGCCTGCTGCAGACCCCGGAGTACGCGCGGGCCGTGTTCCAGCTCGGCCGCGACAAACCGATGCCGCCGGAGGAGCGCGAACGCCTCGTCACGCTGCGGATGTCGCGCCAGCAGGTGCTCACGCGGACGCGTCCGGCCCGGTTGTGGGCAGTCATCGACGAGGCCGTGCTGCGCCGCCCGATCGGCAACAAGCAGATCCTCAAGGCGCAGCTCGAGCACCTGATCGTCGCGTCCAAGCGGCACAACGTGACACTGCAGATCATCCCGTTCGAGACCGGCGGGTACGGCGCCACCGGCGGCGCATTCACGCTGCTCCGGTTCAACGACGCCGACCTGCCGGACATCGTCTACATCGAGCACCTCACCAGCGCGGTCTACGTCGACAAGCGAGACGAGGTCGACGGCTACACGATCACCATGGACACGCTGTCGATCTCGGCCGCCCAGCCCCGCGAGACCGAGCGCCTGATCCGCAACGCGATCGATCTGCTCTAGCTCGCGAGCTCCCGGGGTTTGGCGCCAGGCCCGGGGCGGATCGCGATCTCGCGGGCGCCCGGCTCATGGCCGGCTTCGCAGCGCAGTACGACGCTGACCTGCTCACCGCACTCGCGATGCTGCGGCACGATCGGTGGGCCGCCGTCGAGCGGGAGGTACTGGTCGCCCCACTGGATCATCGCCACAAGCACCGGGTAGAGGTCGAGGCCGGCCTGGGTGAGGCGGTACTCGTACCGCTCGCGCTGCCCGGGCAGGCGGTACGGATGCCGCCGCAGCAGGCCGCGCTCGATCAGCGCCGCGAGCCGCTCGGTGAGCACCTGCCGCGGGATCCCGGCCCGGACCCGGATGTCCTCGAACCGCCGGACGCCGACGAACAACTCCCGCAGCACGTGGAACGTCCACTTGTCGCCGAGGATCTGCATCGTCCGCGAGATCGTGCAGTTCTCGGTCGACCAGCTCATCGCCTCGGGCACCTGCGCAGTCATACCTCGAGGATAAGTCCGCTTGACAGACTCAGCCAAGTCAGGCAAGGCTGAATCCGTGAACCAGACTCAGCGGCCGATGATCCGGCGCGCCGGCGAACCCGACGCGGAGGATCTGACCACGATGCTCACGGGGCTGACCGACCTCAGCCTCTACCTCCGGTTCCAGACCGCCATCGGCCGCCCACCGCGGCCCGCGCTGGTGCTGCGCATGCTCTGCCCGTCCGGCCAGTCCTGGGTCGCCACCCGCGACGACCAGGTCGTCGGTCACGCCATGTGGGCCTGGGCGATCGGGTACGACGAACAGACCGCCGAGCTCGCCGCCGTCATCAGCGAACCCGAGCAGCGGCGCGGTCTCGGCGTACGGATGCTGTCGATCGCCGCCGCGGACGCGATCGCGGCCGGCGCGACCCGGTTCCTGTTCGTGGTCAGCCCGGCCAACGACCGGACCCTGCGGATGATCCGCCGCCGCTGGCCGGACGCCACGGTCGAGCGCGACGGCGCGCTGATCAACTTCCTGGTGTCAGCGAAGCTCCCGGAAGAACGCCCGGATGTCGCCGACGAGCAGGTCTGGCGCCTCGAGCGCGGCGAAGTGACCGCCGCGGGAAAAGTCCGACCAGTGGACGATGCGGTGCCGACGCGCTAGCACCCGCCGGATCGCGGGGTCGGTCGGAAACACCGCCACCCCGGTGGGCGGCCCGGACGGTTCGGCCGGATCGTCGGCCGCCACGCGATTCTCGTAGTACAGGTTGGCGGACGACGCGCTGGTGTTGGTGAACCAGTAGATCGACGCGTCGGTCAGCAGGTGGTCGAGGTCGACCGCGTCCTCGGGCAGCGCACGGGCTGGGTCGGTCCACTCCCAGAGCTTCTCCACGATCCAGGCCAGCTGCCCGACCGGCGAGTCGCTCAACCCGAACGACACCGTCTGCGGCCGCGTGCCCTGCAGTTCGGCGTATCCGGTCCCGACCTCGCGCAGCCGCTCCGCCGCGGCCAGCCGCTCCCGCTCGACGTCGGTCAGCTGGTCGACATCGCCGGGCTCGATCGACGGGAAAGCCAATCCCCCGTTGATGTGTACGCCGATGACGTGGGCCGGATCGACGTGTCCGAGCAGTGGTGACACGACCGATCCGGTGTCGCCGCCCTGGGCGCCGTACCGCTGATAGCCCAAGCGCGCCATCAGTTCGGCCCAGGCGTTCGCGATCCGGCGGTGGTTCCAGCCCGGCGACTCGAGCGGCACCGAGAAGCCGTGCCCCGGGACCGAGGGGGCGACGATGTGGAAGGCGTCGCGCGGATCACCGCCGTACGACGCGGGATCGGTGAGCGGACCGAGGATCGGCAGGAACTCGGCGACCGAACCCGGCCAGCCGTGCGTGAGGATCAGCGGCAGCGCGTCCGGCTCGGCTGATCGCGCGTGCAGGAAGTGAATCGTCTGCTCGTCGATCCGGGTCGTGAACTGCGGATACTCGTTGAGCCGCGCCTCCCAGCCCCGCCAGTCGAAGGATTGCCAGCGCTCGACGAGCTGCCGCAGGTACTCGACCGGAACCCCACGCTCCCACCCGTCTGCAGGCAGTTGCTGCGGCCAACGAACGCGTCGCAGCCGCTCGGCCAGGTCGTCCAGCGCCTCGTCCGGGACGTCGATCCTGAACTCTCGCATGCCCCGAACCTACGCGGCCGGAATAGCGTGCCGCGGCGGGGTTGTGGCCGAGATGATCCTCGTGACCGCCACCACCGGGAACCGCGGAACCGTCATGTGGTGGTCACCGGCGCGGTCCACAGCCCGACGATGCCGTCGATGAGGCCGTCGGCCATCTCCTGCCAGGTCGCTCGCGCGGTCGGGGTGCCCTCGGCCTGCGCGCGCTCGAACTCCGCTGTCATCTGGATGATCAGGTGCCGGGCCATGTCACCGCGCTCCATCCGCACCGGAACCGGCAGGTCCGCCAGGCACTCGTTGAGTCCGTCGAGGATCTGCCGCAGCGTCGGCGAGGTGAGCGACTCCTCGATCTGGATCTGACGCAGCGACGGGTCGGTCATCAGCTGGGCGCTGAACCGCGCCAGCCAGCTGGGGTTGCCCAAACTGCCCATATGGTCGGTCGCCGACCGGACCAGGCAGGTCACCCAGTCGCGGACGTCCGCGTCCCTGCCGAGCTCGGCCAGCAACTCCCGGCGGCGCGCCTCGATCGGCTCGGAGTGCTTGCGCACGATCGCCCGGACCAGGTCGGCCTTGGTCCCGAAGTGGTACCCGACCGCCGTGTTGTTGCCCTGGCCGGCCGCCTCGCTGATCTGCCGGTTGGAGACCTCGTGCACCCCGTGCTCCGCGAACAGCCGCTCCGCCGTGCTGAGGATCAGCTCGCGGGTCGCGTTCACGCGCTCGGAGCGGACCGCCTTCGCCATCATCATGTTCGGTCACCGCCTGCCATCGGAAAGCACCTCCGCGTCGATCTGACTCCAGCCTGCCCGGTCGACTTGTTTAAGTCAACCGCCTGACTTAAAGTCTAGTTGCATAAACCAACTATTCAAGTCGTCCTTCGGAGGCTCGTGATGTCCGCAGTCCCCTCGTCGGTGGAGGCGCCACCAGCGCCTGTGCGCACCGGTGCCGTCGTACCGGTGCTCGCTTCGGCCGGCATCACGGTCGCGCTGATGCAGACCCTGGTGATCCCGCTCGTCCCGGAGTTGCCCCGGCTGCTGAACGCCTCGGCCGCCGGAACCGCTTGGGCGATCACCGCCACGCTCCTCGCGGCCGCCGTCGCGACGCCGATCATCGGGCGGCTCGGCGACATGTATGGCAAGCGCCGGATGCTGTTGCTCAGCCTGGGCATGCTCGTCACCGGCTCGATCGTCGCCGCTCTCAGCGACTCGCTGACCCCGATGATCGTCGGCCGCGCGCTGCAAGGACTTGCCTCCGGCGTGATCCCGCTGGGCATCAGCATCATGCGCGACGAGTTGCCACCGGAGAAGCTCGGTACGGCGACCGCGCAGATGAGTGCATCCCTCGGCGTCGGCGGCGCCCTGGGACTTCCCGCGGCCGCGCTGCTCGCCGAGAACTTCGACTGGCACACGCTGTTCTGGATCTCCGCCGCGCTCGGCGTGATCGTGTTCGGCCTGGTCCTGCGCCTCGTCCCGGAGTCCGCGGTGCGGTCGGGCGGCCGGTTCGACGTACTTGGCGGCGTCGGCCTGTCGACCGGCCTGATCTCGTTGCTGCTGGCCATCTCGCAGGGCGCCGACTGGGGCTGGACCAGCGGCCGCACACTGGGCCTGTTCGCGCTGGCCGTCGTCGCGCTGCTGGCGTGGGGCTGGTGGGAACGCCGTACTCCGGAGCCGCTGGTCGACCTGCGGACCACGGCCCGCCCTCAGGTGTTGCTGACCAACCTCGCGTCGATGGTGTTCGGGTTCGCGATGTTCGCCATGTCACTGGTCCTGCCGCAGCTCCTGCAGATGCCCAAGGCAACTGGTTTCGGGCTCGGCCAGTCGATGCTCGGCGCCGGCCTGGTGATGGGCCCGTCCGGGCTGGTGATGCTGCTGACCGCGCCGCTGTCGGCGAAGATCTCCCGGACCCGCGGCCCGAAGACCACCCTGATGCTGGGCGCCGTGGTCGTCGCCGCCGGGTACGGCGTCGGCGTCGTGCTGATGTCCGCCGTCTGGCAGCTCGTCCTCGTCTCCGTCCTGATCGGCGCCGGCATCGGCCTCGCGTACGGCGCGATGCCCGCGCTGATCATGGCCGCCGTGCCGGTGTCGGAGACCGCGGCCGCGAACAGCCTGAACACCCTGATGCGCTCGATCGGCACCTCGGTGTCGAGCGCCGTCGCCGGTGTCATCCTGGCCCAGCTCACCATCGACCTCGGCGGCTACGCGCTCCCGTCGCAGAACGGCTTCCGCGTCGTCCTGATCATCGGCGCCGCCGCCGCGCTGGCCGCGCTGGCCGTCGCCTCCTTCATCCCGACCCGCAAGGCCGAGGTCGAGTCTCCAGTTCGCTCCGAGGCCGAGGCCACCCGAGCCGCGGTTTCCTGACGAAGAAGGGTCAAGCGGCGGGCTGTGGCGCATACTGGGACCCTGATGGATTCATTCCGCGCGACGACGCGTCGTCACCTGTCCACGAGTCCCTTCAAACCCCGTGTTCCGGACCCGATCAAGGTCTTCGAGGTCGGCCAGCGGGTGTCTCACGACAAGGAAGGCCTGGGCCGGATCAGCACGGTCGACGCCGGCCACGCGGTCGTCGTCGACTTCGGTGGCGGCAAGCTGATCCGTGTCCTCGCCCCGTTCCCCAAGCTGCACGCCCTCTGACACCTACCTCACTCGATTCCGGCCAGGAACACCAACGTCCGCTCCCTGAGGAGGGCGGCAACTGATTCGTCGTACGACGGTAGGGACGAGTCGGCGAAGAGGTGCTCCTTGCCGGGGTAGAGGAAGAGCTCGGCCTGATCGGTCGCGGCGACCAGCGCGCGGGCGGCGTCGAGGTCGCCGCCTTCCTCGGTGAAGAAGGGGTCCTGGTCCATGCCGTGGATCTGCACCGGGACGCCGTCCGGCCACGCGCCGAACTCTTCCACCGGCAGGCAGGAGTAGTAGAACAACGCGCCCTTGGCGCCGGGGCGGGTCTGCGCCAACTGCTGCGCCGGCATCACGCCGAGCGAGAAGCCCGCGTAGACGAGCTCTTCCGGCAGGCTCTCGGCAGCAGCGACCCCGCGCTCCAGGAGCGTGCCGAAGCCGACCTTCTTCGCATACTCCAGCCCCTCCTCCAGGGTGGCGAAGGTGTTGCCGTCGTACTGGTCAGGCAGGTGGACCGTGTGACCCGCCCGGCGTAGCTCTTCGGCGAATGCCTGCACGCCGTCCGTGAGTCCCTGGGCGTGGTGGTACAGCACGATCTCGGCCATTATCAGCTCCAATGATCCAAATATCTCGAACGATTGGCGATGTTAGTCTGATCCGATCATGCCGATCAAGGGGCCGGTGCCGGACTACGAGCTCGAGGACACGATCGAGCTGACCACCGCCGAGCAGGTCCGGGCGATCAGCGACCCGCTGCGGACGACGATCCTCGGCCTGCTGCACGAGCGGGCCGCGACGGTCACCGAGCTGGCGGCCGCGGTCAAGCGGCCGAAGAGCACGGTCGCGCACCACGTGAAGGTGCTGGCGGACGCAGGCATCCTGCGGGTGGTCCGGACCCGGCGGGTGCGGGCGATCGAGGAGCGCTTCTACGGCCGGGCCGCGCGGATGTTCTTCGTCGGCCTGGGTCGCTCCGGACCGGACGGCGAACCGCTGCCGCCGGACTTCAACGACTTCGAGGTCGCGGCGAAGGAGTCCACCCCCGCGTACGACGACGGTCAGCTCCGCTCGTTCATCCGGCACGCCCGCATCCCCGAGGAACGCGCCGCCGAGTTCTGGCAGCAGGTCGACCGCCTCATCCACGACTTCGACCAACTCCCCCGCTCCGGCAACACCACCTACGGCTTCACCGTCGGCCTCTACCCGATCCTCGACTACCCGACCCTGCCACCACCGGACGATGAGGAATCGAGCAGGCGAGCATGAGCACCGCCATGAAGGAGTAGTAGTACAGCGCGACCCACAGACCGGCCGGAGTCTCGAGTCCGAGCTCCGGAGCGAAGGACTCGACCGTCAGCGCCCAGATCGGTACGACGCTGAACGCCAGAACTCCCGCGATCACTCGCCACACCAAGCGACCGCGGCCGGCGATCGCGTACCCGCCGAGCATGCCGAACAGCGGTACGCCGATGGCGCCGCCACCGATGCCGTCTTCCAGCACCCCGAGCGGATCGGGGGTCAGCACGGCCATGAAGAGCAACGGCGACAGTGCGAGCCATCGCCAGTGCGGACGTCCGCCGGTGCGGCGGAGGTACTCGGCCCATCCCAGGAGGACGCCGATGAGTAGGCCAGGCAGCAGGATCCAGACGAACGTGCCGACCCAATCGACACCGGCCTCGTCGCCGGCGACCTGCGCCATGAATCCGCGCAGTCCGGCCGCCCAGGCGAGTCCACAGATCCCACCGACCGCCAGCAGGCCGACCGGATCAACGACTGTCGCCTGAGGCGATTGCGACAACTCGCGCGTCACCACCAGAACCGCCCCCTCACCCCCCAGGCTCGGTTCGACGATAACTCCGGCCGGCTCGATGCGAACCGACTCTGCCCGAAAGGGCCGATCAGAAGATCTCGATGCTGACCGGCGGGGTCGGCCAACCGAAGGCAGCGGTGGCGGTGGTGAGGGCCTCGGGGCGGTGTTCGGTGACGCGGCCGGTGGCGGCGAACTCGGCGAGCGGGCGGCCGCCCAGGTAAATCGCGCCGAGCTCGCGGGCTGACAGGGTGAGGTCGGCCGGGTCGTCGGTCTGGAAGCATTTCGCGGGTGCGGACGGGCCGTCGGCGGTCAGCCGGAAGCGGCCGGCGTTCGCGGGGATCAGGTCGTCGGCCACCTCGAACACCAGGTCGACGGGTACGGCGTACCGGCGTTGGGCCAGCGCCCGCGGGACGTCGGTCACGCGGACCCACAAGGACTCGCTCAGCCGCCGGGTCAGCGCGGTCGGGGTGGTGACGAGCTGCTGCAGCGGCTCATCCACCGCGGCATGCCCGTACTCGAGCTTGGCGGCGAGATCCAGCGTGAGCAGGTAGTGCCACAGCGCCCGGTAGGCGGCCGGCTCGATCGCGACCAGTTCCTCGACCGACACCTCGTTCGACGGGCCGACCGGGTCCCAGTTCATCTTGCCGCGCCACAGCGCGTATCCGTCGATGGCGCCGGACTCATCGCGGTGCACCAGGATCTGCCGGGCGGTCTTCCCACCCCGTGAGTCCGGCTTGTCCTCCAGGTGCTGTTGCCAGCCGAGGCCGGATCGACCGGAGACGCCGGGACGCCGTTCCTGCAGGCGCTTCAGCAGCGGTGCGAGCTGCTCGGCGGCCCCCTCCGCAGCCAGCAGGCCGAGCTCGCCAGGACGGACTCGCACGTCCGGCGGGCCGACCCTGTGCAGATCGATCTCGTAGGACACACCCCAAGCGGCGGGCGCGTAGTCGAACCGCCCGTAGATGCCCGACTCGCTCGCCCACAGCACCGCGATCGCCTCCGGCGCCTCGCGCAACTGCCGGATGATCAGCTCGGACATCACCCCACGCCGGCGATGCGTCGCCCGCACTCCCACGGAGGTGACGTGCGCAGCCGGCACCACCGCTCCCGGCACCGACAGGTCTCGCGTCAGGGCGCGCGTCGTACCGATGATCTCGTCGCCGTCGGTCGCGACCAGTGCGCGCTCGGGCTCGAACAGGGCCCGGCCCAGGTCGTTGGTGGCCGAGGGCTCGAACATCAGCGCCGCGGCGAACAGCGCCCGGAACTCGTCGTAGTCCTCACGCACGGCCGGTCGTACGGCGATCTGCTCGGTCATTCTCCGATCCTCACACGGCCCGCGGACACTTTCGCGTGATTTATCCGGAGGCAGCCTCGGACGCCCGCTCCGCGGCCCAGCGGTCGAGCAGGTCGGCAACGCGGGACAGGACATCGCGCGCGGTCTCGTAGTCCTCGGGACCGAACTCCGCGGCGAAGCGTTCCTCGAGGTCGCGCAGGTGTGCGTACCCGTCGGCGGCGACCTCGCGGCCGTGCTCGCTGTAGGTGACCAGCTTGGCCCGGCCGTCCTCGGGGTCGGGGCGCATCTCGAGGATGCCGAGGCCGACCAGCTCGCGGATCACCTCACCTATCGACTGCCGGGTGATCCCGGCCCGGACCGCCATGTCGGCGGCGCGGGAGCCCTCGATGCTGAGTGTGCCGAAGACAGCGTTGTGGGCCGGCTTCAGCTCCGGATGACCGTCGCGGTGCCCGTGCCGGACCATGTCCGCCTGCAGCGCCCGGTTGGCCCGGTCGACGATCGCAATGAACGGCTTACGCCCAAGCCGAGCAAGCTCAACCCTCGACGGTCTTGACGGCCTGCCCTCTGCCCCCTCCGCTCTTGACATCCGTAAGGATTCCTTTCAACATTTCGACAGGAATCCTTACAGTATCAGGAGCACCCATGGATCCCAAGGAGCTTCGCCCGATCGTCGCCGGCCTGTTCGCCCAGGGCCGTCGCCGGACTGTCCGGGTCGCCGTGGAGCAGGAGTTCCTGGTCGCGGACAGCACCACCGGCGCCGCCGTACCGATCGACCGGGTAAGGCAGGCGGCCGCGACGGCGATCGCCTCGCCGTACGTCGGCTTCGAGCCCGGCGGACAGCTCGAGCTGAGCCTGCCGTGCACGACTGACCCGGTGACGCAGGTCCGCTCGCTGACCGACGACCTCCAGCGCCACCTCACCGCGGAACACCTCAGCATCTACGCACTGCCGGTCGACCCACGGCCGGAGCACGAGGTCCCGCTGCAGCTGACAACGCCGAGGTACGTCGCGATGCACCGGCACTTCGACTCGATCGGTCCAGCCGGCCGGTGGATGATGCGTCGTACCGCGTCCACCCAGGTCTGCCTCGACTGGTGGCCCGGTCGCGCCGGCGCCGAGCAGTGGCGGGTCCTCAACCTCGCCGGCCCGTTCCTCGCCGCCGCGTTCGCACGCAGCGCCGGACCGCACGGACGGCTCACCACTTGGCTCGAGACCGACCCGGCACGGACGGGCTTCGACGATCGGCTCCTGTACGGCGACGACCCGGTCGCGGCGTACACCGCCTTCGCCGCCGGTGCCACGGTCTTCGTGACCGGCGGTCCGGTCGACCACCTCACCACGATGTTCCCGCCGGTCCGGCCGCGATCGACGTACCTCGAAGTCCGTTTCCTCGACGCCCAGGAACCGCACGCAATCGGCGACGTGATCACTGCCCTGACAAGTCTGGTGTACGACGACGACCGCCGGCGCACCGCATTGCGCGCACTCGAGCCGGAACGTGCACACCTGGCTGACCACTGGCGCTCGGCCGCTGCCGGGGACGCCGACACCGCGGCTCGTGGTCACGAACTCCTTCCCGAAGTGGAGCTCGTCGCATGACCGGCATCCTGTTCGTCACCGACCCGCTCGCCGGGCTGCACGCTCAGCCACTCGATGGTGAGCCGGCTGGTCGCCCAGTACGAAGGAGTCCTGATATGAGCACCGTGACGATTGTCTGCATGGCCCTGATGGGCATCCTGCTGTTCCTGCTGGGTGCCAACGTCACCCGGCACCGGGCGATCCGCGGCGGCGGCAACCAGGCGCCGACCGATCTGGCCTAACCGCTGCGCGATATAGGGGCCCTGGGCACCTATGTCATCGGCATCGCCATCGGCGTCACCGCGATCGCCACGATCTGACGTCCCGCTTGTCAGCTACCTTCGATGACCTCGTAGATGCGCTCGGCAACCAACCCGTGCGCCTCCCGGTGCACCGCGATGGCGGCCTCGGCATCCGGCGCCTCGGCGAGGCAGAACACCTTGTGGTTCGCCTCGTCGACCCAGTAGCGCAGGTACTTCACGCCGTACGCGTCCTGCACCTTCACGTCCGCCTTGTGCGCCTCGGCGACATCCTTGGCCGTCGCACCCTCCGGCAAACTCTCGTGCACATCCATGAACAAAGCCATGACACTCCCTAGCCACTTGCCCCAAGCCCCAGCTCCAACACCGCCAGTGTCACGCCCCCACCCCCGACCGCCTATACCCCCACCGCACCCGTAACCAACCGGAAAGCCCGCTCAGCCGAGCCTTTCCGAAGCCGCCGAGCCGCGACGGTGGGCGGTGGGCGTGGTGCCGGTGTGGGATCGGAAGGTGCGGGCGAGGTGTTGGCTGGAGCTGTAGCCGAGGGATTGGGCGATGGTGGTGATGCTGAGATCGGTGGTGTCGAGGAGTTGGCGGGCGCGGTCGATGCGGCGTTCGTTGAGGTAGCGGTGGGGTGGCTGGCCGAGGTGACTGGTGAAGAGCTCGGCCAGGTACGACGGTGCGAGGCCGACCCGGTCGGCGAGCCGGCGGAGTGTCCAGCGTTGGTCGAACTCCTGGTCCAGAAGGCGTTTGACGGTCCGCACCGCCGGATGGATCGCGAGTTCCGGCGCGGCGGTCGGAGCCATCGCCCGGTTGACCGCGAGCACCAGGTGGTCGACCGCGAGAGTCAGGCCGATGTCGGCGTACTCGTACCGCGTGGTCAGCTCGCGCACGAGCTGCGCGAACGCATACGCGACCTCACCCGCCTCCCGATGCACCACGATCGCCGGCCAATCCAGGGCCAGTGACGGATGCCGCCGTACGACGGGATCGAGGTCGATCGCGGCGAAGTAGAAGTGATGGTTGCCCGAGGCCCCGGCCAGGTGATGCTCGAGCTTCGGAGGTACGGCGAACAGGTGCCCGGGCTGCAGCAGATAGCTCTCCCCACCGGCGACCCACCGCGTGACGCCGTGCAACTGCAGGTAGATCTCCCAGACCGGATGCTCGTGCGGCTCGATCAGGAACCGCTCCGGCACCCACTGCTCACCCGCATGGACGAGGCCGCTGACCGGGTCGTGGACATCGGCGTGGAAGCCGGCGCGCAACCCGTCCGGTCGGCTCAGAGACACCTGAAGATTGTGCCCAGTCGCCTGAACATCGGCAACGCCGCGTCGCCCAGCTCCTGCCTAGGGTCAAGGCATGCAGCCAGGACCTGATGACATTGCCTTCTACCGGGAGCACGGCTACTGGATTTCGCCGGTGATCGTGCCGGCCGAGGTGCTCGACGCGGCCGAGCGGGGCATGGAGCGTTTCTACGCCGGCGACCACGACCATCAACTCCCCGATGTTCCGGTCACGCGTGGGTGGCAGCCGAGCGATGGCGACGTACTGCGGAAGAACGACTACGCGTCGCTGCGGGTCGACGAGTTGGCGGCGCTGGTTCGGCATCCGGCGATCGCCGCCACGGCCGCTGCGTTGTCCGGGGCCGACGGGATTCGTTTGTGGCACGACCAGTTGCTCCGGAAGCCGGTCGACGGGCCGGGCGGGTCGGCCCGTGTCGGGTGGCACACGGACCGGCAGTACTGGCAGTCCTGTACGGCGGACACCATGCTCACCGCCTGGGTCGGCTTCCACGACGTCGACGAGGTCAACGGCGCGGTCTCGTTCCTGCCCGGCAGCCACCGGTGGGACGTGACCGGCCTCGACTTCTTCTCCCAGGACAGCGCCGCCCTCGACGCCGCGCTCGTCGCGCAAGGCTTCGACCCGACACCCTTCACGCCACGGATGCGTCGCGGCCAGGTCAGCTTCCACCACTGCCGCACCGTCCACGGCAGCTCTCCCAACCGCGGCACCGAACCCCGCCGGTCGCTGGCGATCCATCTCCAACCGACCACCAACCGCTGGCGCCCCGGCTCCGCCCACCCCAACGACGTCCTGGTCCGCACCGACCCACAGACCAACGCGCCCGACTACACCGACCCCACGATCCAGCCCCTCCTCTGGCCCCGCGACCAACAAGCGGACTGCCGACCGCTCAATGGGGAGTGATCAGCGCACGGCGGGAAGGTCGCCGGTCGACTCGGGGTCGAGCGCGGCCGGTGACTCGGGGTCGAGGGCGGCCGGTGACTCGGGAGCCGGGGTTTGCTCGGCCTCCTCGAGCTCGATCTCTTCCTTGAACACGAACTTGCGGTAGGACCAGAACCGGAACAGCGTGCCGAGGCCCAGGCCGATCACGTTCGCGGAGATGTTGTCGGCCAGCCAGCTGTGCAGGTCCAGCACGTAGCGGGAGAAGCCGAGGCAGGCGGCCGCGATCAGCAGGCCGATGCCGTTCAGCACGAAGAACAGCACGTACTCTCGGTGGAGTCCGGAGCGCTCGCGGTGCCGCCAGGTCCAGTGCCGGTTGCCCAGGTACGTCGCGATCGTGGCGGCCGTGACCGAGATGAACTTCGCGGTCAGCGGCTTGTGGTGCAGCATGCCGACTCCGGAGTCGGCGATGACCAGCGGGTTGTTGAAGACCAGCCAGTTGTAGATCGGGAGGTCCACCGCCATGCCGAGCAGACCGACCAGACCGAACTTGGCCACTTCGTGCACCAGGTGCTCGACCTGGCGGTACAGCGTGGTGACGAGCTTCAACGGTCTCCGGAACCTTCTGTGATCACACTGCGACGGGAGGGCAGCTTCCCACGGTACCCGGCGACGGGCCCGACTCCGAAATCGCCCGCGCGCCCCCGCGCGTCCCTGTGGCCCGCTGCCGCTGACCTGATGTATGGACATTAGGCTCCAGGCTGTGAAGTTCGAACGCAAGGACCTCCCGGTCGGGACGCCGGTCGTCGGCATGGTCGGCGGCGGCCAGCTGGCCCGGATGACGCAGGAGACCGCGGTCGCGCTCGGCATCCAGCTCCGCGTGCTCGCCGAGGGCCCGGCGGTGTCGGCGGCCCAGGCGGTGGCCGACGCACCCGTCGGCGACTACCGCGACCCGGAGACGGTACGGCGTTTCGCCGCCGGGTGCGACGTGGTCACGTTCGACCACGAGCACGTCCCGACCGACCTGCTGCACGCGCTGGAGTCCGAAGGCGTGAAGGTGTTCCCCGGCCCGGACGCCCTGGTGCACGCCCAGGACAAGGCGGTCATGCGCAGCCGGCTGGACACGTTCGACGCGCCCTCGCCCGCACACCAGATGGTGGAGTCGCCGGCGGACGTCGAGGACTTCGCCAAGCGGGTCGGCGGCTTCCCGGTGATCCTGAAGACCACCCGCGGCGGGTACGACGGCAAGGGCGTCTGGTTCGTGGACGGCCCGGACGACGAGGCGGTCGCGGCCGCGTTCGGCAGCGGGGTGCCGATCCTGGCCGAGGAGAAGGTCGACTTCGTCCGTGAGCTGTCCGCGATCGTGGCCCGGTCGCCGCACGGCCAGGCAGTCGCCTACCCGATCGTCGAGTCGGTGCAGAAGGACGGCATCTGCGTCGAGGTCACCGCGCCCGCCCCCGGCCTGGCCCCGGACAAGGCCGCCCAGGCCCAGCAGACCGCGCTGACGATCGCCGGCGAGCTCGGTGTGGTCGGCATCCTCGCGGTGGAGATGTTCGAGGCCCGTGACGGCCGCCTGCTGGTCAACGAGCTCGCGATGCGCCCGCACAACACCGGCCACTGGTCGATCGACGGTGCCGTGACCTCACAGTTCGAGAACCACCTCCGGGCCGTGCTCGACCTGCCACTCGGGTCGCCGGCCGCGCGAGCGCCGTACACGGTGATGGTCAACGTGCTCGGCGGTGACGTCGAGGACATGCACCGCGGGCTGCTGCACTGCATGGCGCGTGATCCGGGGCTGAAGGTGCACTTCTACGGCAAGTCCGTGAAGCCCGGGCGCAAGGTCGGCCACGTGACGGCGTACGGCGACGACCTCGACGACGTGCGTGAGCGCGCCCGGCACGCGGCGGCGTACCTGACCGGCACCATTGACGAGTAGGAGCGGGCAATGTCTGTTGGCATCGTGATGGGGTCGGACTCGGACTGGCCGACGATGAAGGCCGCGGCCGAGGTGTGCACCGAGTTCGACGTGCCGTTCGAGGCGGACGTCATCTCCGCGCACCGGATGCCGGCGGAGATGATCGAGTACGGCCGGTCTGCCCACGAGCGCGGGCTGAAGGTGCTGATCGCCGGCGCCGGCGGGGCCGCGCACCTGCCGGGCATGCTGGCGTCGGTGACTCCACTGCCGGTGATCGGCGTACCCGTGCCGCTGAAGTACCTGGACGGGATGGACTCGCTGCTGTCGATCGTGCAGATGCCGGCCGGGGTCCCGGTGGCCACGGTGTCGATCGGGAACGCGCGCAACGCGGGCCTGCTCGCGGTCCGGATCCTGGCCGCGTCGGACGACAAGCTGCGCGACCGGATGGTCGCGTTCCAGGAGTCGCTGGCCGATCTCGCCCGGGCCAAGGGAAGCACCGTCCGTGACGGGGCCGAACAACTCCGTAAAGGCTGATCACAGCCGGTTTTCCACAGGTCATGGCCGGGTAGTCGTGAGATCCCAACCGACGTCGTCTAAGGTCCTTGATCGTGACTCCGCCCGCTGAATCGGATACGCAGCGCATCCCGGTCCGCTACTGGATCTGGCTGTTCGGTGCTGCCGTGTCCCTGCTCGGCGACCTGACGATGACGTTCGCCATCGGATGGTCGGCCAGCCAACACGGCGGCCAGGTCGCCGGACTGGTCCTGCTCCTCGCCGCCGCGCCTCGTGCCGCCCTGCTGCTGGTCGGCGGCGCCGTCGGCGACCGGTTCGGCGCACCACGCGTCCTTCTGGTCAGCTGTACGGCGATGTTCGCCGTGACGGCCGCCCTGGTCCCGGCCACGCTCGCGGTCGGGGAGCCGGTCTGGCTGCTGCTCGGCCTCGCCCTGGTGGTCGGCGTGATCGACGCGTTCTTCCTGCCGTCGTCCCGCTCGATGCCGCGGCTGCTGGTCCCGCCGGAGCAGGTGCCGCGGGCGCTCGCCAGCTTCCAGGTCACCGGTGTGGTCTTCGCGGTCAGCGGCACGGCGGTCGGCGGCGTTCTGGTCAGCTGGGGCGGGCTGGCGGCCGCGTCCGCCTTCGACGCGCTGACCTTCGGCGTGATGATCGTCGTACTGGTTCTGCTCGGGAAGACGATGACCCCGACCGGACAGATGCCGACCGGGATGATCCGGTCGATCGCGGCCGGGATCAAGGTGGCGTTCGGGCGGCCGCTGACCCGGGCGTTGCTGATCATGATGACGGTGGCGGCCGGATTGCTGATGCCGCTGGACGCACTGCTGTTCCCGCTGCTGGCCCGGTCGCACGGGTGGGACGCGGCGACCGCGGGCCTGCTGGTGGCCAGCCGGAGTCTCGGAGTGGGGGTGATCGCGCTGCGCATCCTGATGCGCGGAGCGTTTCCACGGCCGGGAATCTTCGCCGCGGTGGGGCTGCTCGTCGCCGCGGTCGGGCTGCTCGGCCTGGCGGTTCTCGAGCCGCTGCCGCTGGCCTTCGCCGCGGGTGTGCTCAGCGGGATCGGCGTCGGGACGTTCACCGGTCACGTGCTGCCGCTGCTGATGAACTCGGTCGAGCGTGAGTACCAGTCCCGGCTGCAGTCGGTCGTGGTGCTGTGTCAGAACCTGGCGCTCGTGGTGATGAACCCGGTCCTCGGCACGCTCGCGGACGTGGACGGCTTCGGCATCACCGGTGTCTGCCTGTTCATCTCGGTCGCGGCGGCGCTGACGGGTTTCGTCGTACTGACGAGACCCGTCCTGCGCACCGCGACCGTCGCTTAGGGCTTGCCGGGCGCCCGGTAGGTCCAGCCGGCCGCGCGCCACCGCTTCGAGTCCAGCTGCAAGCGGGCGTCGACCAGCGCGGGCCTGTCCACGACCTCCTTCAGCTTCACCGGGTCCAGCTCACGGAACTCGGGCCACTCGGTCAGATGCAGTACGGCGTGCGTACCCTCGCAGGCCTCGAGCACGGACGCGGCGTACCGCAGCGTCGGGCGGACCTTGCGGGCGTTCTCCATCGCCTCCGGGTCGTAGACCGTGACGTTGGCGCCGTGCAGCTGGATCCGGCCGGCGATGTCGAGGGCGGGCGAGTCGCGGACGTCGTCCGTACCGGCCTTGAACGCGGCGCCGAGGACGGTGACGTTCCGGCCGACCCACTCCGCGCCGAGGACCTCGTGGGTCAGGTCGACGATCCGGGCGCGGCGGTGGTGGTTGATGTCGTCCACCTCGCGCAACAGCGTGATCACCTCTTCGACGCCGAGCTCACCGGCCCGGGCCATGAAGGCGCGCAGGTCCTTCGGCAGGCAACCGCCGCCGTACCCAGGGCCTGCGTTGAGCATGCCGCGGCCGATCCGCTTGTCGTACCCGAGGGCGTCCGCGAGCTGGGTCACGTCGGCGCCGGTCGCGTCGGCCATCTCGGCGAGCGCGTTGATGAACGAGATCTTCGTCGCCAGGAACGCGTTCGCGCCGCCCTTCACGAGCTCGGCGGTCGGCCGGTTGCAGACCACGACCGGCGACCCCTCGGCGATCGGGGTGGCGAACACCTCGCGCAGCCGGGCCTCGGCGGTCGCGGACTCGACCCCGAACACCAGGCGGTCCGGGTGCAGCGTGTCGTCCACGCCGTGCGCCTCGCGCAGGAACTCCGGCTGCCAGGCGATCTCGACCGCCGTACCGGCCGGGGACTCGGCGTGGAAGCGCTGCTCGACGTGCTGCGAGGTGCCGACCGGGACCGTCGAGCGGCCGACCACCAGGGTCGGCTTGGTCAGCAGCGGGGCGAGCATGTCGACGACCGAGTTGACCTGGGACAGGTCGGCCGCCTCGCTGCCCTCGAGCTGGGGGGTGCCGACCGCGATGAAGTGCACGTCGGCCCAGTCCGCGATCTCGCGGTAGTCCTTGGTGAACCGCAGCCGCCCGGACTCGACGTGCTTCTTCAGCAGCGGGTCCAGTCCGGGCTCGTACAGCGGCGCCTTGCCGTCGTTCAGCAGCTTCAGCCGGTGCTCGTCGATCTCGACGCCGATCACGTCGAAACCGAACTCGGCCATCCCCGCCGCGGTGTTCGCGCCGAGGTAGCTGGTGCCGATCACGGCGATCCGCAGCGGGCGGGAGGTCGCTTCACTCATGTCGGGGACTCTACCCATCGTGGTTATCAGCCGGTGACCGGCACTTGTCCGGCCCGTGCGCTCTTGGTCACTTTCGGCGTACGACGCCCTCCGCTCGCGCGGAGTTCGTCGTACAGTGCAACTCGTGAGTAACTCTTTCGAGCTGTACGCGCTGTCCGAGGAGCACCAGGCGATCCGGGAGGCGGTCCGCGACGTCTGCGACGCCAAGGTCGCCCCGCACGCCGGTGACGTGGACGAGCTGGCCGAGTTCCCGAAGGCGTCGTACGACGCGCTGAAGGCGTCCGACTTCCACGCCCCGCACATCCCGGAGCAGTACGACGGCGCCGGGGCGGACGCGCTCGCCACGGTGATCGTGATCGAGGAGGTGGCCCGGGCCTGCGCCTCCACCTCGCTGATCCCGGCCGTGAACAAGCTCGGCTCGCTGCCGCTGCTGCTGTCGGCCTCCGAGGAGGTCAAGCAGAAGTACCTGCCGCCGGTGGCCGCGGGCGACGCGATGTTCTCCTACTGCCTGTCCGAGCCCGAGTCCGGCTCGGACGCCGCCTCGATGAAGACCCGCGCGGTGCTCGACGGTGACCACTACGTGCTGAACGGCGTGAAGCGGTGGATCACCAACGCCGGGGTCAGCGACTACTACACCGTGTTCGCGGTCACCGACCCGGCGGCGCGGTCCAAGGGAATCAGCGCGTTCGTGGTCGAGAAGGGCGACGAGGGGGTCTCGTTCGGGGCGCCGGAGAAGAAGCTCGGCATCAAGGGGTCGCCGACCCGCGAGGTGTACCTCGACAACGTCCGGATCCCCGCCACCCGGATGATCGGCGCCGAAGGCACCGGTTTCGGCACGGCGATGGCGACGCTGGACCACACCCGGGTGACGATCGCGGCGCAGGCGCTCGGGATCGCCCAGGGCGCGCTGGACTACGCGCTCGGGTACGTGCAGGAGCGCAAGCAGTTCGGCAAGGCGATCGCCGAGTTCCAGGGCCTGCAGTTCATGCTCGCCGACATGGGCATGAAGACCGAGGCGGCCCGCCAGCTTACGTACGCCGCCGCCGCCCGCTCCGAGCGCGGTGACGCCGACCTCACCTACTTCGGCGCCGCCGCCAAGTGCTTCGCCTCCGACGTTGCGATGGCGGTCACCACCGACGCCGTCCAACTCCTCGGCGGCTACGGCTACACCCACGACTACCCCGTCGAACGCATGATGCGAGACGCCAAGATCACCCAGATCTACGAGGGCACCAACCAGGTGCAGCGCATCGTGATGGCCCGCCAGCTCCTGAAGGGCCTCGGCTGAGCGTCGCCCGCGAGGCAGTCGGCTTCGTCAGCCGGCGTACGGTGCGCCGACGATCCATCCGCCGACGGAGTGCGGCCGGGCGCTGGTGCGTTCGAGTGTCACCGGATCGCCGATCCGCACCCGGCCCGGCCGGATCACCCAGGCGTTGAGGCCCAGCTCGCCACCGAAGTCGTGACGAATGCGTCTGAAGACGTCGAGATCTTGGGCTCCGGTGTCGGGATCGATCGAAGTGACGATGCACCTGCCGCGGGTGGAATGGATGCCGATGACCGCCTCGCCGATGACCAGGGCGTGTCCCGGCCAGTGACCCTCTGCTCGTGCCGGTACGCCACCGATCAGCAGGTTCGGACGGAGCCGGCGGACGTCGGCGCCCAGCTCCGCGACTGCCCCGTCGGTGGCGATCAGCAGGTTCAGGACGTCGAACCGTTCGGGTCCGGTGTAGGCGACGAGCTCCGCGTCCGGTCCCGCTGCTGCTCGTACAGCTTCCGCCGCGGCTGATGTGTGCCACGGATGACCCGCAATCAAGGGCACACCGTCGGGTCCGGTAGCGGCCGGAACGGTCAGCAACTGGTGCCGGGTCCGGCCGGTCAGCGGCCCGCGGCGGCCGCGGACGTGGACGGTCCGGTCACCAGCGACCCCGTCCCGGGTCAGACCGGCCTCGCCAAGCGCCTCGCCGCTCAGCGACTTGACCGGATAACGCCAGAGCCCCTCGACGTACACAGCTGCCCTCCTCGTCGATCACATCTCCTAATGTGTTAGAAGACGCCTTAGCATTAGAAGTGAACCATGATCTTCTAATGGGAACAAGGCCAAGTATCGTTAGAAGCCGGAGGTGACGATGAGCCACAGTTTTGCCCTGCCATTGCCCGGCGAGCCGGCGCCGGTGCGATTGATGAACACGATCTGGGCAGACCGCCATGGCGTGTACGACGCGCTCGTGGACGTCGGCGACCTGCGTTCCTGGCTGACGGCGCTCGGCCCGGCGGCGGACCCGGCGGTTCCCGGTCGGTTGGTCACAGCCGACCTCACCGCCTACCGAACCCTCCGCGACGCGCTACGGCGACTGGCCGCCTTGCTGACCGAAGACACCCGGTCGGCCGCCGCCACGGATCTCGACGTCGAGCAGGCGGTCGCGGACGTCAACCATGCCGTCACCGCAGGCAGCAACTGGCCCCAGCTCAGCCTTCGCCGGGGACACCTCGAACAACACGCGGCCGGTACGGCGAGTCCCGCGATGCGGTCGCTGTCGGCCATCGCCACCGAGGCCATCCAGCTGTTCACCGGCGAGGACCCCTTGCAGCTCAAGGCCTGCCAGGCGCCCAGCTGCGTGCTGTACTTCGTGAAGAACCACCCACGCAGGGAATGGTGCTCAACCGCCTGCGGCAACCGCGCCCGCGTCGCCCGTCACTACCAGCGCCACCACTAACCGTCAGCGGCGGTCGTTGTCGTCGGAGCTGAAGAGGGTCTCGGCGTCCGGCTCCGCCTGGGGGCGGCGGCGCATGTGGTCAGGGGGCTCCTCGTTGTCGAGGATCCCGTCGCCGGGGCGGCCTTCGGGGCCGCCGAAGAGGAGGTCGGACATCTGCAGGTGGACGTGCTCCACGTGGGGTACGTCGGGCAGGACGACCTGGCCGCGTTCGCCGGCGGACTCGATGTGGAGGGTGCCGCAGCCGAGGATGCGGTCGATCAGGCCGTGCTCGTAGGAGACGTCGTTGATCCGCATCAGCGGGATGTCCCGGCCGGTCCGGGTGAGGATGCCGTGCCGGGTGATCAGCCGGCGGTTGGTCAGCGTGTAGGTGGAGAAGAACCAGTTCAGGAACGGCTTCGCGGCGAACGTCACCAGCACCACCACCCCGACCGCGAGGACGGCGATCCGGGCCGGGGTCTGCAGGCTGCCGGACGGCACGATCGCGGCCACGAAACCACCCACGCCCGCCACCACGAGCAGCACGAACACCGGGAAGATCAGCGCCTTCCAGTGCGTCCGGGTGCTGACGACGACGTACTCGTCCTCGCCCAACAACTTCGCCGAGATCGCCATGGTCACAGTGTCACAGTTCCCGGGTTCGCTTGTCCTGTCCCGACACGACCGCCTTTCCGCCCAGTGGTTCAACACTTCACAAAATGCATACAGTGGGCCAAGATGCGCGAGGAGTAACCGCCCGAGCATGCAGTGCTGATCTTGGTGCGAAAGGGAGCCATCCATGGCCGTCCTGTCGGTACTCGACCGGGAGCACACCGTCGCTCCGCCGGGATACAGCCGCTGGCTGATCCGCCCGGTCGCCGCCCGGTTCCACGAGCGATCCGAGCCGACGATGGAGGAGGCGAAATGAACCAGACCCCACGCCTGGTGATCTCCTGGCTGCTGGTCGCCGTACTACTCGGCTACGGCGTCATCCAGACGCTCATCACCGCGGCAAAGATCTTCACGAGCTAGTACGCAGATGCGTGACATCCCCGGCGGCGAGCGGTCGGACGCCGTCGGGGGTGTCGACGATCAGCCGGCCGTCGTCGGCCAGATCGCGTGCGGTGCCTTCCAGGAACGTCCCGTCCGGCAACTCCACGCGCACCTGACGCCCGAGCGTCGCGGAGTACTCGCGGTACTCCGGCAGGATCGTCTCCGGGTCGCCGTTTTCCGAGCGCCACGCCTCGTAGCGAGTCGCAAGCTCCCGCAGTACGGCGGCCAGCACGGTCACCCGGTCAGTCGTCGCAGCATGCTCGAGCGCCAGCGACGTCGCAGCAGGATGCGGCTTCTCCGACTCGCGCAGGGTCACGTTGAGCCCGATACCGACCACAGCCGCGGGTCCTTCGACGCGCTCGAGCAGGATGCCGGCCAGCTTGCGGTCCTCGACCAGTACGTCGTTCGGCCACTTCACCTGAGCCGGGATCTCCCCCACCCGTCGTACGGCGGCTGCCACTGCCAACGGGACCAGCAACCCGAGCCACGGCCACCGTGCGGCAGGCACAGCCGTCGGACGCAGCAGAACCGACGTCAGTAGCGCAGACCGCGGCGGAGTGGTCCACGTACGCCCCAGCCGCCCACGACCCGACGACTGATGCTCCGCAGTGACCACCAGCCCCTCAGGAGCGCCGGCAGCCGCAGCAGCGGCCACGACGGCGTTCGTCGACTCCGTCTCGGTCAGTACGTCGATCTGCGTCCAGAGCGAGCCGGGTCGTACCAGCCGCCCACTCAGGAAGCGCGCGTCGAGCGGCGGCCGTTCCAGGTCGCTGAACATCAGCCGGTGTTCTGCAGGCCGGCGGCAACACCCGAGACGGTCAGCAACAGCAGCCGCCGGGTCCGGACGATCTGCTCCTCGTCCAGTGAGTCGTCTGTCCGCAGCGTCCGCAGTGCACGCAGCTGCAGGTAGCTCAGTGCGTCGACGTACGGGTTGCGCAGCTCGACTGCACGGCCCAGCACGCGCCGTCCGGCCAGCAGGCGGTCCTGGTCGAGCACCTTGAGCACCCACTCGGTCGTCAGGGCGTGCTCGTCGAGCATCAGCTGCGTCAGGTCCGACCGGTCGCCCAGCTCCAGGTAGCGGCCGAGGATCCGCCGGTCCGTCTTGGCCAGCGACATCTCCGCGTTCTCCAGCATCACCTGGAACAGCGGCCAGTTCTGGTTCGCGTCCCGCAGTACGGCGACATCCCCGACGGCGGCCAGCGCTGAACCGAGGCCGTACCAGCCGGGCGCGTTCACGCGGGCCTGCGACCACGCGAACACCCACGGGATCGCCCGCAGGTCCTCCAGCGACGACACCGCCACACCACGGCGGGCAGGACGCGACCCGAGCGGCAGCTGACCGAGCTCCTCCAGCGGAGTCACCCGGCCGAACCACTCCGCGAAGCCGTCCGCCTTCACCAGCTGGTGGTACGCCGTACGCGCGGCCTCGTCGAGGGTCTTCTCCACCACCGAGAACCGGTTGGCCGCAGCGGCCGCCCGCTCCTCGACAGCCGGAGTGGATGCCAATAGCGTCGCCGCAGTCACCTGCTCGATGTGCCGCTGGGCGATGGCCGCGTTGCCGTAGCGAGCAGGGATCGCCTCGCCCTGCTCAGTGAGCTTGAAGCGCCCCGACACAGACCCAGGAGCCTGCGCGAGTACGGCGCGGTTCGCAGGACCACCGCCACGGCCGAGGGCACCACCGCGGCCGTGGAACAGGGTCAGCCGGATCGCGTTGCGCTGAGCCCACGCAGTGATCCGCGCCTGCGCGTCGTACAGAGCCAGCGTCGCTGACACCGGCCCGACGTCCTTGGCGGAGTCGGAGTACCCGAGCATGACCTCGAAGCGCCGGTCGTTCGCGGTGAGCCGGTGTCGTACCCGGGTGAGCTGGATCGCGTTGTCCAGCACCTCCACCGAGTTCTGCAGGTCCTCGCCGGTCTCGAACAGCGGTACGACGTCAAGCTCGATCGGCCGGCCGTCCATCGCGGCGTCGGCCAGCTCGTAGACCGCAGCGAGGTCACCAGCGTTCCGGGTGAACGAAACGACGTACCGCCGACATGCCTCGGGGCCGAAGCGCTGCTGGATCTGGCCGATCACGCGCAGCGTGGCGAGCACCTCTTCGGTCTGGTCGGAGAGCTCACCACCGCCGAGCACCTCTTCAAGCGCCTTGGTGTGCACCGACGAGTGCTGGCGAACCTCCAGCTCGGCCAGGTGGAAGCCGAACGAGTTCACCTGCCAGATGAGCTGCTGCAGCTCGCCGTACGCCTGCCGTGGAGCGCCTGCGGTGACCAGCGAGTCCTGCAGGACCTTCAGCTCGTGCAGGAAGTCAGCAGCTCGCGGGTAGCCGAAGTCGGCGTCCCGGGCGCGCGTCGCCGCCAGCCGCCGCGCGGCAAGCAGCAGGAGCTGACGGTGTGGTTCGGCGGGCGAGCGGGTTTCGATGTCGGCGATCAGGTCCGGGTTGACCGCGCGAGCGTCCTCCAGGATGCGGCGGACCGGCGCGGACGGCGGAGTGGTCGCCGCGTCCAGGGTCAGCGCCCGGCCGAGCTCGTCGGTGGCTCGCTCGAGCGCCCGCAGGACATGGTCGGCCTGGATCTGCATGGCCTCGCGGGTGATCGCCGCGGTGACGTTCGGGTTGCCGTCGCGGTCGCCGCCGATCCACGAGCCGAGCCGGACGAACGGCGCGACTACGGGCAGCTTCGTCCCGGCCGCGTCACCGGCCAGCGCGTCGTCGAGCCGTCGATACACGTTGCCAACGACATCGAACAGGGTCTCTTCGAACACCGCCATCGCGGACCGCACCTCGTCCAGCGGTGACGGGCGGCTGGTCCGCAGCTGCGACGTACGCCAAAGGATGTCGACCTGCTCGACCAGGCGGCGCTGGTTCTCGGCCAGCTCGCTGTCGCCGGCGCGTGGGTCGGACCGCTCCTCCAGCAGGGACGAGATCCGCCGGATGGTCGCCAGTACGGCGCGCCGCCGGGCCTCGGTCGGGTGCGCAGTCAGCACCGGGCGGAACTCCAGCCCGTTCAGCAGCGCGCGGGCCTGCTGCTCGCCGCTCTCCAACGAGATCTTCTCGACCGCCTGGGCCAGCTCCGACACCACCGGCGCGTTCCCGACCCGGTCACGCTCGCGCAGCACCCGGGCGCGGTGCAGTTCCTCGCTCAGGTTGGTGAGGTGGAAGTAGCAGGTGAACGCCCGCGCGACGTCCTCGGCCCGCTCGTGCGGCCAGGACGCGACCAGCTGCTCGGCCGCCGCGCCGTCACCGGCGATGGTGAGCTCGCGGAGTTTCTCGACGTCGTCGAGCAGCGGCTGACCGGCGTACTCGACGAGCACCTTGCCGAGGATCTCGCCGAGCAGGCGCACGTCGGCCCGAAGCTCTTCGGGCACCTCGAACCGCGCGCGGGTACGGGTCTCACTACCGGTCTCGGTCACGTTCGCCCACCCTATCGGCGGGCGCACGCCCGCGCCGCCCAGTCCGCCTGCTGGAAGCCTGATCGTGACCGTGTCTGGAGCTACTTCCCAGTACGGCGGGTCAGACGTTGCCGAAGCCGCCGCCGACGACCTGGGAGACGACCTTGGCCAGCTCCGCCGGGGTCCGGTCGGTGCCGTCGACGACGAGCATCCGGGCGCAGGCCTCGGTCATCGACGCGAGCAGCTCGGCCAGCACCGGCAGGTTCGCGTCCGGGGCGGTGACGCCGGGCAGGGACTTCATCAGGGTCAGCCGCAGGCCCTCGACCAGGAACGCCCGGGCGGCTCGCACGCGTTCGGCGACGACAGGGGCGGCGCCGTACTGGGCTCCGAAGACGATCCGCCAGGACCGCGGGTGCTGCGCGGCGGTGGTGAGGAAGGCGGTCAGGCCGTCGAGGACGTGCTCCTCGGGGGTGCCGACGCTCGGGTCGGCCGGGAGCGCGGCGACGATCGAGATGACCAGGTGCTGCTCCTCGCGGGCCAGCAGGGCCAGCAGGAGCTCGTCGCGGTTGGCGAAGGAGGCGTAGACGACCGGCTTGGTCACCCCGGCGGCGTCCGCTACCGACTGCATCGTCGTTCCGGCGTAGCCCTTCTCGGAGAAGACCCCCAGGGCGGCGTCCAGGATCATCGGCCGCCGGCGCTCCGGGCCCAGATGGGCCGCCCGGCGGCGCGGTTCGGAGTCCTCCACCACTTGACAAAACCTACCAGATCGTAGGAAATTCCTACGGTCTGGTAGGAACCCGGTCCGGAATGCTCCTCCGGTCCCGGGTCTCCACACCTTCGGGGAGGTCGCCATGACCGAGCGAGGCAGCGCGGGCTGGCTGGAGTCCGACGGCCTGACCTCGCTCGACGCGGGTGAGCTCGCCCGGCTGGTGGACCGGACGTCGGAGCGGGAGCTTCGGCATCGGCTCATCGGGGGCGTGCGGGAGGTCGCGTTGCGCGAGATCTTTCGCCGGATGCCGGAGTACCTCCGACCCGCCCGGGCTGCCGGGTTCGACGCAGTCGTCGCCTGGCAGATCACGGGGGCCGGCGGGAACGGTGTCGCGGGGGACGTGGACGAGTTCTGGATCCGGGTCAGCGACGGTCGGTGCCGGCTGCTCGACGATCGGCCCGAGAGCGCCGACATCTCCATCCGCACCGACCCGGCCACGCTGCTGCGCGTCGTCACCGGCATCGAGGACCCGGTCCTGGCTGTCCTCAAGCAACGCCTCTCGGTCCGCGGCGACCTGGCCCTGGCCGCCCGCCTCACCAAGATCTTCGCCGTCGGCCCAGCCTGAGCCACCGGCCGGCCTGAAGCCGCGATCAGCTCGAAGCCGCCGGTCAGCTCGAAGCCGCTGGTCAGCCGCGCTCGCCCAGACCGCGGGGCTTGGACTCGGCGGTCCCACGGTTCGCTCCCGGAGCGGCCGCCGGCGCCTTGACGCTGACCGGCCGCGCCGCCGCCGGGTCGTTGGCGAACCGCAGGTGCGGATCGGCCGGCGCCGCGATCGTGAACATGCTGTCCTCACGATCGCGGACCAGGTCGTTGGCCTCCATACCCAGTTCTTGCCCGTACTCGAACGACTTGGCCGCCAGGTCGGCGTCCGTCGTACCCGCCTCCTGCCAGGCCGCGAGCTGAGCCGGGAGGTTGCCGAACGCGTGCCCGATCCGATCCGCGGCCCCGCGTACGGCGGCCGGCCGGTCGGCATCCGGAATATCCGTGTCGGCCACCAACGCCTCCGCGGCGGCCGAGGCGATCCCGGCGCGCGGCTGTCCCGCCAACAGCCGAAGCGTCGTGCCAGGCGCTGCTTCGGTGGCCTCGTCGATGGACTGAGCGAGTCCGCGCGCCGCCGGCGCCCAGGCCGAGTCGACGTACGACGGCCCTGCTGACTTCACCTGGTCCGCGAGCTCGGCCGGCAGCACGCTGTCGATGATCTCGTCGCGGTTGTCCTCGACGAAGGCGTTCCGCACCGACGCCGCGAGCGCGCCGTACTGCGGGTCCGCTTCCGCCCGCGTCTCGTCCTCGCGGGTCTGTCCGGCGGGCACCGCCCACTGTGCGTACGACGCGGTGGCTGCGGTGATGCCCTCGTACGCGTCCGCCAACTGCTCGCGAGTGATGTTGCCAGAGGAGTCACGCAGGGCCGCCACGAGCGGCATGTCCGCGCCATCGGTCAGTTGCACCATCGCGAGGTCGGCGTTGCGCTCGACGTACATCGTGCCCTCGGCGGACGGCGCGACAGCTTCCTGCGGCATCAGTTCGAACTGGTTGTTCCACAGGGAGTCCGGTGCGCCGGTCAGCTCGCCGACGCTGCCTTGGATGCGCTCCATCAGCTGACGAATGTTCGCCGGGCGCTCGGCCGCCGGTTGCAGCCGCAGCGGCGCGGCGGCCTCGGCTGCCTCCTCGGCGAAGTTCTCGGCCATGGACTGGGCCAGCCGGGCGACGTCCGCGCCGTACGCCTGGGCGTCCCGGACCTGCGGGAGGTCGTCGAAGCTCTGGTCGATCGCCTCGGCGATCAGCGTGACCGCGGTGGGCCGCTCTAGGTTCGGGACTCCGGCCGCGATTCGTTCCGCCGCCACGATCGCCATCCCGGCCCGGCCCTGTCCGGCCATCAGGCGAAGGGTCTCGCCGGCCGGCCGCCGGTTGGCCGCGTCGACGGCCGCGGCGAACCCGCGCGCGACAGCCGCAGGCCCGTCCTGGCTCACCTCCCGCGGTCCCTGGAGTTGCGTCGCGAGCGTGGCCGGGAGGGTCCGGCCGACGATCACGTTGACGTTGTCCTCGGCAAACGCCGTACTGACGCCCTGTTCGAGTGTGAGGAACCGCGGCGCGACACTCGCGGCCGCCTCGTCGTACCGCCAGTCGTACTCGTCCGGGACGGCCATGCGGGCCAACTCCGCGGTGGCCTGCCGGAACCCGTCCCGGGCGGCCGTCACCTCCTCCGGCCGGAGCCGGACGGCTTCGGCCAACCTGGCCAGGGCGTGCTCCTGGTCGTCAGTGAGCTGGAGCGACCCGTCGTCACGGGTCCACCGGGACCGCGGAGCGCCGGTCAGCTCACCGACCTCCCGCTCGATGCGTTCCACCAACTGGTGGACGGACTCGGGCCGCTGCACGCCGGTGATCTTCTGCGCCCGCTCCCGCCGAGCCGGATGCCACGTGTCCAACTCGTCCAGGAACCCGTGCAGCTTCTGGATCTCGGTGGCGGCCAGCCGGTGCGCCGTGTCGACCGCGCCCGCTCCCGCGGCGATGTCCTGACGCCGGTTCTCGACCTCCTCGGTCAGTTTGCGGGACCTGGCTCCGGTCAGGTCGCGCGCCGCGAAGCCCGTCTCGAGGTCCTGCGCGAACGCCCGTACGGCGGCCTCCTGCTCGGCATCCGGCAGCGTCGCGAACCCCGGCGTGACGCCCAGCACCATCCGGGCGGCCTCCGGAGCAACGCCGCCGCGGCCGGCCCCGACGAGTGCGGTCAGCACCATGTCGTCACGTTGGTTGACCCGGGCCCCGATCGCGAGGGCCAGCGCCTGCGCAGCCGCGACGTCACCCTCGAGGATCGGCTGCGTGAACCGGCCGAGGTCGTCGGCCCGCCCGTTCGCGAAGAGCTGTGGTGCGAGCCTCGGCGTCGCCGCGGCGGCATACGCCCTGCTCACTGCGATTCCGAGGCGGCTGCGGTGGAACGAGTCGGCAGGCGCCGGCAGCGGACTCGGGGGCTCGAGAGTGTTCGCGCAGCTCGCCACCACCTCGGTCAGCGCGGCCCGGATGCCCACGCGCTGGTCGTACGTCTCGCCGTCGCCGCGGTTGACCACCGCCTCGGGACTCGGCGCGAGGCGGGCCGGGATGTCGAGGTTCTCCGCAAGCGGCAGCAGCCGACGCTGGTTGCCGCGGGTCACGCCGGGCACCTGGTCACCGGTCGCCATCGACCGGCCGCCGGTGTCGTCGACGACGAGCTGGTTGATCTTGCGGATGAGGTCGTTCAGCACCGGGTCGGCCACGCGGAGCAACCTACCGAGGGTGCGGGTTCAGTCACGGCGTTGCGGTGGACGTCACAGGGCAGTACGGCGTACCGGCGCGTAGGCTGCCCGATTATGGGAGAGACGGTGAACATCCACACCACGGCCGGGAAGCTCGCAGACCTCGAGCACCGGCTGGACGAGGCCGTGCACGCCGGGTCGGAGCGCGCGGTGGAGAAGCAGCACGCGCGCGGCAAGAAGACCGCCCGGGAGCGGATCGCGCTGCTGCTGGACGAGGGCTCCTTCTCCGAGCTGGACGAGTTCGCGCGGCACCGCTCGACCGCGTTCGGGCTGGACGGCAACCGTCCGTACGGCGACGGCGTGGTGACCGGGTTCGGCACCATCGACGGCCGCCAGGTGTGCGTGTTCGCCCAGGACTTCACCGTCTTCGGCGGCAGCCTCGGCGAGGTGTTCGGCGAGAAGATCGTCAAGGTGATGGACCTGGCGATGAAGATCGGCTGCCCGCTGATCGGCATCAACGACTCCGGCGGCGCCCGGATCCAGGAGGGCGTGGTCAGCCTCGGCCTGTACGGCGAGATCTTCCGCCGCAACGTCCGCGCCTCCGGGGTGATCCCGCAGATCTCGCTGATCATGGGCCCGTGCGCCGGTGGCGCCGTCTACTCCCCCGCGGTCACCGACTTCACCGTGATGGTGGACGAGTCGTCGTACATGTTCATCACCGGGCCGGACGTGATCAAGACCGTCACCGGTGAGGACGTCACCCAGGAGGCGCTCGGCGGCGCCCGGACGCACAACACGAAGTCCGGTAACGCGCACTACCTCGGCAGCGACGAGGAGGACGCGATCGAGTGGGTGAAGGCGCTGGTCGGGCACCTGCCGCAGAACAACCTGGAGGATCCGCCGGCCTACGACTTCGAGGCCGACCTGGAGCCGGCCGAGACCGACCTGGCGCTCGACACGCTGATCCCGGACTCGCCGAACCAGCCGTACGACATGCACACCGCGATCGAGGCGGTGCTGGACGAGGGCGACTTCCTCGAGGTGCAGGCGCTGTTCGCGCCGAACATGATCGTCGGCTTCGGCCGGGTCGAGGGCCGCCCGGTCGGCGTGGTCGCGAACCAGCCGATGCAGTTCGCCGGCACGCTGGACATCGACGCCTCCGAGAAGGCCGCGCGGTTCGTCCGCACCTGCGACGCGTTCAACCTGCCGATCCTGACCTTCGTGGACGTGCCCGGCTTCCTGCCCGGCACCGACCAGGAGTGGAACGGCATCATCCGCCGCGGCGCCAAGCTGATCTACGCCTACGCCGAGGCGACCGTTCCGATGATCACCGTCATCACCCGCAAGGCGTACGGCGGCGCGTACGACGTGATGGGGTCGAAGCACCTCGGCGCCGACATGAACATCGCCTGGCCGACCGCGCAGATCGCGGTGATGGGCGCCCAGGGCGCGGTCAACATCCTGTACCGTCGGGAGCTCGCCGCGGCCGACGACGCCGAGTCGCGTCGCCAGCAGCTGATCACCGAGTACGAGGACCACCTGGCGAACCCGTACATCGCGGCCGAGCGCGGCTACATCGACGCGGTGATCAAGCCGAGCGAGACCCGCGCCGAAATCGTCCGCGCCCTCCGCCTGCTCCGCACCAAGCGCGACACCCTGCCCCCGAAGAAGCATGGGAACATCCCGTTGTGACCATCCTCCAGGTAGTCAAAGGCGACCCCACTCCCGAGGAGCTCGCCGCGCTCGTCACCGTGATCGCAGCCCGCTCCACGGTCACCGCCGTACCGTCGGAGCCCGGCCGGGCGTCCGACTGGGCGACGTACTGGCGACACGCCCGGCAGCCCTTCCATCCCGGCCCGGGTCGTTGGCGAGCGTCGGCTCACCCGTAACACTGGGGGCATGGCCAAGTACGAGGTCAACCCGGCGGCTGTCGAGCAGGCGAAGCGGCTGATCGAGGGGCGGCAGTATGTGCTGGACAGTGACTGGGGTGAGGTGCAGCCCCGGGCGGACGACCAGAACGCGTACCTGGAGAACCACAGCTGGGAGGAGTACGCGGCCTGGCATCTTGGGCTGACGGTCGGGCCGTCGGACGAGACCAAGGCCCGGTACGGGTTCGTGATCGGGGACTTTCGGCGGATCCATCGGACCGCGCTGATCGCCTCGGTCTACCGGGCCTCCGAGTGGCGGCACAAAGCTGTCGAGCTCGCTGCCCACGACCTTCTGCAGTTGCTCGACGAGAAGTCCGGGCTGACCGCTTAGGCGTCGAGCTTCGTCTCGTCGAACCAGAGTTCCGGCGGGACCCGTTCGGACAGCTCGGTGAGCAGACCGGCGGCGCCGCGGAACATGCCGGCGCCGATCGGGATCGCACAACCGTTCAGGCCGAGTACGACGGTCGGGCCGTCCTCGGACCGCATCACGCCGGCGATCCCGTCCCAGCTGATCTCGTGCACGCCGTCCTCGTCCCGCAGGACGAGTGCGGTATCGGTTCGCACCCACAGCATCGAGCGGGCCTCCTTGACGAAGGCCCGCGCCGTCAGCGGCGGCTTGAACGTCTGACCGGCGGGCATCGCCGGGATCACCGGGCAGAGCGACTCCTGGCGGAAACCGGCCTGCTCCCAGATCACCGGAGCGTCTTCATACGTGTAGCCGATCGCGGCCGGAAGCGCGGCCTTCAGTACGGCGGCAACGTCGGCCGGCAGCAGTCCCGCCAACTCCACGCGATCGACTGCCTCTCGCTCAGGCTCACCGAACCTGCGCGCCATCGCGTTCCCGAAAGTCCGGCGGAGCTCGGGCTCGCCGGCGTCGAGTTGCTCCTGATACCGCGCGAGCTGGAACGCGACCTCGGCCTCGGTCGGGCCGTTCTCGGCCAGGTCGGTCAGTGCCTCGACGAACGCCCGGGACACCGCCTCCTCGCTGCCCTCGCGCGCCTCGGCGTACACCACCCAGTCGGTCCCGACCAGATCGCATCCGATGTCGTAGCTGTGCCCGCCGGCGTGCCGGCACTCCTCCTCGACCCGCTGCCGCAGTACGTCGATCGCCAGGGTGGAACGCCGTACGGCATCGTCCGGCGGCAGCGTGAGCAGGACCCCGGCGGCCGGCATGCCGTACCCGACCACCACCGGACCGTCGAAGGACCGGCCGACCGGGTAGTCCCGAGGAGGCACTGTGCCGCTGGGCAGTTCGAGCCGAAGGTCGTCCGGCAACGGACCGGTCACCTGCAGCACCGCGTTGGACGGGACGAACCACGTCCGAGCAAACGCGGTGACGTGCTCCGCAGTCAGGCCGTCGTACCCAGGACCCTCCAACCACGCCAAGCCTGGGCCACTGGCGCCGTACTTCACGTTCAGCAGCTGAGCCACCACCGGATGGGTGTCATGACCGTCCTCGGCCGCGAGCACACCAACCTCCACAGCCATCCGCTCGACCGATGGCGCGGCGAGCGCGCGGCACAACCCGGACAGGAACTCCCCGACCCGCGCCGCCGACCCGGACGCCACGAACGTGGTCGTCATCAGGTCGACCTCGGCGTTCATCTCGATCGGCAGGTGGCGTACGGCGTGCATCACCAAGTGCTCGAGCAGATGCGCAACCCCGACGGTCCGCAGGGTCTCGTCCCGGGAGCCGACCGCGAAGGTCAGCGTGACGTCGGTGTGGTTCTGGGTGCCGCTGTGCCGCAGCACCCGGACGCCGTCGATGTACTCAGTCACGGCCGAACGTTAGCCGGTCACGGTGCGGCGGAAGCGGACGAGTGGGTAGAGCGCGGGTTGGCCGGAGGTGCGGGGTGGGCCGGGGAAGGTCGTCGCGGCGTCCAGGGTGAGGCCGTGGCGGGCGGCCGTGGCGACCAGGTGGGAGAGGGCGTCCTGGGACCGGGAGTCGTTGGGACCACGGCCGTCCGCGTAGCGGCTGGCCTCGGATTTCTCGGTGGTCGTGATGAAGACGCCGTCCGTGCGCAGCACCCGGGCGACCTCGGCGATCACAGGCTCGCTGTCGTCCAGCAGGTGCAGCAGCCAGATGGCGACCACCGCGTCGCACCGACGGTCCGCGATCGGCAACTGGCCCGCGTTGGCCGCCGCGACATGGCCGGGCAGGCGGATGCGGGCGTGCTTGAGCATCGCCGTGGACAGGTCCACCCCGTGCACGAGGTTGCCGCGGGCAACAAGCTCGGCTCCGACGATGCCGGTGCCGACGGCAAGTTCCAGGACCCGGCCGCCCTTCGGCAGCAGCGAGTCGATCGCATCCGCGGCAGCTTGCGCACGTACGGCGCCGCCGCGGGTGTCGTCGTACCGGGCGGCCTCGGTCTCGTCGTACGAGGTCCGCGGGGAGGACTTCCAGAGCGCCGGCCAGCTGATGCCCACCTCGGCGAGCATCCGGCGGAGCAACGGCAGTGAGACGCCGACGACGTTGTGGTAGTCGCCTTCGATCCCGGTGACGAACGCGCCGCCCAGGCCGTCGACGGTGAAGGAGCCGGCGACCACGAGCGGTTCGCCGGTCTCGACGTACGCGTCGATCTCCTCGTCGGTGAGGTCGGCGAAGTAGACCTTCGTCGACTCGAGCTCGCGCAGCTCCTGCTTGGAGGCGGTGTCGATCAGGCAGTGCCCGGTGTGCAGTACGCCGGTCCGCCCACGCATCGACCGGAGTCGTTCACGCGCGATCTCCGGCGTACCGGGCTTGCCGAAGGGCTCGCCGTCCAGCTCGAGGACCGAGTCGCAGCCGAGCACGGTCGCGTGCTCGGTCAGATCGGCGACCACGGCCCGCGCCTTCAGCGTCGCCAGCACCCGGGCCAGCTCGCCCGGGCTCTCCGCGGTCACGTGGTCCTCGTCGACACCGGAGACGATCACCTCCGGCTCGACACCGGCGCCGCGCAACGTCTTCAGTCGCGCCGGTGACGCCGACGCGAGCACGAACCGGACGCTCACAGCTTCGCCAGGGCGCGCCGCAGCGGGTCGAGCCCGATCGAGCCGAGGTCGAGCGCGTCGGAGTGGAAGCTGCGCAGGTCGAACGCGGATCCCTTCCGCTGCCTTGCCTCGTCCCGCGCCTGCAGCCAGATCCGCTCGCCCACCTTGTACGCCGGCGCCTGGCCCGGCCAGCCCAGGTACCGGTTGAGCTCGGCCTTCAGGAACTCGGTCTCCATCCGGCAGTGCGCCCGCAGGAACTCGAACCCGAGGTCCGCGTTCCACACCTCCCCCGGCCGCCAGCCGAACGAGTTGTCCGCGGGGATCTCCAGCTCGAGGTGCATGCCGATGTCGACGATCACCCGTGCCGCCCGGAAGCCCTGCGCGTCCAGCATCCCGAACCGCGCGCCCGGGTCCTCGAGGTAACCCAGCTCCTCCATCAGGCGCTCGGCGTACAGGGCCCAGCCCTCGCCGTGGCCGGAGACCCAGCAGGCGATCCGCTGCCAGCGGTTCAGCAGGTCGGTGCGCAGCATGGTCTGCGCGCACTGGAGGTGATGGCCGGGCACACCCTCGTGGTAGACGGTGGTGACCTCGCGCCAGGTGGCGAAGTCCTCGAGGCCGCTCGGCACCGCCCACCACATCCGGCCCGGCCGGGTGGTCAGGTCCTCACTCGGCGGCGTGTAGTAGATCGAGCCGTCCGAGGTCGGCGCGATCATGCACTGCAGGGTGCGGATCTCTTCCGGGATGTCGAAGTGGGTGCCGCCCAGCTCGGCCACCGCCCGGTCGGACAACTGCTGCATCCAGTCCCGGAACGCTTCCTTGCCGTGGATCTTGCGGGCCGGGTCGTCGTCCAGCAGCGCGGCCGTGGCCTCGATGCTGCGGTCGCCGTCGTTCAGGCCGGCCGCGATCGCCTGCATGTCCGCCTCGATCCGGGCCAACTCCTGCCAGCCCCAGGCGTAGGTCTCCTCCAGGTCGATCTCGGCGCCGAGGAAGTTGCGGGAGGCAAGCGAGTAGACCTCGCGACCACACGCGTCCCGCTCCGGAGCCCGCGGCGCGATCTCCGAGCGCAGCCAGCCGCCGAACTGCTCGAACGCCTTCCGCGCCGATGCGGACGCCGCCTCCACGGTCGCCTTGACCGGGCTGTCCGGGGCCTGCGCGGCGAGCCCGCCGAAGAAGTCGTCGCCGTCCGCGCCGGTCCAGCTGGCGATCCGGTCGGCCAGGTCGTTCACCTGGCGCAGCGCCGACACCCTGCCCTGACCGGCCTGCTCGAGCAGGGTCTCGCGGTACCCGTCGAGCGTCGTGCCGACCTGGTTGAGCCGGATGGCGATCGTCTCCCAGTCCTCCGGGGTCGCCGTCGGCATCAGGTCGAACACCTGGCGGATCTCGGTCGGGACCGAGGCGATCGCGTTCAGCTGGTGCTGCGGCACGCCGGCCTCGTACGTCTCCAGGTCCAGCCCGAGCCGCTCCAGGAACGCGTCCTTGGCGACCTCCTCGCGCGGGCTGCCGGTCGCCGTCGCCCGCGCCTCGGCCAGCGACCGCCGGGTCAGCTCGATCAACGCCTCGAACCCGGCCGGCGTGTAGTCCGGCAGCTCGTGGTCGTGGCCCTCGATCCCCATGAACGTGGCCGCGGTCGGGGACAGCACGACGAGCTCCTCCAGGTACCGCTCGGAGAGCTGATCGATCGGGCTGCTCGGTGTGGTGGCATCGGTCACCTGGCCGACCCTACCCCCGCGGGCCGGAGTCGGCTGACCTGTTTCTGCCGATACTGTGGCCGTCGCCGTTCAAGGAAGGGACCGGGGTTGAGCCAGACACCGTTCGGCGGTCCGCAGGGCCAGAACCCGCCGTACCCGCCGTACCCGCCGTACCAGCAGCCAGCGCCTCCGCCGGGCCCGCCGCCTCAGCCTTACGGTCCGCCACCGGGCCAGTACGGCGGGCAGCCGCAGTACGCACCGGTGTCGGTCGCGCCCCAGCAGGGACAGGGATTCGGCTGGGGACCCAGCTTCGGACCGCCCGGTCCCGGCGCGCCGGGAGGGCCCGGCTTCCAGCCTGGCTGGCAGCCGCAGCAGCCGCCGAAGAAGAAGTCCAAGGGCCCCGCGGTCCTGGTGCTCGGCCTGCTCGCGGTCGCGGTCGCCGGCGCGTTCATCTGGAGCCAGGTGAGCAAGGACGCCGACGACGACTACACGCCGCCGGTGAGCTCGGGCCGGTACACGCCGTCCCCGACCACGACCTCGGAGCCGACCGGAGAACCCACGTCCGAGCCGACGGAGCAGCCGACCAGCACCACCACGGAGGCGCCGGAGCCGAAGGCGATCGACGTCGTCGCGAAGAACCGGCTCTACAAGGCCGGCCAGATGGCCGCGACGGGTTGCCGCGAGCCCCGGGTCCGCCCGACCAACCAGCGCAACGCCGCCGCCTACTGGGCCGCGGTCAAGCCCTGCCTGGACCGCGGCTGGGCGCCGCTGGTCGCCAAGGCGGGCTACCGGTTCGTGTCGCCGAAGATGGTCTACTGGGCGGGCACCAGCTACTCCAACCCGTGCGGCAGCGGCCCGGTCGCGGTGCCGTTCTACTGCCCGACGAACCAGACGATGTACATGAAGGTCGACGTGTTCGTGAAGACCTACATGGAGTACCCGGACGCGGAGTCCAAGGCGTACTCGCGGATGTGGTACACCCGCTCGATCGCGCACGAGTACGGTCACCACGTCCAGGAGATCACCGGGATCCTGGAGGCCGCACACGACCTGGAGTACGACGCCTCGTCGTACGACGAGCGGTTGCGGATGAATCGCCGTACCGAGTTGCAGGCGAACTGCTTCGCCGGGGTCTTCCTCGCCGTGACCAAGCGCAGCTACCCGATCAACGGGCTGATGCTGCAGGTGTGGAACAAGTGGGTCGTCACCGCCGGCGACAAGCCGAACGAGGGCACCCACGGCAGCAAGGCGAGTCAGGGACGGTTCATGGGCCAGTCCTTCAAGACCGGCAACCCGGCCACCTGCAACACCTTCACCGCGTCACCCAACAACGTCAGCTGACACTTCACGGGAGCCGGACTCGGGGTGCACAGTGGTGACCACGCCGAGACCGCATCCGGGGGCCTGATGAGTATCGAGCTGAACCACACGATCGTGCACGTGAAGGACCGGTGGGCCGCGGCTCGCGATGTCGGCGAGATCCTCGGCCTGCCGGAGGCGCGGGCGTACGGGCCGTTTGCCGAGCTGAAGCTGGACAACGGGGCGAGCCTGGACTTCATGGACACCGAGGGCGAGGTCCACGGCCAGCATTACGCGTTCCTGGTGAGCGAGCAGGAGTTCGACCTGATCCTCGGCCGGTTGCGCGACGACGGCCGCAAGTGGTGGGCCGACCCGTTCAAGCGGCAGCCGCAGGAGATCAACCACGGCGACGGCGGCCGCGGCCTCTACTGGGAAGGCCCCGACGGGCACTGGCTGGAGATCATCACCGTCCCCTACGGCGGCGCCACCTGACGTCCGGGCCAGGCCGAGAGGATGACCGCGATGGCCCACATCTCTGGACAGGTCACGATCGACGCACCCGCCGAGAAGGTGTTCGACCTGGTCGCTGACGAGCGGAACGAGCCGAGGTACAACCCCCGGATCATCCGCGCCGAGAAGGTGAGCGCTGGTCCAGTGGGGCAGGGCGCACGGTTCGTCGCCGAACCCAAGGGGATGGGAGCCCGGGGAAAGATGGTTCTCGAGGTTCTGGAGTACGACAGGCCGCGCCGGCTTCACAACAGGGTGCGCTCGTCGTACCTGCAGGTCGACGGCACGTTGACGTTCGCAGAGGTGGAGGGCGGGACGCGCCTGAGATGGGACTGGGACATGCGCCTGGTCGGACCGATGCGGGTGATGACCCCGGTGCTGGCCCTGGTCGGCCCGGCCTGGGAGCGTCGGAACTGGGTGGGACTCAAGCGGTACCTGGAAGCCGGCGCGGCGGCTGCTGATGACGACTGACTCGATGAACGGCGCGTATCTGGCTCTGCCGGACGGCGTGGGCCCACACCCCGGCGTGGTCGTGATCCATGAGGCATTCGGCCTCAACGACAACATCCGGGAGATCTGCAGGCGATTCGCCGACCAGGGATTCGCTGCCCTGGGTGTCGACCTGTTCCAGGGGCGAAGCCGGGTTGTCTGCATGGCCCGGATGTTCGTGGGCGCGATGAGGGGGAATCTCGACCACTACGGCGTTCCTTCGCTGAAGGACGCCCTGGGAGACCTGGCGAGCCATCCGGACGTCGACGCCGACCGCATCGGCGCCATCGGGTTCTGTCTCGGCGGCTCCATCGTTCTGACCTGGGCCTGCACCGATGGCCGGCTGAGCGCGATTGCCCCGTTCTACGGCGCTGCACCCAGGCCACGAGACGCGATCCGCCGACTGTGTCCCGTCGTCGGCTCCTGGCCGGGCAAGGACTTCACGACCAAGGCGGCCGGCATTCTCGAAACCGAACTGACGGCTGCAGGCGTCGCACACGACCTGAAGGTCTACGAGGGAGCCAAGCACTCCTTCTTCAACGACCAGTGGCGTACCTACGCCCCCGAGGCCGCAACCGACGCCTGGCAACGGGTGCTGGCCTTCTTCGAGGAACACGTCCGCCACGGCACGCGCCCGACCTGAGCGTGGGCGGTGGGTCAGGCGAGGTTGTCGGGTGCGACCTGGCGCCAGGAGTCGATCAGGATGTCGCGCAGCTCGTCGGCGTCCTCGAGCGCGGCGAGGCGGGCCCGAACCCAGTTCGAACCCGCCTCGTGCGGCGGAACCCAGAACTTCTCCGGCTCCGCCTTGATCAGCTCGTCCCGCTCCAGCCGGGGGCACCGCACCGCGAACGACGTCTGGTCGTCCGGGATCGTGATGAACATCCGCCCGGCCACGTCGAACGTCGGGTGTCCCCACCGCTGCTTCTCCACCGTCTCGGGGAAGGACAGCGCGATCTGTCGTACGTCGTCAGCACCCAGCACCCTGACACTCTAGGCGCGCCGGCGGCCAGGGAGGAGGAGGGCGACGACCGTGCCCACCGCGACGATCGCGGCACCGGTCCAGACTGCGGGGACGAGGCCGTCGGTGTAGCTGACCGGGGACTCGTAGGAGCCGGCCGAGGCGAACACCGAGGCCAGTACGGCGACCCCCATCGCGACGCCGACCTCGCGAATCGTGTTGTTGGTGCCGGAGGCAACACCACGGTCAGCGTCGGGCGCACTCGCCATCACCACACTGGCCGCCGGCGCGAAGGTCAGGCCCATCCCGATCCCGGCCAGGACGAACGGCAGCACCATCTCGCCGTACTGGGTCGTGGCCGTGGTGATCAGCGCGAGCCACCCGAGCGCGGCCGCGAGGAGCGCCTGGCCGGTCGCGATCAGCACCCGGGGACCGACCCGGTCGACGATCATCCCGGCGATCGGCGCGACCACCATCGGCGCCATCGTCCACGGCAACGTCCGGACGCCGGACTCCAGCGGGCTGTAACCCTGCACCACCTGGAAGAACTGCGCGAGCAGGAAGACCGCGCCGAAGACACCGACGGAGAACGTGAACGACACGAAGTTCACGACGCTGAACGCCCGGTTCGAGAACAACCGCAGCGGCAGCATCGGCGCCGCGCTCCGCCGCTCCCAGGCGACGAATCCGGCGAGCAGCACCACACCGGCGATCAGCCACCCGAGCACACCGCCGGACGTCCAGCCGTCGTCGGCGCCATGCACGACGCCCCAGACGATCGCGAGTACGCCGGACGTCGCCAGGACCAACCCGGCCAGGTCCAGGCGCTTCGCCGTACCCCTGGACTCGCCAAGGACTCGGGCGGCCAGCAGTACGGCGACCACGCCGACCGGCACGTTCAGCCAGAAGATCCACTGCCAGTTCAGCCCGTCGACGACCGCTCCGCCGACGACCGGACCGACCGCCACACCCAGACCGGAGATGCCGCCCCACGCGCCGATCGCGGCGCTACGCAGCCTCTCGGGTACGGCGCCGGACAGCAACGTCAGCGACAACGGCATGACCGCGGCCGCGCCGACGCCCTGAATCGCACGGGCGCCGATCAGCATCCACGGCTCGGTCGCCAGCGCACAGGCCGCCGACGCCACCGTGAACAGCGCGATGCCGGCCAGGAAGATCCGCCGGCGGCCGAGCCGGTCACCTATTGCGGCCGCGGTCAGCAGCAGGGCGGCGAAGGCCAGCGTGTACGCGTTCACGAACCACTGCAGGTCGGAGAGCGACGCGCCGAGCTCGGCCTTGATCACCGGCAGCGCGTTCGTCACGACCAGGTTGTCCAACGTGACCATGAAGGTGGGGATCCCCACCGCGGTCAGTACGGCGCCCAGCCCGAACCGGCGGCCCGGCGACGCCTGCGGTTCCAGCCTCTCGTCGAGAGCGGTCGAAGTCATGCCCACACCCCTAGTTGTAATTGACTGATAACAAGCTCTCCCAAAGTATGCATTCACTGATAACATGTCAACCAACAGATGGGAGAGAGCATGGGTGCGAGGGTGCGATTGACCGCGGCGGAGCGTGGTGAAGAGGTGCTGGCGGCGGCGGTGCAGGCGTTCGGCGCGGCCGGGTACGCGGGGACGAAGACGGACGAGATCGCCCGGATCGCCGGGGTGTCCCAGCCGTACGTGATCCGCCTGTTCGGCACCAAGCAGCAGCTGTTCCTGGCTGCGCTGCAGTCCGTGTGCGACCGGATCGAGCAGACCTTCCGCGAGGCCGCGGCCGAGGAACCGACCCTGGCCAGCCTGGGCGGCCGCTACGAGACCTTCCTGGCCGAGCGGGAGCTACTCCTGGTCCTGTTGCACGGCTTCTCGGCCAGCGGCGAGCCCGCGATCGGCGACGTGGTCCGCGAGCGCTTCGGCGGCATCTACCGCCTGGTCCGCGACCTCACCGGCGCATCCCCGACCGAAGCGCGCGAGTTCCTCGGCACCGGCATGCTGCTCACCGTGATGACCGCGATGCAGGTCCTCGGCCCGTCCGCCGTACCGGTTCCCTGGGCCGACGAAGTCATCTCGACCCTGGGCGACCCGGCCTAGTCCCGGCCGACCTTCTGGCCGGCGGCGAACCAGATCGCGGCCGTGGCGAGGAGCAGCGCGGCGACCGTGACCAGCATCGAGCCCGCGACGTCGGCCCCCTGGATCAGCGCGGCCGCGACTGCCACCACCGGGACGATCACGACAGCGATTGCCCCCGGCAACCACCATCGCCGGAGCGCGTCCCGGTGCACGAGCGCGTACGACGGGACCTGCGCGGCGAACGCGGTCGCCAGATGCACCACCAGCAAGCCGATCCCGGTCAGCACCACACCCCAGCCCACCTCGGCGGGCGCCCGGATCAGCCATCCACCGGCGACAACGATCATGAAGATCACCCCGGCCAGCGAGTCCGGCAGCACCACCGTCGCCACCAGCAGCGGGATCCCCGCCAAGGGAACCATGTCCAGCTGATTCCACGGCTGCACGGCCGAAACCACCAACGCCACCGCACCGGCCACCGCAATCGTCAACCGGGCAACCACCACAGCCCGCCCGGCTGCCCGTCCCTGCGCCAGCCACAAACTGACCTGCTCCGCCGGCGTCACGACGACCCCCTCAGATCCTGCGCGCGCTTCATGAGCGCATCCGTGGGGCGGCGGCAAGTCTGGAGGCGTCTCGGAGGACTTCGTCGAGAGTGCCGGCGCCGTGCCAGGTGACGGTGGGGACGCCGAGGTCGCTGAGGCGGTCGAGCTCACGGCGGCGTTCGAGCATGCGCAGGCGCCAGGCGAGCGGCCAGGCGCGGGCGTCGTGCTCGCTGAGGTCGATCACCGAGGCGACGTCCGGCGGCAGCGTGTCCACGGCGATGACTGTGCACCCCGAGTGCACGAGCGTGACGACGTACCCCATGATCGCTTGGCGGAGCAGCGGGCTGAGCACGAGGACGAGGCTGTCGGACCTGATCCGGTTCCGGCGGACGAGTTGCTCCTCGTCCTGCTGCCGCCCACGACGATCCGCGTGCACCAGCGCGTCGAGGATCCGGCGCAGATGCCCGCGACCGCTGCCGGAGCGAACGCTGCGGACCAGGTTGCCGGTGTCGATGAGCCGGACGCGGTCGCCGTGGCGCAGGTAGTGCTCGGCGATCGACGCGGCCGCGCGGACGCCGGTGTCCAGGCTGCTCGACCGGCCGTCGATCCCCTCGCTGATGCCGATCTCGCCGCCGGTGTCGAGCAGGATCACCACCTCGGTGTCGCGGTCCGACCAGGTCGACGTGACATGCAGCTCACGGGTGCGCGCCGACACGGCCCAGTTGATCCGCCGCAGCCGGTCCCCGGTCCGGAACGGCCGGACGCCGGCCACCTCGGTCCCCTCGCCCGGCCGCCGCGACCGGTGCAGCCCAACCAGCCCAGCCGGTCGCGGTACGGCGTCGACCGCTTCGAAACCCTCGCGCAACGGCAGAGTGCTGACCGCCAGCGGTTCCGTCGACGTCACCCGGACGCGGTACGCCCCAAGCGTCGACGTAGCCACGACAGTCGGCCGATCCAACGCCCGCAGGCCCCACCGCTTCGACCGCAGGCCCACCTCGAGCGTCACCGCGCCATCAATCACCGGCTCGGCGATCGCGGCCTGCGGTGGGTCGTACTGGAACCACTGCGCCCGCGGCAGCGCCGCCACGATCAGGTCGATGTCCGGATCGAGCGTCCCGGCCACGCGCAACCGGTACGTCGTCGCCTGCCCCTCGAACAGCACATCCGTGTCCAGCTCGGTGTGCACCTCGGGCGCCTCCCGCGGCCGGAAGTACCGCCCCCAGATTGCGACGAACGCCAACGGCAACCCGAGTACGGCGGCGTCCGGCCGACGAGCCAGCACCGCCACGAGCAGCAACAACCCCGCCACACAGATCACCCGGATCTGCGCGTGCGTAGGCTGCCACCTCATCTGGACGCGCCCACCACGGTCGGCGGGGTCGGAACCGCTCCGAGCACTGCGCGCACGACCGTCGCACCCGTCACCTCGTGCAGCCAAAGCTCCGGCCGGACCGTGATCCGATGCGCCAGAGCCGGTACGGCGACCGCCTTCACATCCTCGGGTACGACGTAGTCCCGCCCCTGGATCACGGCGTACGAACGGGCCGTCAGCAACAACGCCAGCGAGCCCCGCGGGGACGCGCCGACCAGGACCTGTGAGTCGCGACGGGTCGCCGCGGCCAGGTCGACGCAGTACTGGCCGACGGTGTCGTCGACGTTCACGGTCTCGATCGCCCGTTGGGCGGCGAGCAGTCCGGCCGCGTCGGTGACCGCCGCGACGGTCTGGTCCTCCTGCCGGCGGCTCATCCGGCGGCGCAGGACCTCCCACTCCTCCTCAGCACTCGGATAGCCGAAGCCGATCCGCAGCATGAAGCGGTCGAGCTGCGCTTCGGGGAGCGGGTAGGTGCCTTCGTACTCGACCGGGTTCGCGGTCGCGAGGACGTGGAACGGCGTCGGCAGCGGGAAGGTCTGGCCCTCGACGGTGACCTGGTGCTCCTGCATCGACTCCAGCAGCGCGGCCTGCGTCTTCGGCGGCGTCCGGTTGATCTCGTCGGCCAGCAGCAGGCCGGTGAAGATCGGGCCGGGCCGGAAGGCGAAGTCGGACTCCTTCTGGTCGTAGACGAACGCGCCGGTGACATCCGACGGCAGCAGGTCCGGGGTGAACTGCACCCGCCGGAACTCCAGCCCCAATGCTTGCGCGAAGGATCGCGCGGCCAAGGTCTTCGCCAGCCCGGGATAGTCCTCCAGCAGCACGTGCCCACCAGCCAGGATCCCGGCCAGCACCAGCTCAAGGGCTTTGGACTTGCCGACCACCGCCTCGCCGACCCGCGCCAGAACCTCCTGGCTGAGCGTGGAAACCTCCTCCACCCGCAGCTCACGGCCGGCGGGTTCGGTGGCAGGCAGGTCAGCGTCCGTCACGGGTTCCTCACAGGTTCTCGATGGTCTGGACGGCGTACTCGATCTCGTCGAGGGAGGCCGTGAGCTTGTCGTCCCGGGTGATCAGGTCCCACACCCGGTCGCCGGTGAGCTCGCGGGCCCGGGCGGGCTCGCGCTGCGGGTCGACACCGTGGCGGTGCAGCAAGCGGTCGGTGGTCACCTCGAGCAGTAGCGGCTGGATCCGGCGCGCGAACGTCTGCGAGCCCTCACCGGCCCGGCGCTCGCGATTCGACTCCTGCAGCCAGGTGGCGATGAACTGCGTGCGGTTGTCGTTGCTCCGGCTCCGCAAGGCGGAGAGCTTCTCGTCGTGCCGGGCCGGCCAACTGGTCTCCAGCAGCTCCGGCACGAGCAGCCGGATCGCCAGCGACCCGAACCCGATCGCAAGCGCGGTCGCGACGAACCACATCGGCCGCGGCGCCATACCGAGCGCTCCGAACCCGGCCACCAGCAGCAGGCTCACCAGTACGGTGATCCCGACGTGCTGCACGAGCACCTTGTCCAGCCGCACCGACCGCCGGCCCGGCGGCGGCGCGACCGGAGGCCGTCGCTCCGACTCGTCCAACGGCGTCCACTTGTACGACGTCATCCGCCCACCTCGGTCGTGACGGCGGACAACTCGGCACGCAAGCGCAGCAGCGCTGCCCGGGCCTCGGCACGCGCCTCTTCCGTCGAGCCGTGCGTGGAGTAGCGGGCCTCGCGGTAGAGCTCACCGAGCCGAACGAGCTCGGGCTCGGAGATCCCGCCGACCCCGAGGACGCGGACCGTGAACTCCGCCGGAGTCTCCGACTGCTCCCGTGGCACCCCGGCCGATGCCGCCGCGTTCTCCAGCGCGACCCAGCACGCGATCACGGCGTCGGTCGCCGAACCGGAATCGATCCTGGAGAGTCCGCTGTCGACCGCCCCGGCGAGCCGGTCGGCCTTGATCCGCTCCCAGTCGGTGTCCTCGTCCTCGGCCTCCGGCAGCTGGACCTGGCGCACGACCCGGTAGATCAGCCTCCCGATGAGCGCCACGATCGCCGCGATCGCCAACCACACAACGGCCTGCCACAGCGCTTCCACCCAGGCCGGCAGCGGCTTCGGCTCCACATCCTTCAGGGCCGACGGCGGGCCAGGCCTGGGAGTTTGCGCAGTCTCATCAACCGGTTCCGGAGTCACCGGGCGCGGACTCGTCGTCCGCGTGCTCTCGCTGACCGGCCGCACCGGTCCGCCGGCGGACGCGAGCACCACGAAGCCGGCCGCCGCGATGCCGAGCATCAGCACGACAACCAGCACCAGCGCTCCCCGCCGCCTCGGCTGCACCACGGAAGGCTAACCGATCAGAAGCCGGTGTCGAGCCAGGGAAGCCGACTGGCGGAAAACGCTTCCGACACGATCGCGAGCGCGCCGGACGTGTGCTCCTGTACCAGTCCCGCCGCTCCGAGGCGAGCCAGCGACGGCCGGCCGAGGTACACCGCGCCCAGCTCCCGTACGTCGATGGTCAGGTCAGCCGCACGAGTCGTCGCCTCGCAGGTCGCACCCTCCGGACCGCCGGCGAGATGCCACCGGCCCGCGTTCCACGGCAGGAAGCCGTCGGTCACGGCGAGGACGACATCGAGGTCGCGCGCATAGGTCCGCGCGGTGAGGGCACGCCGTACGTCGACCGGCCGGACCCACAGCCCGTCCCGGGTGATCGGTGATGGCGCCCGTGGGTCAAGCAGCAGCTCTAGCAGTGGGTCGTCGGACGGCAGATGGCCGTACCGGGTCTCGCTCAGCAGGTCCGGCTCCAGCAGGTAGCGCCAGAGCGCGGCATGCGAGGCGACATCCGCCGCGTGGACGCGGATGACGTCGATGAAGCCCTTCTCCTCACGCCGAGTCTGGTAGTGCGCGTAGCCGGTCACGTCGCCGTCCCGCTCGGCCAGGACACACCTGAGCTTGGAGCCGCCAGGGTCGTTCGTGACGTTCGGACCGGTCGCGTACTCCTGCCAGCGGTCGTCGTGGACGAACATCCCCGGCTGCAGCGGCACGAGCCGGTTGCGCAGCGCCGTCGTGACCGGGAGCGCCTCGCGCGGGTCGACGTACCTGATCCGTACGTCGTCGATGCCCGCCACCGGGCGGAGCTCGCGGGACTGCTTCCGGATGACGACCGCTTGGTGGTCGGAGGCCAGCCCGTACCCGAAGCGGCCGTAGATCGCCGGCTCGCTGGCCGTCAGCGCCGCGAGGGGCTCGTTGCCCGCCTCGTAGACATCGTTGAGCTGCGCGCGCATCAGCTCGCGCAGCACACCACGACGGCGGTGCGTCGGCCGGACGCCGACCAGCGTGACGCCGGCCACCGGAACCTGCGCACCCGGCACGGTCATCAGGAACGAGAACGTCCCGGTGTGTCCGACCAACTGCCGGTCGTCGACCGCGACGGTGCTGCGCTCCGGCTCCCAAACCCGCCGCTCCGACTCGATCTGAGCCTCGTTCCACGGCGCGGCGAACGCCAGGTCGACGAGCTCCACCAGCTCGTCCCAGTCACCCTTGAACCGCTCGATCTCGATCGCCATACCCCTTGCCTACCAGACGACCCGGACAAACCGCTCAGGATTTCCGAATTCGCGCGAGGGCGGGAATTTTCCCGGTCTGACGGGAAACCCGGGCCTCCCGGCCTCTGGACTGATGAAAACCGTTTTCATATACTGCCTGCATGACCGCCCATGCGAGAACCTCGTTGTCCCTGTTGGTCGGCCTGTCCACAACCCTGCGCGAACCGGTGCTAACCGCGATGGTGGACCCCTCCACCGTGGCCGTCGTGGTGGACCAGGACGAGCTGCCCGGGCGGGGCGTGCTGTCCTGGCGAGTGCTCGACGCGTCCGGCCCGATCGACTCCGGCGAGTTCACCGTGGGCGACGACTGCGGTGCGTGCCAGCTGATCGAGTCATTGCTGCCGCTGCTCGAGACCCTGGCCGCACGCGAGCACTGGGACCACGTCGTACTGGCCGCTCCCCCGGCGATGGAGGCACGGCCGCTGGTCGCGACGCTGGTGGGGACGATGCCGGAGATCGCGGTCGAGACGGTCACCTGCGTAGTGGACGCCGTACTGCTGGTCGAGCAACTGTCCGGCGACGAGCTCCTCGACGAGCGCGGGCTCGCACTGGGCCCGCCGGACCGGCGGAACGTGGCTGAGCTGACCGCTCGGCAGATCGAGTACGCCGACGTGTGCGTGCTCGCCAACAGCCACCGCAGCTCGGCGCCGGAGCGGCTGCACCACCTGCTGACCCACCTGAACCCGCGTACGACGGTCGTCGCAGCCGACCCGGCCGGTGTGCCGACCGGTCCGGTCGCGCGGACCGGTCTGTTCGACTTCCAGGCGGCCGAGTTGTGGGCAGGCGAGCTAGCGTCGTCGGACCGGTTGCAACCGAGCGGCGACGGCGTCACCACGGTGCTGTGGCGGTCCACCCGGCCGCTGCACCCGGCCCGGCTGAACGACGCACTCGAGGACATCGTCGACGGCGTCGTACGGAGTCGTGGCGTGGTCTGGCTGGCCAACCGGCCCACACAGCGCGTGCGGTGGGAGTCCGCCGGCTACAGCGCCTCGCTGGGGATGCTTGGCGAGTGGTCGGAGACCGAGCACCTCGCCGAGTGCACGGTGGTCGCGACCGGCATGGGCCTGGATCCGGCGCGACTGCAAGCGGTTCTGGACGCCTGCCTGCTGACCGAGTCCGAGCTGGCCAGCCTGAGGTGGCAGGACCTCGACGACCCGTTCGCCGGGGTGCTCTAGGGCGTCAGATACGCCCTAACCCAGCAGCGGGAGACGGGCTGCGTGCGGGCCGAGCATCTCGAGGTCGTCGTCGTCGAGCGGCTCCCGGCCGGTCGCCTTCAGCACGTACGTCGTGGTGTCCCAGTTGATCACGTCCCACGCCTCCGGGCCGAACAGGCCGTCCAGCGTGCGCGCGGTGACCTGCAGTCCCTCGGCGTCCGGCTCGGGCGCGTCCGGCAGGTCGACGATCAGGTCGAGGTGGTGCACGGTTGCCTCCAGCACCAACGTCGCGACGAAGTCGGTCGCCCGCAGCACGTGCCCCTGCGTCTCCACCCGCCGGCCCTTGTCCGCCAGTCCGGCCTCGGCCGCACGTACGGCGGCCTCGGACAGCTCCCGCCAGTGCTGCACGAGCAGGCCAGGCCTGCGGTACGCCGACGCGACCGCACGCACGAAGGCGTCGTCGCCCTCCGTCCCCGGTGGGGAGTCCAGCCAGTAGGTCACGAAGTCCCGGTCCGGTACGGCGGCGGCCGGGCTGGCGAACGCCATCAGCGCACGCTCCGCGTCGTACAGGAGATGGACGAGAAGGGGACCGACCGGCATCCCCTCGCAGCGGGTCCGGCGGGCGAAGTCCGCGTCGCTCAGCCCTTGCACGGTCTCGGTCACCAGCCCGTACGTCCGGGCCAGCGTCGCGGCCAGCCGCAGCGGCAGTGCTCCTCGCTCGGGCGCCCTCATACCAAGCCTCCTCGGTGCGCGGTCCTCTTCGAACCTAACCCGAGAAGGCTCCGGTGTGTTCCTACGACCGGGCGGTGTCCAGGTGCGCGGCCGCCACGGCCTCCAGGTGCGTGAGGTCGGACGCGACGGTCGCGAACGTGTAGCCCTGGCTCAACCGCCGCTGCGCGGTCTGCCCGTCCGGCGTGTGGATACCGGCCGCGATGCCGGCCTCCTGCGCCGTCCGCGCGATCAGCGCGACCGCTTCCTCGAACGGCTCGGCGACGGCCGGGTCGCCGGGGAATTTCGCCCCGACGGACAGCCCAAGGTCCGACGGACCGACGTACACACCGTCCAGCCCGGGCGTCTGGCAGATCTCGGCCACGTTCTTCAGCCCGTCCGGCGTCTCGATCATCGCCAGTACGACGGTCGCCGCGTCGGCGTCGGCCGGGACCGGACCGACCCGCAGGGCCGACCGCATCGGACCGTACGACCGCACACCGGCCGGCGGGTACTTCGCCGCCTGCACCGCCCGCGTGACGTCCTCGGAGCTGTCCACCAGCGGCACGATCACCCCGGCCGCGCCGGCGTCCAGCGCCCGCCCGATCGGCGTCGGGTGGTTGGCCTCGACCCGCACCAGCCCGACCGAGCCGGTCCCGAGTGACGCACCCGCGTCCACGGCCAGGAGGCCGGTCAGCAAACCCTGGTACCCGATCAGCCCGTGCTGCCCGTCCAGCACGACGTAGTCGTACCCCACCCGCGCGATCCGCTCCGTGGCCACCGGCGCATCCAGCACCACCCAATACCCGACCAGCTTCTCCCGCCCCCGAAGCCGACCGGCAAAGTCCTGAGAACTCACGTCTTCTCCTCCAACGATTTCCCCAACCCTAAACCGCTTCCGCCGGGCGCTGTGCGAGTATCACCAACCATGGAACTGCCGTTCACCGTCCAGTCCGGGCCGGCCGACCGGCCGATCCCGATCGACTGGGAGGCCGTCGAGTCCTGGCTTGGGGTCGGGCTTCCGCGGGACTACAAGTCGCTGGCGGATGCCTACGGGCCGCTGGACATCGGTGAGTTCATCTGGCTGTCCGTGCCTTGTGTGCAAGAAGGGCGGTTCGACTACGGCGACTGGCTGAAGGACACGCATCGGCTCTGCCGGAGCTGGTCCCGTTCGGCGCCACCGAACACGCCGCCGCCGTTTCATCCGGAACCCGGTGGGTTGCTCGCCTGGGGTCACACGCGTCGATCGGCCTACCTGTTCTGGGACACGTCGGCCTCACCGGATCCGGACCAGTGGCCAGTCGTCGTCTTCGACGCGGACACGGCGCATGCGGGCAACAATCCCTGGCAGAACCTCGGCATGCCGCTGCTGGAGATGCTCGACGCAGCCATCCAGGAGTCGCTACCGCCGACGGCCCGACGCACCGCGTTCCTGCCGGACCCGCGTCCCTGGACGCCTCCGCCTCCGCCCGCACCGGTCGCCCCCTCACGCCGGGCCGCCCTCACCGAAGGCACGGGCCTCGACGCATTGCAGCAACTCGTACCGCCGCCGGCGACGCCGTACCTCGGCGACGACAGCTGGGAACGGCTCTACGAGCGTCTGGGCACGCGACTGCCCACCGAGTACGTCACGCTGATGGAGACCTACGGCGCCGGAAGCTGGCGGTCCTGGCTGGGATTCGTCACGCCACTCCGCGACCCCGAGACAGCACGATCGAACGGCTACCGCGGCCTGGCCGCCTACGTCACGGACATCCTCGACATCTATCGCGAGCTCCGGGCCGCGCATCCGGAGTTCCAGCCGCTGGCGGTCTGGCCCGAGCCGGGTGGTTTCCTGCCGTTCGCCGACTCGATCGACGGCGACGTGTTCGGCTGGCTGACGCTCGGCGACCCCGACGACTGGCCGGTCATCATCTATCCCCGGCACCACGACCAGGGACCACCGCTTCCCGACGGCCTGGTCGACACCCTGCTGGCCTGGCTGCGCGCCCAGCCGGTGTCCCCCGTGTTCGAGCGGCTCGACGAAGCCGACGATCCGCTCGAGTACGCGACCTTCGAGCCGTGGACGGACGAGTCGTACCTGTGACTCAGACCGGCGGGACGCCGTGCCGCCGGGTGCTGAAGTGGCGGTCCTTGGACTGGGCGGCGGCCAGCCGGGCGATCAGGTCGGTGCGCAGGTCCTCCGGCTCGACGATCGCGTCGATGACCAGGTCGGCGGCCAGCCGAAGGATGTCGATGTCGGTCTCGTACTCCTCGCGCAGCCGGGACACGTACTCGACGCGCTCGGTCTCGTCCGCGATCTCCTGGATCTTGTTGTAGTACACGGCGTTGATCGCCGCCTCCGGCCCCATCACCGCGATCTTCGCGGTCGGCAGCGCGACACACGCATCCGGCGAGAAACCGGGTCCACACATCGCGTAGAGCCCGGCGCCGTACGCCTTGCGGACGATCACCGACACCGTCGGCACGGTCGCCTCCGAGACCGCGGTGATCATCTTCGCGCCGTGCCGGATGATCCCGGCCCGCTCGACCTCGCTGCCGATCATGAAGCCGGGAACGTCGCACAGGTACACCAGCGGCACGTTGAACGCGTCGCACAACCAGATGAACCGGGCCGCCTTGTCCGCCGAGTCGACGAACAGCACGCCGCCCTTCACGGCCGGCTGGTTCGCGACGATCCCGACCACCTGCCCGGCCAGCAGTCCGAACCCGGTGACGAGTTCCGGCGCGTACGACGGCTTGACCTCGAAGAACGTGTCCGCGTCGACCAGCGCGTCGATCACGTCGTGGATGTCGAACCCGACACTCTCCTCGGCCGGCACCAGGTCCCGGGTGAAGTCGCGGGCCGGCGGCGCGGCGTCGTACGACGGCGGCCGGGTCTGCCACGAACCGGGCAGGTAGGAGAAGTACTGCTTGGCCAGGTCGATCGCCTCGGCGTCGTCGGTGGCGAGCAGGTCGCCGCAGCCGGACACGCTGGTGTGCATCCGGGCGCCGCCCATCTCCTCCAGCGTCACCTTCTCGCCGACCACCATCTCGGCCATCCGCGGCGACCCCAGGTACATCGAGGCGTTGCCGTCGACCATGATCACCAGGTCGCAGAACGCCGGGATGTACGCGCCGCCGGCCGCGGACGGGCCGAACAGGCAGCAGATCTGCGGCACCTTGCCGGACAGCGCGACCTGGTTGTGGAAGATCCGCCCGGCGCCGCGCCGGCCCGGGAACAGCTCCACCTGGTCGGTGATCCGGGCGCCGGCGGAGTCGATCAGCCAGAACACCGGCAGCTCGTCGCGGATCGCCACCTCGGTGATCCGGACGATCTTCTCCACCGTCCGGGCGCCCCACGACCCGGCCTTGACGGTCGGGTCGTTCGCGACCACCAGCGCCGGCCGGCCGTCGACCAGCCCGCGGCCGGTGACCACGCCGTCGGCGGGCAGGCCCGGGTTCAGCGCGTTCGCCAGCTGCGCGTCCTCGACGAAGCTGCCCTCGTCGACGAGCAGGGCGATCCGGTCCCGCACGTAGAGCTTGTTCTGACTCGCGAGCTTGGCCGCAGCCTTCTCGGGCGGGCCGAGGGTCGCCTCACGGGCTACCTTGACCTCGGTCCAGTGATCGTGGGTCATGCGGCCATCATTCCACCGGGAGCCCAAGGCTCCGGGCGATCAGCATCCGCTGCACTTCCGACGTGCCCTCGCCGATCTCGAGGATCTTGGCGTCCCGGTAGAACCGGGTGACCGGGTACTCCTCCATGAAGCCGTAGCCGCCGAACACCTGGGTCGCGATCCGGGTCGCGGTCACCGCGGACTCGGTCGCGTACAGCTTCGCCACCGACGCGGCCTGCTTGAAGTCGGCCATCGACGCCCCGGCGTCCTTCAGCGCGGCGGCCCGGTAGACCAGCATCTCGGCCGCGTCCGCCATCACCTTCAGGTCGGCGATCTGGAACGCGACCCCCTGCTTGCGGCCGATCGGGACCCCGAAGGTCTTGCGCTCACCGGCGTACTGGACCGACATCTCCAGGCAGGCGCGAATGCAGCCGAGCGCGACGGCCGCGATCGCGACCCGCCCGTCGTCGAGGGTGGCCAGGAACTGCGCGAACCCCTTGCCGCGCTCGCCTAGCAGGTTGGCCTCCGGCACCCGGCAGCCGACGAAGGACAGCGGGTGCGTGTCCGACGCGTGCCACCCGAGCTTGTCGTACGACGCCTCCGCCGTGAATCCCGGCGTCCCCGCCGGGACGATGATCGTGGAGATCTCCGCCTTGCCGTCCGGTTTCTCGCCGGTCCGCGCGGTCACCGTCACGCAGGACGTGATCGTCGAGCCGGAGTTCGTGATGAACTGCTTCGAGCCGTCGATCACCCACTCGCCGCCGTCCAGCACCGCGCGGGTCTTGGTCGCGCCCGCGTCCGACCCGGACTCCGGCTCGGTCAGGCCGAACCCGGCCAGCTTCCGGCCGGCCACCAGGTCGGGCAGCCAGGTCGCCTTCTGCTCCTCGGTGCCGAAGGTCAGGATCGGGTTGATGCCGAGCCCGACCGCCGCCTCCAGGGTGATCCCCATCGACTGGTCGACCCGGGAGATCTCCTCGATCGCCACGCACAGGCTGGTGAAGTCGCCGCCGGCGCCGCCGTACTCCTCCGGCGCGGTCAGCCCGAACAGTCCCAGCCGGCCCATCTTCTGCACGACCTCCACCGGGAAGTAGTGCTTGCGGTCCCACTCCGCGGCGTGCGGGGCGATCTCCGCCTCGGCGAAGTCGCGAACGCTGTGCCGGAACTCGCGGTGCTCCTCGGACAGTTCGAACATGAGCGGACTCCCTGTGCTTGACGCTTACGTAAACGTAAAGCAACCTGGGGTGTGTGCACAATATCCGGGTGCCCGCTGAGACCTGGTCGATCGCCGAACTGGCCGCCGAGTACGACGTCACGCTCCGGACGATCCGGTTCTACGAGGACCGCGGCCTGCTCACGCCCGAGCGCCGCGGCACCGTGCGCGTCTACCACCCCCGCGACCGCGTCCGCCTCGGCCTCATCCTCCGCGGCAAGCGCCTAGGTTTCTCCCTGGACGAGATCGCCACCATCGTCGACATGTACGACGCCGAACCCGGCGAGGAGGGCCAGCTCGTCTACCTCCTGGACCAGATCACCACCCGCCGGGCCGACCTCGAACAACGCCGCCACGACATCGACGAAACCCTCCGGGAACTGGCCGAGGTCGAAGCCCGCTGCGAGGCCGACCTGGCCGCGCTCCGCTCCGACCGACGTTTCGACAGGAGGTAGTCGGCCGGCGAGGGACGACACGCCGCAGGAAAGCGGTTGGCGGAGCCGAGTCCCGAGACACCTCCTGTCGAAATGCACCTAGACGGCGATCGAGGTCTCCAGGAGTGCGCTCTGGTAGCGGGTCAGGGCGAGGGTTGCCAGGCGGGGGTCGGCGCCCAGCGGTGGGGTAGCGGGACGGTGCGCGGACAGGCGGTGGACTTTGTCGGCGAAGTAGCCGGGGGCCAGGAGGTAGGTGGCTACGGCTACGCGGCCCGGGGTTCGGGCGAGGACGGAGGTGAGGTGTTCGCCGGCGCCGGAGACGTAGCCGACCTCGACGGGGCGGTCGATGCGGCGGGACAGCAAGCGGGCTGTTTGCCCGCAGTCGGCCAAAGCCCGGGGGGCGGAGGAGCCGGCGGCGGCCAGGACGACGCGGTCGATTCGGCGAAGGTCGCCGAGGTGGTCGGCCATGATGTCGGCCAGGACGGGGTCGGGGCCGAGGGCGGAGACGGCGTGGACGCGACCGGGGTACCGGGTCGACTCGGCGGCGATGTCGACGTGCACGTGGTAGCCGCTGGACAGCAGCAGGGGTACGACGACGGCCTCGCCGGCGTCGGCCATGACCCGGCCGACCAGACCGGGAAGAGCCGGTACGTCGACATCCACGAAACCCAGCGACATCGGGATGTCCGGCCGTTGACGCGCCATCTCGCGGACGAGTTCGTGCACGACCGCGATACCACGCGGGTCCGCCGTACCGTGGGCTGCTGCGATCAGGTCGATCGTCATGACGCCACTCCGGCGGGTTCCACGGCCAGGCGGTAGCCGCGTCGTACGACTGTCCGCACCAGCTCCGGCCTGCCGACCGCCGTACGCAGTCTGTTCACCGTGACCTCCACCGCGTGTACGTCCTCTGCACCAGGAAGCACCGCGAGCAGCTCCGGTCGCGACACCACATCACCACCGGCCGCGACGAGAGCGGCCAGTACGGCGCGGGGCCCCGGACCGAGTGGCAGCACCACCCCGTCCAGGACCGCAGCGCCACCACGAATCACGAGTTGCCCGAACTCCGTCTCGATCGAGCGTGCGTGGTCCTCGGTGAGCCGATCGGTGACGATCCGGATCAGCGCGCCGAGCCGGAAGCGGTCGGGCACCAGCGGCTCCATCCCCAACGCCGCAAACGGCGCGGCCGTGACCGGACCCACGCAGGCGTTCAGCACGCGCCCTGTTCGCAGTGACGTGAGCAGGGCGTCGTACTGCCCGGTCAGCGCCGCCGCGTCGAGCATCGCCTGCGCGCCAGGCGCCGACGTGTGGACCACAGCGTCCACCGCGCCCGAGCAGAGCTGGCCGATCATCCGCTCGACGAGAGCGGCGTCCGGCGCCGGACCCCAGCGGTACACCTCGAGCCCGCGTACGGACGCCCCAGCTCCCCGCAGCGAGTCCTGCAGGCCGGGGTCCGACAGTCCATGCAGCTGTACGACGATCTTCCGCCCGTCGACACCTTGGTCGCGGAGCCACTCCACCACCTCGGCGGTCGTCTCCGACCGGGCAGACCAGTGTTCGACCAGTCCGGCGGCCCGGATCGCGCCCCGAGCCTTCGGGCCGCGGGCGAGGATGCGTGACTGCTCCAGCGTGCCGAGCAGGTCCGCGGCCAGCCCGGCGGTGTCAGCGGCCTCGATCCAGCCGCGGAAGCCGACCGCGGTGGTGACGACGACGTCGTCCGGCGGGTTCGCGATCACCCGCCGGGTCGCCTCGATCAGCGCGTGGTCGTCGGCGACCGGCACGATCTGCAGGGTCGGCGCGTGCAGCACCTTCGCGCCGCGACGCTCGAACGAGGCGATCAGGTCCTCCGCGCGGCGGTGGGCGGTGATCGCGATCGTGCAGCCGCTCAGCGGCCCCGGCTTACTGTTCACCGATGAGCACCTGACCATCGACCACCTGCACCGCATAGACAGGCAGCGACACCGCGGGATCGTCCAGGCACACTCCGGTCCGCAGATCGAAGACCTGCTTGAACATCGGCGAGGCGACGGTCGGGACGTCGCCCCGGTTGCCGACGATCCCGCGCGACATCACGTTCGCGCCGCTGAACGGGTCCTGGTTGCCGAGGGCAAACACCGATCCGTCGTGCGTCCGGAACAACGCGATCTGCACTCCGCCGACCAAGGCGGCGACCCCACGCTCCGGCAGCAGGACGTCGTACTGGCAGACCACTGTCTGACTCATGGCAGTGATACTCATCCGCGTCCTCGCTTCGCTCCGGGCGCGGCTGAGGCACCAGGCACGCTGTGTTTGATGGTGAACTCGCTTCGCTCCTTCACTGGCGTACCTCCAATCGGGGACCGGCGAGCAGCACCGGCTCCAGCTGTCCGCGCTCGGCCGGGGTGGCGGGCCGCGGCTGATTGCGCTCGACCACGTACCGCAGGTCGGCGTCCGGCTGGTCCGGCGCGTTCACGAAGGAGACGAACCGGGCCAGCTTGTCGGGGTCGTTCAGGGTGGCGCGCCACTCGTCGACGTACGAGTCCACGTGCCGAGCCATCGCGGCGTCCAGGTCGCCGGCGATCCCGAGGCTGTCGTTCAGTACGACGTCCTTGACGTGCTCGAGACCGCCTTCGATCTCACTGATCCAGACCGAGGTCCGCTGCAGCCGGTCGCCGGTGCGGATGTAGTACATGAGGAACCGGTCGATCGCCTGGAACAGCTCGTCGTCGCTCAGGTCGGAAGCGAGCAGCTCGGCGTGCCGCGGGGTCATGCCGCCGTTGCCGCCGACGTACAGGTTCCAGCCCTTCTCGGTCGCGATCACGCCGACGTCCTTGCCGCGCGCCTCGGCGCACTCACGGGCGCAGCCGGAGACACCGAGCTTGAGCTTGTGCGGCGACCGCAGCCCGCGGTACCGCAGCTCCAGCGCGATCGCCATCCCGACCGAGTCCTGGACGCCGTACCGGCACCAGGTCGAGCCGACGCACGACTTCACCGTGCGCAGCGCCTTGCCGTACGCGTGCCCGGACTCGAAGCCCGCGTCGACCAGCCGCTTCCAGATCGCCGGCAGCTGCTCGATCCGGGCGCCGAACAGGTCGACCCGCTGGCCGCCGGTGATCTTGGTGTAGAGGCCGAAGTCGCGGGCCACCTCGCCGATCGTGATCAGGCCCTCCGGGGTGATCTCGCCGCCCGGGACCCGCGGGACGACCGAGTACGTGCCGTCCTTCTGCATGTTGGCCATCACGTGGTCGTTGGTGTCCTGCAGCGTCGCCCGCTCGCCTTCGAGCACGTGCCCCGCGGGGTCCAGGCTGGCCAGGATCGACGCGACCACCGGCTTGCAGATGTCGCAGCCGCGCCCGGTGCCGTGCCGCTCGACGATCTCGCTGAACGTGCGCAGCTCGGTGATCCGGACCACGTCGAACAGCTCGGCGCGGGACAGCGCGAAGTGCTCGCACAGCGCCTTGCTGACCTCGACACCGGCCTTGGCCAGCTCGGTGTTCATCAGGTTCTTCACGATCGGCAGGCACGATCCGCACGACGTGCCGGCCTTGGTCTTGCCGCACACCGACTTGATGTCGCTGCAGCCCTCGTCGCGTACGGCGCAGCGGATGGTGCCGGCCGAGACGTTGTTGCAGGAGCAGACCGGCGCGTCGTCGGGCAGCTCGAGCTTGACCGGCCCGGCGCCCTCGGGCAGCAGGAACGCCGCCGGGTCGGCGCCGAGCTCACGGCCGACCATCGGCCGGAGCCCGGAGTACGCCGATGCGTCGCCGACGAGGATGCCACCGAGCAAGGTCCGCGCGTCGTCGGACAAGACCAGCTTCTTGTAGACACCGGCGATCGGGTCGGCGTAGACGATGTCGAGCGCGCCTTCCGACGTACCGAACGCGTCGCCGAAGCTGGCCACGTCGACACCGAGCAGCTTCAGCTTCGTCGAGGTGTCCGCACCTGGGAACGTCGCCTCGCCGCCGAGCAGCCGGTCGGCCACGATCTCCGCCATCGTGTAACCGGGAGCGACCAGACCCCAGACCCGACCCTCGATGCAGGCGACCTCACCGATCGCCCAGACACCGGGCACCGAAGTCCGGCAGGCCTCGTCGACGATCACACCGCCGCGCTCACCGACGGCCAGGCCGGCCTCGCGGGCCAGCTCGTCACGCGGCCGGACACCGGTCGCGAACACCACCACGTCGGCCGGCAGATCGGGGCCGTCGGCGAGTGCCATCGCACGAGCCGCGCCCTGCGAGGTGAGCTTGACCCGGGTGCACTGCGTCGACACCATCACGTCGACGTCGAGTCCTTCGATCAGCCGGGCCAGCGCGGCGCCGCCGCCTTCGTCCACCTGCAGCGGCATCAGCCGCGGCGCGAACTCGACCACCTTGGTCGCCGCACCGAGGGCTCGGAGCGCACCAGCTGCCTCGAGTCCGAGCAGACCACCGCCGACCACGACGCCGTGGACGTCCTTGCCCTCGCTCTTCAGCCGCTCGACATACACCCGGAGCGCGGCCACGTCGTCGATGGTGCGGTAGACGAAGCAGCCCTGCGCGTCGTTGTTCTTCACCGGCGGCACGAAGGCCGACGAGCCTGTCGCCAGGACCAGTTCGTCGTACTCGATCTTCTCGCCGCGCGCGGTCGTCACGGTCTTGGCCGTGCTGTCGAACGACGTGACCTGAACGCCCTTGCGCAGTGTCACCGCCGGGTCGTCCCAGAGCTCCGGGTCACCCAGCGACAGGTCGTGCGGGTCGCGGCCGGAGAAGTAGCTGGTCAGCGCGACCCGGTCGTACGGCAGCCGCGGCTCCTCCGCCAGCACCGTGATCCGCCATTGGATCTCCGGGTCGCGGGACCGCAGCGCCTCGACCAACCGGTGAGCGACCATTCCTCCGCCCACCACCACTACGTGCCGGGCCTTGTTCAGCTCTGTCATCGTCGCCCTCCTGGTTGGTACTGGTTCGGTCTCGCCGCGGCGGAAGCGGTCGAGCAGATCGCCGACGGCGCCGGTGCAACTGCCGCACCCGGTCGTCGCCCGCGTCTTCGCGGCGATGCCGGCGACGCTGTCGGCACCTCCACGCCAAGCCGCCTCGATCGCGGCCCTGGTGACCCCGTTGCACCTGCAGACGGTGGCCACCTTCTTCTTCGGTACGTCGGGAGCCGCCAGCAGCCCCTCGGCCGCGACGGGTGTGCCCCGGTCGGCCAGCAGCACGAGCTCGGCGGCCACCTCGGGGGCGCCGACCGCGACGGCCGAGCGGACGATGCCGTCCCGCAGTACGGCGCGCACGTACCGCTCACCGTCCTCGAGCCGAACCACCTCCCCGTCATCCTCCTTGTCGCCGAGGACAAGCAGATCGAGGCCGCCCGCAGTCAGCCGAACCACCTCGAAGTCGGGTACGTCGAACTCCTCGCCGGACAGGTGCTGCGCGAGCGCCTCGGCCTGGGCCCACGCGGACGCGACCGTCCCGGTGACCCGACCGTCGATTTCGGCGCAGTCGCCGATCGCGTGCACTCGAGTGTCGTCCGGGCTCGTGAACGTGCGGTCGACGACGATGCCTGTCCGGACCGTCAGCCCGGTGGCGAGGTTGGCGCGCGGCTGCACTCCACAGGCGACGACCAGCAAGTCGCCGAATACCTGCCGACCGCCACGCAATCGCAGCGCCCGGAACCGCTCGTCGCGCAGGTCCGTGCCTTCGAGGGTCGTGTTGAGCAGCACCTCGACGCCGAGCTCACGCACCGCCCGGGTGACCCGCCGACCGGCAGTGAGCCGAATCGTCTTGTCCAGCAGGGTTTCCCCGTCATGCACGAGCGTCACCGCGACGCCGCGTTCACGCAGTGCGCAGGCCGTCTCGACGCCGAGCACGCCGCCGCCGAGCACGACGGCACGCCGTACGCGCGACGCCTGCTCCACAATCGCCCGTGCGTCGGCCGCGGACCGAAGCGTGTGCACTCCGGCCGCGTCCGGAATCCCCTTTGGAACAACGGGAGTTGCACCGGTCGCGAACACGAGCCGGTCGTAGGCCCACTCACGACCATCGGTGTCCGTGACCACTTGCCGCGAGCGGTCGACCCGGGCCGCGGTCGACACCAATTCCGAACCGATCACCGGCTCGGCTGCGCGACCGGCGACGTACTCGGTCAGCCGGCCGCGGTTGTAGGACCCCTCGTCGCCGAGGACGGTCACGTCGTACGACGGAAGCAGGCCAGCCAGCCGTCGGCCGGCCATACCGCCTCCGATGATCACCATTCGTTCGTTCATGCCGGAACTCCAGTCGCCGGGAGGCTGGCGGCTGTGACTTCGACGGCACAGGCCTTGAACTCGGGCATCCGGGACACCGGGTCGAGCGCGTCGTTGGTGAGCTCGTTGACCGCGCCGGCGCCGCCGTAGTGGAACGGCACGAAGACCGTGTCCGGACGGACGTCGGTGGTCACCCGGGCCAGGAGGACCATGGCGCCGCGGGTGGTGCGCAGCTGGACCGGGCGCCCATCGGAAACACCCAACTGCGCCGCCACCCGCGGGTGGATCTCGGCGAACACCTCCGGCTCGGCTTCGGCCAACTCCGGCACCCGCCGCGTCTGCGCGCCGCTCTGGTAGTGCTGCAGCAGCCGCCCGGTGACCAGGTACATCGGCGCCGCGGCGTTCAGGTCGTCCGCGACCGGGCGGTGGTCGACCGGTACGACGTGCGCGCGGCCGTCCGGCGTGCTGAAGGAGTCCGCGAACAGCCGCGGCGTACCCGGGTGGCCTTCGGCAGGCACCGGCCAGAACAGCGCCTCGCCGGCGTCGATGCGGTCCCAGGTGATGCCGGAGTAGTCCGCCTTGCCACCCTTGCTGGCGAGCCGCAGCTCCTCGAAGATCTCCGCCGGATCGGTCGAGAACGGAATGCTGTCCAGGCGCTCGGCGAGACCGGCGAAGATCGCCAGATCACTGCGAACCTCACCGGGCGGGGTGATGGCGGCACGACGGCGGATCACTCGGCCCTCGAGCGAGGTCATCGTGCCTTCCTCCTCGGCCCACTGCGTGACCGGGAAGACGACATCCGCGAGCAGTGCGGTCTCCGACGGCACGACATCCGCCACGACCAGCAGGTCGAGAGCGGCCAACCGCTCACGCACGGAGGAGAGTCGCGGTGCCGACACGAGCAGGTTGCTGCCGTGCACCAGCAGCGCCTTCGGGCCATCCGTCGTACCGAGTGAGTTGATCAGTTCGACCGCGCTCTTGCCCGGGCCAGGCAGGCTGTCCGGGTCCACGCCCCAGACCGACGCGACGTGAGCGCGGGCGGCGGGGTCGGCGATGCTGCGGTAGCCGGGCAACTGGTCGGCCTTCTGGCCGTGCTCGCGACCGCCCTGGCCGTTGCCCTGACCGGTGATGCAGCCGTAGCCGCTGCCCAGCCGGCCGGGCAGTCCCAGCGCCAGCGCGAGGTTGATGCAGGCCGTGACCGTGTCAGTGCCCTTGCTGTGCTGCTCTGCACCGCGCCCGGTCAGGATGAACGCTCCAGCACCTCCGTGCACGGGTGCCGCAGCCGCAAGTGCTCGCGCTGCCCGCCGGATCGTCGTGGCCGGCACACCGGTCACGCGTTCCGCCCGCTCGGGCCACCAGGAGGCGGTCGAGCGGAACAGCGCGTCCGGGTCGTCGGTGCGCTCGGTCAGGTACGCCGTGTCGGCCAGCCCCTCCTGCAGTACGACGTGAGTCAGCGCGAGCACTAGCGCCAGGTCGGTCCCGGGGGTCGCCTGGAGGTGGATGCCGGCGCCGTCCTCGGTCAGCGAGGCTGTCGCCGTACGGCGCGGGTCGACGACCAGAAGCCCACCCGAGCCGCGGACACCCTCGAGGTGCGAGACCGCGGGAGGCATCGTCTCGGCGATGTTGCTGCCGACCAGCAGGACGGCGCCGGCACCGGCCACATCGGCCAGCGGGAACGGCAGCCCACGGTCGATCCCGAAGGCGCGGTTCGTCGCGGCCGCCGCGGACGACATGCAGAACCGGCCGTTGTAGTCCACGTTCGCGGTCTTCAGCGCCACTCGGGCGAACTTGCCCAGCGCGTACGCCTTCTCGTTGGTCAGTCCCCCGCCGCCGAAGACCGCGACGGCGTCGTTGCCGTGTGCGGCCTGCAGCGAACGGATCCGGTCGGCGACGAAGTCGAGCGCCTCGTCCCAGCTGACCGGAACCAGGTCGCCGGCCGCGTCCCGCACCAGCGGAGTGGTGAGCCGGTCGGGCACGGTCAGCACCTCGGCCGCCGTCCAGCCCTTGCGGCACAACCCACCCTTGTTGGTCGGGAAGGCGCGTGGCTGCACCTCCACTGCACCCGGCCGAGCGGCCGGGTGCAGGGAGGTGGCGCACTGCAATGCGCAGTACGGACAGTGGGTGGGGACTGCCGTCACACGCGCTCCCGGCTGAGCGGGCCACCCTTGCGGAGGTAGCAGAAGTACGTCACGGCCAGGCAGACCAGGTAGAAGGCGCAGAAGACGTACAGCGCCGGGATCAGCGAGCCGTAGCTGCTCGTCGACATCGCGAATCCGCGCGGGACCAGGAAGCCGCCGTACGCGCCGACCGCGGAGGCGATCCCGATGCAGGCCGCCGCCTCCCGCTTGGCCCGGCCCGGGTCGTCCGGCGTGGTCAGCCGGAACACCGCGGGGATCATCCGGTACGTCGACCCGTTGCCGGCGCCGCTGGCGACGAACAGGACCAGGAAGCTGATCAGGAACGCCGGGAAGCTGCCCGCGTTCAGCGACACGATCGCCGACAGGATGCCCGCGCCCATCACCACGAACGCGCAGACCGTCACCCAGGCGCCGCCGAGCTTGTCGGACAGCTTGCCGCCGAACGGCCGCGCGATCGAGCCGACCAGGGCACCGAGGAAGACGATGTTGGACACCGTGATCTCGGGGAAGGTGGTCTTGATCAGCAGCGGGAAGGCCGCCCCGAAGCCGATGAACGAGCCGAAGGTGCCGATGTAGAGGAACGAGATGATCCAGGTGTGCGGCCGCTTCGCCGCCGCGATCGAGGTGAAGAACGAGGAGGTCGCGACGGACAGGTTGGACATCACCTTCCAGGCCAGGAAGGCAGCCAGCAGGACCAGCGGGATCCACAGCAGGCCGGCCCGGTTCAGCGACAGGCCGGCGCCGAGCACGATCACCACCGGCACCACCAGCTGGACCACGGCCACGCCCAGGTTGCCGCCGGCCGCGTTGATGCCGAGCGCGAAACCCTTCTCCTTCTCCGGGTAGAAGAAGGAGATGTTCGTCATACTGCTGGCGAAGTTGCCGCCGCCGACACCCGCGGTGGCCGCGACCAGCGCCATCAGCCAGAACGGCGTGTCCGGCTGGGTCATGAAGTAGGCCAGCCCGGTGGTCGGGATCAGCAGCAGCAGCGCGGACACGATGGTCCAGTTCCGGCCGCCGAACCGCGGCACCGCGAACGTGTACGGCAGCCGCAGCGTCGCGCCGACCAGGCTCGGCAACGCGACCAGCCAGAACAGCTGGTTGGTGGAGTAGCCGAATCCGGCCCTCGGCATCGAGACGACGACGATGCTCCACAGCTGCCAGACGGCGAAGCCGAGGAACTCGGCGAAGATGGACGGCCAGAGGTTGCGCCGCGCGACCGCACGTCCCTTCTCGGCCCAGAACGTGGCGTCCTCCGGGTCCCAGACATCGATCCAGCGCCCGCGCCTGGGCGCCTCGACTGTCCCCACTGCACCGCTGCCATCGCGGGTGGCGACGGCCTCAGGTCGTGCCTCGAGCGTCATGGCAAGTCTCCGATCATCCGACCTCACTGATTAGGCCAGGACGCTATGACCGGGGTGTTTCCGAGTAGTCATCTTGTTGTTACGCCGCCGAAACGGCTCCCGCACACCCATCGGCGGGCAGTGAGAGGACAACTGGCGCGGCTGGGTACTGTGCCCCTACCGACGCTGAGGGGACAACGTTGAAACAGACTGAGCAGACCACCGAAGAGGCAGGTCTGGAGACTGGGGACGGCGGCCAGGGCGGGCGCAGCGGCGGACGCACGGGTGGCCGCTGGGCGTGGCGCGCGGCGATCGCCGCCGTACTGATCGGGTGGCTCGTGCTGGCCTCGCTGGGCGGTCCGACGGTCGGGAAGCTGAGCGAAGTCCAGGAGAACGACAACGCCAATTTCCTCCCGAAACAAGCCGAATCCACGTTGGTCGCCAACGAGTCCGCGAAGTTCGTCGACTCCAACGCGCTGCCGTACTTCGTGCTGATCGTGCGGGACTCCGGGATCACGCCCGCGGACCTCGCGAAGGCCAACGAGTTCCTCGCCAAGGTGCCGACGCTGGACCTCGGCAACGGGTCGACGATCGGTGACTACCTCGTCGCGCCGGCCAAGACGGTGATCCCGTCGGAGGACAAGAAGGCCCTGCTGATCACCGTCGAGCTCGACGGCGACCGCGTCGACGACGTGGTGCACGAGGGCGAGACGGTGCTGTACGCCGCCGCCGAGGCGATGCGGGCCGAGATCAAGCAAGACCTCACACCCACTGGCCTGAACGTCTATGTGACCGGCCCGGGCGGCGTGTTCGCGGACTTCGTCGTCGCCTTCGGCGGGATCGACGGGATCCTGCTCGGCGTCGCGCTCGCGGTGGTGTTCGTCATCCTGCTGATCGTCTACCGCAGCCCGATCCTGCCGATCGCCGTACTGCTCACCGCCGTCTTCGGCCTCGCGCTGGCCGCGCTGGTCGTGTACCCGCTGGCGAAGAACGGCGTCATCGAACTGAACGGGCAGAGCCAGGGCATCCTGTTCATCCTCGTCGTCGGCGCCGCGACCGACTACTCGCTGCTACTCGTCTCCCGTTACAAAGAGGAGTTGCACGACTACACCAGCAAGTACGACGCGATGCGGATCGCGTGGCGGGCGTCGATCGAGCCGATCGCGGCCAGCGCGGCGACGGTCATCCTCGGTCTGCTCTGCCTGCTGCTCTCCCAGCTCGGCAGCACCAAGGGCCTCGGCCCGGTCGGCGCGATCGGGATCGCCGGCGCGCTGATCGCCTCGATGAGCTTCCTGCCGGCCATCCTGCTCGCGTTCGGCCGCCGGATCTTCTGGCCGTCCATCCCGCGCGTCGACCACGTGCACGCCCGCGACCAGGTCGGCGGCCGTCGGCTGTGGGGACGGGTGTCCGGTCTGGTCGGCCGCAGCCCCCGCAAGGTCTGGGCGATCAGCGCGCTCGCGCTGCTGGCGTGCGCGGCGTTCCTGCCGACGTTCAAGGCGAGCGGGATCTCGCAGGAGGACCTGTTCCTCGACAAGGTCGAGTCGGTCACCGGGCAGGAGGAGCTGGCCAAGCACTTCGACGCCGGAGCCGGTACGCCGGTCCAGATCCTGACTCCGGTCGGGCAGGCCGACCAGGTGGTCCAGACCGCGTCGCAGGTCGAAGGCGTCGGTACGGCGTCCGCGTCGGCGGCTCCCGGCGTACCGCCGAAGGTTGTCGACGGCAAGGTTCTGGTCCAGGCGACGCTGGAGGTCGCGGCCGACTCCCCCGAGGCCACCAAGGTGGTCGAACACCTGCGGACCGAGCTGGACAAGGTCTCGCCGGACATCCTGGTCGGCGGGAACACGGCGATCAACCTGGACGTGCTGGATGCGAGTGAGCGCGATCTGCGGGTGATCATCCCGGCGATCCTGGCGGTGATCTTCGTCGTACTGATGCTGTTGCTGCGCTCGATCGTGGCGGCGGTCCTGCTGGTGGTCGCGAACGTGATCTCGTTCGGCGCCACGGTCGGGGTGAGCGCGCTGATGTTCAACCACGTCTTCGGCTTCCCGGGCGCCGACCCGAGCATCCCGCTCTACGCGTTCGTCTTCCTGGTTGCCTTGGGCATCGACTACTCGATCTTCCTGATGACTCGCGTCCGGGAGGAGTCCCAGGAACAGGGCACCAGACCCGGCATCCTGATCGGCCTGGCCGTCACCGGCGGCGTCATCACCTCCGCCGGCGTCGTCCTGGCCGCCACCTTCTCCGCCCTGGCCGTCCTCCCCATCCTCTTCCTGGTCCAAATAGCCTTCATGGTCGCCTTCGGCGTCCTCCTCGACACCACCGTCGTCCGCTCCCTCCTCGTCCCCGCCCTGTCCTACGACATAGGCAAAAAGATCTGGTGGCCCAGCAAACTCGCACGGGAAGACGCGTCAGAGAAGAACTAAACAGCAGCCATCCCTGGTGGTTCCGTTGTCTGCTTGTCCCCGTCCTGTGGGGGCGGACCGCCAGGCCATCACAATTGCCCGCCGGGCCCGTGCGCGAGCGCGGCACCGGGGTGAACGGCCGATTGTGGTGGCCTGGCGGTTCGGATCTCCCGAGCTGGCAGTGGCGTAAGGCGGGCTGGCTCGGCTCCACTCGCCGCTTTGCTTTGTACCTTTGGGGGATGGAGATGTTTGTGGGGACGGTTGTGGTGAATGACGGGGGTGGGGCCTGGGTGGAGGTGCCTGGGGAGGTGATCGCCGCGCTCGGGGGTGGGGGGCGGATTCCGGTGCGGGCCTCGTTTGATGGGGTGGCGTATCGGGGGTCGATCGCGTCCATGGGTGGGTGCATGGTGATCGGGATGCTGAAGGGGATCCGGACTCAGCTGGGGAAGGGCGACGGTGATTCGGTCACCGTGACGCTCGAGCGGGACACCGCTGAGCGGACGGTCGACGTACCGGAGGATCTGGCGGCGGCGCTCGAGGAGGCTGGGCTTCGAAAGAGTTTCGATGCCCTCAGCTACAGCCATCGGCGCGAGCATGTGAACGCGATCAACGAGGCCAAGAAGCCCGAGACCCGCGCCCGGCGGATCGCCAAGGCGGTGGAGGTGCTCAAGTCTCCTTAAAGGCGCACTGTGTCGGGTCGCCCGTGTCGACAGTATTCGTTATGGTCCGGACATAGTGCGCGGGGGTCGAGGAAGTGAGGACCACGATGGCAGACACGACATCGACTGAGCACGGCAGATTCGCTCTGCCGACGCGGAACCTGCCCGCACCGCAGGTTCGCGACCTACCCGAACCACCCACCAACACCTGGAAGATCATCGGCCCCGGCATGGTCGGCGCCGGCGTCGGCCTGGCGTCCGGCGAGTTCATCCTGTGGCCGTACATCGCCAGCCAGGTCGGCCTGGTGTTCCTCTGGGGCGCCGTGGTCGGCGTGATCGTCCAGTGGTTCCTGAACATGGAGATCGAGCGGTACACGCTGGCCACTGGTGAGACAGCGTTGACCGGCTTCAACCGGTACTGGAAGCACTGGGGCCTGTTCTTCGCGATCATGACGTACTTCGCGAACATGTGGCCCGGCTGGGCGACCAGTTCGGCGTCGATGCTGACCTACCTGTTCGGGGCCGGGGACCCGCGCTGGATCGCGATCGGCATCCTGCTCGTGATCGGCCTGATCCTGACCTTCGCGCCGGTCGTCTACGTGATGCTCGAGCGGCTGATCTTCGTCAAGATCGCGGCCGTCGCGCTGCTGGTCGTGCTGGCGCTGGCCTTCGCCATCCGGGGCAAGACCTACAGCGCGCTCGGCGACGCGGTCACCAACCCGCAGTTCCCGGCCGACCAGCTCGGGTTCGCGCTCATCATGGGTGCGATCGCGTACGCCGGCGCCGGCGGCGGGCAGAACCTGGTGCAGAGCAACTGGATCCGGGACAAGGGCTTCGGCATGGGTGTGCACGTGCCGCGGCTGACCTCGCCGATCACCGGTGAGAAAGAGGCGGACCCGACCGCCAACGGCTACACCTTCACCATCGACGACGCGAACATGTCCCGCTGGCGGCGCTGGTGGAAGTTCGCCAACGTCGAGCAGGGCCTGACCTTCGTGGCGATCACGATCCTCACCATCGTGTTCACCTCGATGCTCGCGCACGCGACCCTGTTCGGGAACCCGGACGTCAAGAACAACATCAGCTTCCTGAAGATCGAGGGCACCACGCTGCAGACGCTGGTCGGCGACTGGTTCGGCTACCTGTTCTGGGCGATCGGCGCGTTCTCGCTGTTCGCGGCCGCGACCGGCATCGTCGACTACACGTCCCGGCTGACCGCGGACATGGTCAAGTCGCGCTACCTGCGGACGTCGAAGGTCAGCGAGTCCAAGCTGTACTTCTTCCTGGTCTGGGGACTCGTTGCCTTCGGCATCCTCGTACTGCTGGCCGGCCTGACCCAGCCGCTGGTGCTGCTGGTCATCTCGGCGTGTACCGCGGGCACGATGATGTTCTTCTACTCCGGCCTGCTGTGGTGGATGAACTCGCGGGCCCTGCCCAAGGCGATCCGGATCACGAAGCTCCGCACCGCGGTGCTCGCGTTCTCGTTCCTCGCCTTCGGGTTCCTGGCCGTCTTCACCGTCATCGACCAGGTCAAGAAGAACTTCTGACCCAACCCCGGGTACGGCGCCCCACGACGCCGTACCCGGGTCCGTCAGGTCTACGGCCGTACGGCGACGCCGCCCCAGCGCGGGGCGTAGGAGGGGACGGTCGAGAGGCAGTCGGCGATCGACGGCTTCTCGGCAGCCCAGCTCCAGAGCCAGGCGATCCGGTCGACCTGACCGTCCTTGAGCGAGAACGACACCGGCTTGCCGACCTGAGCGGGATCATCCGACCTGGTCACCACGCCGGTGGTGACCGCGACGGGGCCACCGGTCTGCAGGCAGGTGAGCCGGCCTTCGAGGTTCGCCTTGCCCCGCTCGGTGAAGCGGAAGCTGCCCTGGACCTGGGTCGGGTCACCCCCAGCCGGCACCCGCGCGGCGAGCTCGAAGCGCAGCGCGCTGCCGGACGGGCTCGGACCACCGAGTACGGCGGCGATCGTCGTACCGTCGCCCGTCTGCACGTCCACCGCCGGACCGTTGCCCTGAGCACCGTGATGGCGTGCTCCCCCGTCGACCCGGAAGCCGCCTTCGGTCAGGGCGAAGTACGGCGCGGTGCCCTGGAGCGGGCTCACCGGGGCACCGAAGAAGCCCCACGCCCAGCCGATCCGGTCGTGGTCGCCGCCGTCGTACACCGTCATCGCGACCGGCTTGCCGACGAACTCCCGGTCGACATCGGGATGCTCCGCCGCGTCGATCACGCCGGTCACGATCGCCACCTCGTCGACGGCCTTCAGGCTGGTGATCCGGCCGCTGAACTCGGCCAGCAGCCGGCCGTCCGGCTTGCGGTGGACGACGTGGAAGGTCCCGGACGGATGCAGCGGATCGTCGGCCTGGCCGTCGATCTCGAACCACACCGGATCGCCTTCCATCCCCGGCCATTCCGGTCCCAGCTGACCACCCGCCGCACCGGAGACCCGCATCACCGGGTCCTGGCCGGCGGCGGCCGGCGATGCCAGGACGCCGACGGCCGCCAGCAGGGCCAGTGCTCCGGCAGGAACCAGTCGACGGACGAACTTCGGGCTGAGCACGTGAACTCCTTCGGATCCGGCCCGCCCGGTGCGGGCCACCCGAAGCACGCTGTCACTCACACCCTGTCGACGTGATCCATCTGCAGGACCAACGACCTCCCTCGCAGGAGGGAACCGTCAGCGCAGCGGGCCGTACGGGCCGGGGGCGCCGTTGACGGTGGTGAACACCGAGTAGACCGACGTGGTCGCGGTCAGAAAGAGGCGGTTGCGCTTCGGGCCGCCCCAGACCAGGTTGGAGACCGTCTCCGGCACCAGGAGCTTGCCGAGCAGGGTGCCGTCCGGGTGGTACACGTGCACGCCGTCGGCGGCCGAGGCCCAGATCCGGCCCTCGGTGTCGAGCCGGATGCCGTCGAAGATCCCGTTGCCGCACTCCGCGAACAGCTCGCCGCCGGACAGCTTGTCGCCGTCCACGGTGAACACCCGCAGCGTGCCCTCCTCGGAGTCGGCGATGTAGAGCAACGACTCGTCCGGTGAGAAGGCCAGCCCGTTCGGCCGGTTGAAGTCGTCGGCGACCCGGGTCAGCACGCCGTCCGGCGAGACCCGGTAGACATGGCAGCCGCCGGTCTCGATCTCGCCCTTGTACCCCTCGTAGTCGCTGTCGATCCCGTACGCCGGGTCGGTGAACCAGACGGACCCGTCGCGCTTGACCACCACGTCGTTCGGGCTGTTCAGCCGCTTCCCGTCGTACTCGGAGGCCAGCACGGTGACGGCGCCGTGGTGCTCCGTCCGGGTGACCCGGCGGTTGCCGTGCTCGCAGCTGACCAGGCGCCCCTCGGTGTCGAGCGTGTGCCCGTTCGTGTTGCCGGCCGGGTGCCGGAAGACCGAGACCTGGTACGACGTCTCGTCCCAGCGCAGGATGCGGTCGTTCGGGATGTCGCTCCAGAGCAGGTAGCGGCCGGCCGGCGAGTACACCGGGCCCTCCACCCACCGCCCGCCGGTCCACAGCCGTTCCAGCAGCCGGTCGCCGCGGATCCCGGCGAACCGGTCGTCCAGCTTCTCCCAGACGGCCGGCGCAGTACCGGCCAGCGGCTCGAGAATGCCCGTCATCGTCACTCCTCAGAAGGTCGGCTACCCCGGAAAGCCTATTCCGTTTCGGTACGGCGTGGGCCGGAAGACCGCTCGGTGGACCTCCCGGTGCGGAACGATGTGAGCGGCGCCGGACGGGGGCGCGTGCCTTCCCCAACTGAGTCAACACAGTGGAGAAATCCCTTTGAAGCTCGACACCGTCCGCGAGGACAAGGCGATCCTGAACGTGACCAGCCGGCTCGCCGACTCCTTCGCCGACATCCACACTTCCGAAGACGTCGAGGCCGCCGTGCGGGCGGCCCGTGAACAGTTCGCCGACGACCCGGTCCGCGAGTACGTGCCGATCCTGGTCGAACGCATCGTCCGTACCCAACTCTCGCCGGCCCCCGATCCCGTCGTACCCGACACGCCTACCGAGCCGCCGACGCCCGCTGGGCCGTCGGCGCCCGCTGGGCCGTCGGCGCCCGCTGACGGCGAGCGGCGCGTGCCCCGGATCGGTGTGGCGCTCCCGGCGGCGGTCGCCGGCGTGCTCGTGGTCGCCACCATCGCCACCGTCGTGATCATCCGGAACGGCGACGACGTCCAGGCGTCCGGGATCACCACGGTCTCCGGCGTGATCGGCTCCGAGAAGCGCGCGTTCTTCGAGGACCCCGACGTCCGAGCCGCGCTGGCCAAGCACAGTCTCGCCGTACAGATCGACACGGCCGGCTCCCGCGAGATCGCGACCAAGATCGACCTGGCCAAGTACGACTTCGCGTTTCCGTCCAGCACGGTCGCGGCCGACCGGATCCAGCAGGGCTCCGCCGATCGCCCCGGTGTCGACGGCAAGCAGTACGCCGTGTTCTCGTCGCCGATGGCGATCGCGACGTACCGTCCGATCGCCAACCTGCTGTCCGCGACCGGCATCGCGAAGCAGGTGAACGGCGTCTGGTACTTCGACATGCGCCGCTACATGGACCTCGCCAAGGCCGGCTGGCGGTGGGACGACATTCGCGGCAACACGACGTACCCGGTGCGCAAGCGGCTCCTGGTCACCACGACCGACCCGCGGACCTCCAACTCGGCGGCGATGTTCCTGTCGATCGCGAGCTACGTGGCCAACGGCCAGACAGTGGTGCAGGGGACGGCGGAGGAGCGGAAGGTGCTCCCGTACGTCACGCCGCTGTTCGTCAACCAGGGCTACACCGACAACTCCAGCGAGGGCCCGTTCGACGACTACCTGGCGCTCGGGATGGGCAAGACGCCGCTGGTGTGCATCTACGAGGCGCAGTTCGTGGACGCCGCCGTCCGCGGGAAGCTAAAGAGCGACATGGTGCTGATGTACCCGTCGCCGACGGTGCAGTCCAGGCACACCATGCTGTCGCTCAAGCCGAACGGCGACAAGCTCGGTCAGCTCCTGTCGACGGACCCGGAGCTCCAGCAGCTCGCCGCACAGCACGGGTTCCGGACTGCTGACCCGGACCAGTTCGCCAAGGTCGTCAGCGCCGGCAAGGTGCCGGTGGCCGAGCAGGTGGTCGACGTGGCCGACCTGCCGACGTACGACACCCTCGAGCGACTGCTCGACAGCGTCTCCAAGGCCTACCGCTGATCAGGCCCCACTGGCGGTGAGCAGCCACGACCACACTGACGTGGTCGCGGTGATGAAGAGGCGGTTGCCCTTGGGGCCGCCGAAGCACAGGTTGGACACGATGTCCGGCAGCAGCAGCTTGCCGATCAGAGTGCCGTCCGGGTCGAAGCAGTGCACGCCTTCGTGCGTCGCCGCCCACACCCGGCCGGCGCTGTCCAGCCTGATGCCGTCGAACATGCCGGCCGTGCAGGGCGCGAACACCTCACCGCCGCGCAGCTTGTCCCCGTCCACGTCGAACCGGCGAATGTGCTTGGCCGGTGTGTCCACGACGTACAGCTGGGTCTCGTCGCGTGAGAAGGCCAGTCCGTTAGGACGAGTGAAGTCGTCCGCGACCACGGTCAGGACGCCGTCCGGCGCGATCCGGTAGACGTGGCAGCCGTCGATCTCCTGCTCGGCCGCGTGCCCCTCGTAGTTCGAGGTGATCCCGTACGGCGGGTCGGTGAACCAGACCGAATCGTCGCTCTTCACGACCACGTCGTTCGGGCTGTTCAGCCGGTTGCCGTCGCAGTGTGAGGCGAGCACCGTACGGCGTCCGTCGTACTCGGTCCTGAAGACCTGGCGGTCGCCCTGCGAGCAGCTGACCAGACGGCCCTGGCGGTCGATGGTGTTGCCGTTGATGTAGCCAGACGGTTCACGGAAGACGGACACCTGGCCGGAGACTTCGTCCCAGCGGAGCATCCGGTCGTTCGGGATGTCGCTGAAGACCAGGCAGCGCCAGGCCGGTGAGTACGCCGGTCCTTCGAGCCAGCGACCGCCGTCGTACAGGCACTCGACGTACTCGTCTCCGGCGATCTTGCGGAACCGGTCGTCGAGGACGACGAGCTCGGCCCGGATCCGATGCGGTGGCGGAGACAGCGTGATAGTCATTGGACTCCTTCGTCGAATCTCATCCTGTTATTGTTGTAGTTCATAGGATGAGGTTTGGCAAAGGGTGATAATGACCATAGACGATACCGATCGGCAGCTCCTGGAGCTCTTGCAGGAGGACGCCACCCAGTCGTACGCCGCGCTCGGGCAGGCGGTCGGGTTGTCCGCGGGGGCTGCGCACGAGCGGGTCCGGAAGCTGAAGGCGGCCGGCGTGATCCGGCGGACCACGATCGAGGTCGATCCGGCCGCGCTCGGCCGTGGGGTCCTCTCCTACGTCCTGCTCGATGCGGACGCCTGGATGGGCGACGAGCCGACGCTACGCGCGCTGCGGGACATCCCGGCGGTCGAGGAGGCGCACATCATCGCCGGTCCGGCGTCGGTGCTGGTCAAGGTCCGGACGGCGACCACCGAGGACCTCCAGGCGACCCTGCGCGCCCTGCACCAGGTGGACGGCGTGACGAGCACCCGGACGGTCGTCGTACTGGAATCCTTCTTCGAGCGATCGCTTACGGTGTGAGCAACGCCCTGTCTCCCCGAAGGGGTGGTTCACCCTAGACTCGGGCTGGCCGAAGGGAGTCAGCTGTGTCCGACAGCAAGCAGATCACCAAGGTGCTGGTCGCGAACCGGGGCGAGATCGCCGTCCGGGTCGTCCGCGCCGCCGCCGACGCAGGGCTGGGCAGCGTCGCCGTGTACGCCGAGCAGGACCGCGACGCGCTGTTCGTCCGGCTCGCCGACGAGGCGTACTCGCTGGACGGCGCGACACCGGCCGACTCCTACCTGAACATCGCCAAGATCCTCGACGTCGCGGCCCGCTCGGGCGCTGACGCCGTCCACCCCGGCTACGGCTTCCTGGCCGAGAACGCGTCCTTCGCCCAGGCCGTCCTCGACGCAGGCCTGATCTGGATCGGGCCGCCGCCGTCGGCCATCGACGCGCTGGGCGACAAGGTCAAGGCCCGGCACATCGCCGACAAGGTCGGCGCCCCACAGGTCCCCGGCACGCCGAACCCGGTCGCCGACGCTTCCGAGGTGGTCGCGTTCGCGCAGGAGCACGGGCTGCCGATCGCGATCAAGGCGGCCTACGGCGGTGGCGGCCGCGGCATGAAGGTCGCGCGGACGCTGGAGGAAGTGCCGGAGCTCTACGAGTCCGCCGTACGCGAAGCAGTCAGCGCCTTCGGACGCGGCGAGTGCTTCGTCGAGCGATACCTGGACAAGCCGCGACACGTCGAGACGCAGTGCCTGGCCGATGCCCACGGCAACGTCGTGGTCGTGTCCACGCGGGACTGCTCGCTGCAGCGCCGGTACCAGAAGCTGGTCGAGGAGGCGCCCGCTCCGTTCCTGTCCGCCGATCAACTCGAGACGCTGTACTCCGCGTCCAAGGCGATCCTGCGCGAGGCCGGGTACGTCGGGGCCGGGACGTGCGAGTTCCTGGTTGGGCAGGACGGGCTGATCTCGTTCCTCGAGGTGAACACCCGGCTGCAGGTCGAGCACCCGGTCTCCGAGGAGGTCACCGGCCTGGACCTGGTCCGGGAGATGTTCCGGATCGCCCAGGGCGAGGAGCTCGGGTACGACGACCCCGTCGTGTCGGGACACTCGATCGAGTTCCGGATCAACGCCGAGGACGCGGGGCGTGGGTTCCTGCCTGCACCGGGGACGTTGACGCGGTGGCACGCGCCGTCCGGGCCGGGGATCCGGCTGGACGGTGGGTACGACCAGGGCGAGACCGTGCCGGGTGCCTTCGACTCGCTGGTGGCGAAGCTGATCGTGACCGGTCGGGACCGGACGCAGGCGCTGGAGCGGTCGCGGCGGGCGTTGCGTGAGTTCGTGGTGGAGGGGATGCCTACGGTCATTCCGTTCCACGCTGCGGTGGTGTCGGATCCGGCGTTCGTCGGTGACGACGGGTTCAAGGTGCACACGCGGTGGATCGAGACCGAGTACGACAACCAGGTCCCGCCGTACGACGGCCCGGTTGCGGAAACAGTCGAGCCGGCGGAACGCGAGAAGGTCACGGTCGAGGTCGGCGGCAAGCGCCTCGAGGTCGTGCTTCCGGCCGGTCTTGGTGCATCCGTGGTTGCCGGCGGGGGCGGCTCGGCTGGCGCTGGCGTCGGTGCGAAGAAGAAGCCGACGCGACGGGCCGGTGGGTCGGGCAAGGGCTCTGCTGCCTCCGGTGATTCGCTTACCTCCCCGATGCAGGGCACCATCGTCAAGATCGCCGTCGAGGAAGGCGCAGTGGTTGCCGAGGGCGACCTCATCGTCGTCCTGGAGGCGATGAAGATGGAACAACCCCTCAACGCCCACAAGTCCGGCACCATCACAGCCCTGACCGCCGAAGTAGGCGCCACCGTCACCGCCGGCGCCATCCTCTGCGAAATCAAAGACTGACCACCGCCCAAAGGACACCGCTCCGCGGCGGCATTCCCAATGCCGCCTTCGGCGGGGTGCGCGCAGTGGTCTCACGCGCACCCCAATCGGCGCCAACAACTGCCCACCCGCAGCAGCCCTAAACGGACACCGCTGCGCGGCGGCTGTCTGCCGCCGCCTCCGGTGGGCGCGCGCGCTGTGTCACGTAGGTCCCGATCGGCGCCGAGGACTGCCCGCCGGCGCTGGTGTCGAAGCGGACAGCGCTGCGCGGCGGCTGACTTGTGGCTGCCTTCGGCGGGTGCGCGCATCGACATCGCAGGCGACCGGTCGGCACCGGCAACTGCTGACCGCGATTGGGGCCGGGGAGTGCGAGACACCACCCACGCCGACCGCCTTGTTTCCGGCGGTACTGGCGTCAGGTGGGGGGCGCGTTGGCAACGAAGTGGAGTCCACCTACTCGAAGCAATGCCGTCGCAGCAAAGTGCAGCGAGTGACGGCTGACACGTTTGGGCCTGTACCGGTAGTCTCCGCGTGCGCGGCCGTGGGTGACGGTCGCCTTCGTTGAGGGGACGCCATGCGCTACAAGGCTTTGCTCGCCGCTGTGGGCCTCGTTGGGTCCGGGCTGCTGTTCCAGCAGCCTGCCGAGGCTGCACCAGAACAGGTGACGGCTACCTGCTCGTTTCCGGTCCCGGCCAAGCTGGTCCTCAGTTCGAGGAGCGTGTACGTCAGCTTCCCGCTGGGCGCGGACTGTCCCATGACGACGGCCATGGCCACCTGGATCCCAGTCGACGACTACGGTCGTACGCGCATGGGGATCGGCTGCCCCTGGGAATCGTGTGGTGTCTACGTCGAGTACACCACCGTGGGACAGACCACTCGCTGGACACCGCAGGGCTACGCCCTGGACAAGGACGGTAGGAAGGTCGCCGATCTCCTGCCGGCGACCTCGGTGACCAAGGCGGCTTCGATCGCCGCGCTGGCGGGTGTGCGCCGAGGCAGCAGGGTGACGCTCACCGCCTCCGCGACGTACTACAGCCCTACCCAGAGGGCCTATGTCCGATCGCACGGGCGGATGCTGGTGCAGTACAAGGACCCGGGTACGACGACCTGGAAGAGCCTGTCCTATGTCACCCCACTTGCAAGCGGTGCGGCGACCTACACCATCACCACGAACCGCGCCCGGAGCTACCGCGTGTACCTGCCTTCGACGACTTCGGTCTGGTACACGTACAGCCGAGCAGTCGCCCTCTAAGGGGACCGGTTCTCAGAGCTGGGCTCGTAGTGGGTCGCCAGGGCGGTGGCTCGGTTGTGTAGGGCGTTGCGGAGCGACTGGGGTGTGAGGGCTTCGGCGTCGGTGTTTAGTTGCCAGAGGGCCCATTCGGCGTGGCGGGGGTCTTGGAAGGTCGCTTCCAGGCGTAGCCAGCCGTCTGGGTCGGAGGTTTCGGTCAGGACGGCGAGGGCGGTGTTTGCCAGTTCCTCGCGGCGTGCGGGGTTCATCCGGAGGAGCACGGTGAGCTGGTTGTCGCCGGCGCGGAAGCGGGTGCTGCGTTCTTGCCAGATCTGGTCCAGGTCGACCTTGTCCGGTCGTTGTGCGGGTTCGGGGAGTTCCTCGGCGGCCAGGATCCGGGACAGGCGGTATGTGCGGTCCGCGCCGGATGTTGTCGCCAGCAAGTAGCCCTTGTCTCGCACGGTGACCAGGCCGATCGGGTCTACGGTGCGCCATTTCGGGGTGCGATTCACGGCCGCGTAGTGGATCCGGAGCTTGTGTCCGGCGGCGACTGCGCGCCGTACCTCGAGCATTGTGGTGTCGGGAACCTCGTCGGTGGTCAGTCGGCGGGCGAGCAGGTCGGTCGCCGGGTCGACGAGGAATCGCTGGGCCGCGTCGCTCGCGGTGGCCCGGTGGCTTTCGGGGAGGGCGTCGACCACCTTGCGCATGGCCGAGGCGAGCGCCGAGCCGAGGCCGAACACCTGCTCGCCGCGCTTCGTTCCAGCGGTCAGCAACGCAAGGGCCTCGTCGTGGTTCAGCCCGGTGAGCTCGGTCCGGAACCCGGGCAGCAACGCGAACCCGCCGTGCCGACCGCGTTCGGCGTACACCGGTACGCCGGCCGCGGACAGCGCCTCGATGTCGCGCAGCACGGTGCGGGTGGACACCTCGAGCTCGCGGGCCAGGACGTCCGCCGTCAGCCGACCGCGTTGGCGCAGCAGCAGGACCAGCGAGACCAGCCGGTCGGCGCGCATGAAAAGACTCTACCGGAATACACGACACAGGGTGTCGTGATTGGTTGAAAGGCTCCTCGACGTACGAACCACCGAATCGAACGGAGCTGATGTGGCACTGCAACGAACGGCGGTCAACCCGGTGAAGTGGTCGGCGGAGCTGGGATTCAACCAGGGCGAGCTCGTCACCGGGCACACCCGGACCCTGTACATCTCAGGGCAGACTGCGATGAGCAAAGACGGCAAGCCCGAGCATGACGGCGACATGGCGGCCCAGTTGGCGCTCAGCCTCGACAACCTGGAGGCCGTACTCGGCGAGGCCGGCATGTCCCTCGCTGACCTCGTCCGGCTCAACGTCTACACCACGGACGTCGATCTGCTCTTCCAGCAGTACGGCGTACTGGCGTCGCGGCTCGGTGCCGCCGGGGTGGCGCCGAGCACGACGATGCTCGGGGTGACCCGGCTCGCGATCCCCGGCCAGCTCGTTGAGCTCGAGGGAATCGTCGTCGCATGATGACTCAGCTTCTCGTGCCGGTTGAACCGGCACGAGATGCTGGCAGATAGGTGATTCCCAATGCTCAAAGTGGTGACAATCGGCGTCTACGGCTTCGACGCCGAGTCCTTCCTGCAACGACTGCTCGACGCTGACGTCCGCCTGCTGGTCGACGTACGTCAGCGGCGCGGTGTTCGCGGACCCGAGTACGCCTGGGCCAACTCACTCCGGCTGCAGGCTGCACTGGCGCAAGCCCGGATCGCCTACGAGCACCACCCCGAGCTGGCGCCAACCACCGAGCTACGCCAACTCCAGTACGCCGAAGACGACCGCCAAGGCGTCGGCAAACGCTCACGCGTCCAACTCGCCCCCGAGTTCATCCACCGCTACACCACCGAGATCCTCGACCCCACCGACCTCAACTCACTCGTGTCGGCGCTGCCGAGCGCCGGGGCCGCAGCCCTGCTCTGCGTCGAACGCGACCCAGAGGCCTGCCACCGCTCACTGATCACCCAACGATTGACCGAGCAGTACGACGTAGCCGTCGACCACCTGCGCCCGCGGTCCTGCGACACGTCGTCGTAGCTGTCGAACGCGTTGACGTGCTTATCTGGATGCGGTGGAGGTGGTTGGCGTGCGTTTTCGGGAGGAGCCGGCGACGGCGTCGCCAGATCTGCCGGTTGTCCGGCAGTGGGTCGAGCGCAATCCGGGGGTGGAAGCCAGGCTCACCGAGACCGTCGAACATGGCGGCGATCGGGTGGTGCTGGTGATCAGCGTCCCGGTTCACGAGGAGATGCTGCGAGCGCGGGCCGAGATCACGCCGCTCGCGCAGTTCCCGGAACTGTTGCGCTTCAGGCGCTGGCAACCCTCCGAGCAGGAGACCGAGTGGACCCTGCAATGGGTGCTGGGCCTCATGCGCCGGCAGGAGGAGCTCGGCCTGCCGACCAAGGTCACCTCAACGGGCCCGCACCCGGATTCCGGGCTCATCATGATGACGCTCGACCGCGTCGACCCCACCTACGCCGCCGCCCTCGAAGCCCGCGGCAACGGCCTCACCGTCGTCCTGCCCGACCCGGTGAGCCCTGTCCCGCTGGCGATCGCGAGGGACTGGAGGGCGAAGGGCAATCGAGACCCGAACGCACCAACTCCAACCTGGGTCACCGTCGAGAAACCACGCGTGGACTGACCCATTTTCAGTACGGGCGTTCAACGGCCATCCGCCACGTCCGCGGTGAGGTGGGATTCGAGGCCGGTGAGGATTGTTTGGAGGCCGAAGGTGAAGGTGTTGTCGGGGGCGGCGGCGTAGTCCGTGGCGGCGGGGGTGTTGAGGCGTTTGCGGAGGGTTGGGTAGGCGGTCGCTATCTGCTTGGCCTGGGTCATCGTGTATTCGAGGGCCTGGGCGGGGTCTTGGCCGGCGCGGGTCAGGCGGCGGTTCAGGGAGAGTTGGGCGGCTGAGCCGAGGGCGCTGCCGGCTACGTAGATGAAGACGGTTGCGGCGGCGCGGTCGGCGTCAGCGGGGGTGAAGCCGGCCTTCTCGTAGAGGGAGAGCGTGGCGTCGTCGTAGCGCGCTTTGCCGGGCCCGTAAAGGAGGTAGCTGCCCAACGCCTGGCCGTACCAGGGGTGGCGCGTCAGCATCTCGTGCAGACCGATGGCCAGTGCGGCGGCGGCCTCTCGCCAGTCGCCGTCGAGGTCTGGCAATTCGATCTCCGTCCAGATCGCGTCTCCGGCGAGGCGGACCAGCTCGTCCTTGGTCTTCACGTGCCAGTAGACGGCGGTGGCCGCCGTACCGAGCCGCTCCCCCAGGGCGCGCATATTCAGCCCGTCCAGGCCTACCTCGTCCAGCAAACCGATCGCGGCCGCCACGATCTGCTCCACAGTCAGCGTGTTCCTCGGCATACCAGGCAGCTTAGTTGCACTTAGTTCAGCAGCGGCGACTTATGATCCGTAGGGTGTCGACACCGGTGCTCGCCACGAAGCTGTTCCCGCCCGCCAAGCGGCCCGAGGTGGTCGCGCGCGCCCGGCTGGCCGACCGGCTGGACAGCACCCTGCGCCCCGGGCACCGACTCACCCTGGTCTCTGCACCGCCCGGCTTCGGCAAGACCACCCTGCTCAGCGAGTGGGCCAGGACTCAGGAGCGCGTGGGCTGGCTGTCCCTCGACGAAGGCGACAACGCGCCCGCGCGCTTCATGGCACACCTCTCAGCAGCCCTCTCCCGCATCGGCCTCGACCTGGATCCCGACGCACTGAACACCGCCTCCCCCCAAGCCGCACTGATTGCCATAGTCAACGAACTGACGCAACGGCCCGACCACGCGCTGCTGGTGCTCGACGACTACCACGTGATCGAGGCGCCCGAGGTGCATGAGGCCATGACGTTCCTCCTCGACCACGCGCCGGACCACCTGCACCTCCTGGTGGCGACCCGCACGGATCCACCGTTCCCGCTGCCCCGCCTGCGCAGCCGCGGCCAACTGACCGAGGTACGCGCGGCAGACCTCCGCTTCGCCACAGCGGAGGCGCAGACATTCCTCAACGACGCAATGGGCCTGCAACTCGGCGACGACGACGTACAAGCACTGGACGAACGCACCGAGGGCTGGATCGCCGGCCTCCAACTCGCCGCACTGTCACTCCGCGGTACGGCGGACCGCGCGGACGTCGCCGAGTTCATCGCGGCCTTCACCGGCAGCAACCGCTTCGTCATCGACTACCTGGTCGACGAGGTCCTCACCCGCCAGGGCGCCGACGTACGCGCCTTCCTGCTGCGGACCGCAGTCCTCGACCGGCTGACCGGTCCGCTCTGCGACGCGCTGACCGGCAGGACGGACGGCGTCCAAGCCTTGGAGGACCTGGACCGCGGCAACGTCTTCCTGGTCCCGCTGGACGCCGAACGCTCCTGGTACAGGTACCACCACCTCTTCCGCGACGTCCTTCGCGCCCGCCTCCGGGCCGAGGCCCCCGACGAGGTGCCCACGCTGCACCGAGCAGCAAGCGCCTGGTACGCGGCACATGACCTCGTCGCGGACGCCGTACGACATGCTCTCGCCGCGGGTGACGACGACCGGGCCGCCTACCTGATCGAGGAGGCGCTACCGCAGGTACGACGTGCTCGCCAGGACAGCCTGTTGCTGGAGTGGATACGGTCGCTGCCGGAGCCCGTCGTACGGCGAAGTCCTGTCCTCAGCATCTTGTCCGGCTGGTCACAGATGCTGGCCGGCGACCTGGACGGGATGGAGCACCGGCTCGATGACGTCGAGGCGGCACTCGCGGCTGGTGCACACGACAAGGCGCTTGCGGCGACGTGGGCCGACACCGAGGACCTGCGAACCGCACCGGCGACGCTGTGGGTCTACCGCGCGGCGCTGGCTCAAGCGAGAGGCGACGTACCGGCGACTGTGCGGCATGCGCGGCACGCACTGGAGCTAGCCGGTGCTGAGGACCACTTCGTGCGCGGTGCGTCGGCTGGATTCCTCGGGCTGGCTGCGTGGGCGGCCGGTGATGTCCCGGAGGCTCTGGCTACGTTCTCCGAAGCAGTGCGCAGTCTGCACGCGGCCGGGAACCTGGTCGACGAGCTGGACAGCACAGTGGTGCTCGGCGACATGTGGATCAGTGCTGGGCGTCCGCATCGGGCACGTCGCCTGTACCAGAAGGCGCTGGCGACGGCTACTGGCTCCGGACCACCGTATCCGCGGGCCACTGCTGACCTGCATGTGGGACTTGCCGAGTTGGACCGTGAGCTGAACGACCTGGCCGGCGCAGAGCAACACCTCGAGACCGCACGGGTCCTTGGCGAGCGCGGCTCGATCACTGAGAACCGGCACCGGTGGTACGTCGCTATGGCGCAGGTGCACACGGCCATGGGCGAGCATGCGTCGGCCAAGCATCTACTCGACCAGGCCGCGGACCTCTACCGGCCGGGCTCCTACCCGGACCTCCGCCCGATCGCCGCGATGCGAGCGCGCATCTCTGTCGCTGAGGGCGACCTTGACGCGGCCGCAGAGTGGGCCGGCGACCTGAGAGCTGCCGATGAGCTGTCGTACCTGCACGAGTACGAGCACCTCACCGTCGTCCGGCTCCTGCTCGCGCGTGGCTCGACGGGGGCGCTGGACGATGCACTGGCGCTCCTGCAACGACTGCACACCGACGCGAAGCCGACGCGCGCCGGCAGCCTGCTCGAGATCGGCATGCTGCAAGCCCTGACCCAGCACGCGCGCGGTGAGCGACCCGAGGCCCTTGCTGAGCTGAACCGAGCACTCACGACCGCACCGGAGCCGGATGCCTACGTGCGTCTCTTCCTGGACGAAGGCGCGTCGATGCTCGCTCTGCTCGACGACGCCGGCTCCAGCGAGTACGACGTACTGCGCCGGCACGCCCGACGGCTCCTCGACAAGGTCGACGACCGGGCTCCGAGCGAGTCGGCCCCTGCATCCGCCGCGGTGGAGCTGCCGACCGCGCTCAGCGAGCGGGAGCTCGACGTACTGCGCCTGCTCGCCAGCGAGCTCACCGGTCCCGAGATCGCCCGCCACCTGTTCGTCTCGCTGAACACCCTGCGCACCCACACCAAGCGCATCTTCACCAAGCTCGACGTCAACACCCGCTCCGCCGCCGTACGCCGCGGACGCGAGCTCGGCCTGCTGTAGCTGTCACATCGACAGTCACCACATGTGGTGACGCCTGGTCCCCACCTCGCGGCCTACGTTCCGGACATAGCCAAGCACCACCGGAACCAAGGAGCCGACCATGACCATCACGCCAACCACCGTCACCCGGGCCGCCGGAGCTGCCGCTGCCACTGCCGGACTGCTGTTCATCGGCGTCCAGATCGGCCACCCGCACCTGGACGCCACCACCATCACCACGACGGAGGTCGTCGTACGGAACACCCTGAAGGTCGTCATGGCCGTGCTGGCGCTGGCCGGCATCACCGGCATGTACGTGAGCCAAGTACGGCGGAACGGACTGCTCGGACTGGTCGGCTACGCGGTGCTCAGCGTCGGCTACCTCTTCATCATGTGTACGGCGCTGATCGCCGGCTACCTGCTGCCCGCCATCGCCGACACCAACCCCGGCTTCGTGAACGACATCGTCGCCGTCTCCAAGGGCGACACCCCGACCGGTGACGTCGGCCTGTTCGCGACCGTCGTACGCATCCAGGACATCGGCTACCTGGCCGGCGGCCTCGTCTTCGGCATCGCGCTGTTCCGCGCCCGCGTCCTCGCCCGCTGGGCGACCCTGCTGCTCGCGGTCGGCGGCGTCGTCACCATCGCGCTCGCGGTGATGCCGGACGCGTTCTACCGCCTCCTGGCCTTCCCGAACGGCATCGCGATGATCGGCCTCGGGTATTCGCTGTGGCGAACCGCCCGCAAGACCACCGTGCCCGAACCGACCACCACCCCCGCCGTCACCGCAGGTGCGGAATGACCCAGTACGTCGCACCGCGCTCCCGGACCGCGCCGCACCGCCCGCGGCGCGGCCGGGAGGGCTCGAGCTGGCGGGTTCCGACTGGACTGCTCGCGCTCACGATCTTCCCGCTGATCGCCGGATCGCTCCGGCTGCTCGAGCTCGCCGGTGGCCCGCAGGTCCTGCCGACCAACCCGCGGGTGGACGCCTCACCTGCTCCGGTCGTCGTACACGTCGTCTCAGCCGCGGTATACGCGGTCGCCGGGGCATTCCAGTTCCCAGCAAGGATCCGTCGCCGGCACCGCACCTGGCACCGACGAGCCGGCCGCGTACTCATCCTCGCCGGCCTACTCGTCGCAGCCTCCGGCCTCTGGATGACCCTGTTCTACCCCGGCGCACCCGGCGGCGATCTCCTGTGGACCGTCCGCCTCGTCGCCGGATCCGCGATCGCGACCAGCCTCGTCCTCGGCTTCACCGCCGTACGACGCCGCAATTTCGCAGCCACCGCGCCTGGATGATCCGCGCCTACGCCCTCTCGGTCGCGGCCGGCACCCAGGTCTTCACCCAAGGCCTCGGCGAGGCCTTCTTCGGAACCACCGACCTGAGCACAGCCATCTCAATCAGCTCCGGCTGGCTACTCAACGCCGCCGCAGCCGAATGGATCATCCGCCGCCCCACCGCCCGCCGCCCGCGAGCCGCAGCCGAGAGGCCCTGAAATGCCACCCCCACCCCGAACCTACGAGCTCCGCATCGACGGCCACCTGGACCACCACTGGTCCACCTGGTTCGACGGCCTGACCCTCACCCACGAACCCGACGGCACCACCACCCTCCACACCCCCGCAACCGACCAAGCCGGTCTGCACGCCCTCCTGACCCAAATCCACAACCTCGGCGCCACCCTCATCTCCGTCGCCCCCAACCACCCGCATCCGACCGCCTTCCCCTAAGGCTTCCCCGTACCTGCTGCCGCGCTCGCCAGGAGGTCGCCGCAGTAGGACCGGATGGCGCGGTTGACAGTGTCAGGTCGCTCCCAGGCCATGAAGTGGCCGGCGCCTTTGACCCAGAACGGGCCGAGCGCTTCGGGAAAGGCGAGGGCGCATCGCTGCTCGATGTGGTTGCGTATGGTCACCTGGTCGGCGCCGATCAGCACCAGCGCCGGCTGGCGGACCGGTCGGTCGATCATCTCCGGGGCCGACAGCGCCCGGGTGCCCATGACGACCTCGTAGTCGGCGAAGGCGGCGCGCAGCCGAGCGGCGTCGCCGTACGGCTCGGTCAGGAAGGCCAGGTCCTCGTCGTCGAAGGCATCGGGCGGACACCACAGCCGGTGCCCGTAGAACTCGGCCACGTACCGCCGCCGCTGCTCGGGAGTCGCAAGCTCGGCCACCAGAGCGTCAGCGTCGTTACCTTGGCGGCGCTGGTAGTCGTAGACGGCGGGCTTGGGATCGATCGGTGGGATGCCCGCCGCCGCGAACGCCTCCCCCAGATCGGGCATCGAGTCATCCAGAATCACCAGCCGGTCGACCCGATCGGGGTGACGGTTGGCCAGGTCGATCGCGATCATCGCGCCCAGGTCGTGCCCGGCCACGACTGCGCGGTCCCAGCCGAGCCGGTCGAACAGACCGGTCAGGTCGGTGTTGAACGCGTTGAGGTCGTAGAAGTCATCCGGCGCGAAGTCGGAGTCGCCGTACCCGCGCAGATCCGGCGCCACGACGTCGAACCCTGCGTCGGCGAGCGGGACGAGATTGCGCGACCAGATGCGGCTCGTACAGGGGAACCCGTGAATGAGCAGCAACGGCACACCACCGTCCCCACGCCGCCGCACCGCCAACCGATGCCCCGCCCCCACCTCAATCCGCACCGGCGCAACGACCTCACCAGGAAGAACCATGCATCCTGGTCTACACGCCGCCCGGTCCAGCGAGCGCCGCCCAGCTCACCGGCGGTGTGGTTCTTGGCTCGGGTGAGCCGGGTTCGGCCCGGCTCACACGAGTCGGTCAGATGCTCAGAAGCACGCCTCGGCGTAGTAGCACGGTTGCTGGTACCACGGGTCGGGCGGGGGCGGGTCGTTGAAGATGATGCGGAAGTGTGCCTGGTTCTGGACGAACTGCCCGGAGTTTCCGGTCAGGTAGTTGGCCCGGACGGTCCAGACCTCGCCTGCGACGGTGTGCCTCGCCAGGTTGACGTACCTCTCGTTCGCGACGCAGTTGCCTCCGGCGACCGCGCTGTTGAAGGTGAAGGATCCGCTGACGTTGCTCTGGACGTTCCAGAACGCCGACGTGTACGGCCGCAGACCGTTGCCGCCGACGCGGAGCGATGTCCAGTCACCGGCGAACATCTGGTAGTCGTCGGTGCCACCGTCCACCGGCTGGTTCTCGAACCGGAAGCTTCCCGGATACACCGACGTCAGGTAGACGTGAGCGTTGGTACGACAAACCGACGCCTGGGCAGGCTCCGCCATGACGACCGAGACGACCCCCAGGGGGACCAGCACGGCCGCAACCGCGGCGAACCGTCTCAACGCCCGCCGCCACCGGCTGGGCGCACGCGTGTGTTGCATGACTGTTTCCTCTCTCACGCAGAACGCTTGATCGGTCGACCGGTCGATCGAATGGATCACCCGACGTTCGGCACGACCCCGCCCGCGGATGGTCCCCCGCCGGCCCACGTGGCCGGCCGGTCGCGGATGCGAGTCGCACTGCCCCTCCCGACGGATGAGCGACCGCGCAGCCGCGACGGTCAGGCACCACCACTCTCCCCGGCGCCGACCACAGGCTGCCGGCCGCGCCTCCCGCCGAAGGCGGCTAAGGAACAGTCGCCGCGGAGCGGTGTCGTTTGGGGTGGGTCGCGTAACAGTTCTCGGGGATTGACAGACAGTTCTCAGGTTGACGCTGTAGGTTCCCTGCAGACATCTCGTGAGGAGGGTTCTGCATGTCCAAGAAGACCCATCAGCAGCAGCTGGCGGCGCGGAAGGCCAAGCGGCAGGCTGAACGGGAGGCCGAGCGGCGGCGGCAGCGGCGGAACCTGACGGTCACCGTCACCGCGGTGGTCGCGGTGGTGGCGGTCTTGGTGGGGGTCTTCATCGTGCTCGGGAACGGCGACGACGACGCGCCGGCCGCGTCGGAGAGTGCCCGGACGGAGAACAAGCCGAAGAGCATCCCGACCGCGCTCGCGCCGGCGCCGAAGCGGGCGACGCCGCTGCCGGCCGAGGTGAGCTGCACGTACAAGAAGGGCACCGAGGCGGCGAGCAAGAAGGTGAACCCGCCGGCCGACGGCAAGGTGAAGGCGTCGGGTACGGCGAAGGTCAGCCTCGACACGTCGATCGGCGACCTGCAGGTGACGCTGGACAGCGCGCTCGCGCCGTGCACGGTGAAGAACTTCCTGAGCCTGGCCGGGCAGAAGTACTTCGACAACACGAAGTGTCACCGGATGACGGTCGGTGAGGGGCTGCAGGTGCTGCAGTGCGGCGACCCGAGCGGGACCGGGAGCGGCGGGCCGGGGTACAGCTTCGCGGACGAGGTGTTCCCGACGCTGAAGTACGGGCGGGGCACGCTGGCGATGGCGAACTCGGGGCCGAACACGAACGGGAGCCAGTTCTTCATCGTGTACGGCGATGGGAGTGGGCTGTCACCGGACTACACCGCGTTCGGGACGATCGACGAGCCGAGCCTGAAGCTGATCGACAAGGTCGCCGAGGAGGGCGTGGTGCCCCAGAACGGCCCGACCGACGGTGCGCCGGTCACCCCGGTGGACATCAAGACGGCCAGCGCAGCTGCCTGAGCAAGAACAAGCGTGCGGCCCCCTCCTGCAGCAGGAGGGGGCCGCACGTGTTTGTGACGGCTACGCCAGCAGGCCGTACTTGGTGCGGGGCCAGGCTAGTAGGGCTTGGATTTGGGCTATGCCGGATTGTTCCAGGAGTTGGACCGGGCCGTCTACGAAGTGGTAGAGGCCGGTGGCGGGGTCGCGGGCTTCGGTGTAGGCGCGGTCGGCGTAGGCCTGCATGGTCTGCTTGTAGCGGTGGTCGGGGGCGACCGAGTCGAGGATCAGCAGGTTCTTGAACCAGATCGAGTTGAACCGGGTCGGCTGCTTCCACAACCGGTCCTCGGCGCCGTAGAAGGCCAGTGACGCGTTCGCGACCGACTTCGCGTCGTTCAGGTACTTCCGGTCACCCGTTGCCTTGTACAACAGTACGCCGGCCCCGAGCATGACGCCCTGGTTGTAGCTCCACTGCGTCTTCTCGATGGTGCCGGCCAGGTCGATGTGATCCCAGTACAGCCCGTTCGGCGCGAGCATGCAGTCCTGCGTCCAGTCGTACATCCGCTTCGCCCAGTTCAGGTACGAGCGGTCCCGCGTCAGCAGGTAGAGGTGTGCGCCGAGCTCGGAGCCAGGACCGTTCGACACCGTGTTCCGGTCCTGGCTCCAGGGCGCCTGGGTCCAGAAGACGCCGCCCGCGCACGGGTGCGTCGGGTCCGTGTCCCAGCCGTACACGACGAGCGCGAAGATCTCCCGGGCCCGGGCGAGCGCCGCCTTGTCACCGGTCCGCTTGTAGTGCTGGACGAGGTGCAGCCCGATCCACTCGTTGTCGTCGTAGAACTTGTCACCGCCCTGGCCCAGCGGCGGGCGCACGTACGAGTCGTATCCCTTCGGCGTCGTCTCGGCGTTCCAGTACGGCGCGTACGCCGCGATCCGGCGGTCGGCCTCCTTCGACGCCTTGAGGCCGGCGCCGGGGATGCCGGCCAGGTTCTCGGCCGCGATCGCCGCCTGCGAGTACGGCCAGACGTAGGCGTACGGGTTCGGATGGGTGTTCGGGTACTCCTCGAGCAGGAGGTCCTGCCCGGCGTCGAAGTACTTGTTCAGCGCCTCGTACGACGCCTGGGCGCGGGCCGCGTTGCTGGTCACGGCATCAGCTCCGGTCACGTGCAGCGACCCGAGTACGGCGACTGCCAGCACCCCGGCCGCAATCCTGGTTGATATACCAAATTTCCTGCGCATCGACCTGCTCCTCCTGGGCGGTGGCGGTTGACATCGATGTCAAGTTCTAACCGGCGCAGGGGAATCGCGTCAATGGCTCAGCGCCCGGCAGCTTGATCCGGCTCAATTGGTATATCAAGTGGACTGGGCACGAACGCGAACCAGGACGACCGCAGCCGCAGCCGGCCGCGAAGCTGATCGCCGGTCAGCACCCGCCGGCCCTTCGACCCGACGGCCTCCAGCGTGAGCACCCGGCCCCCGCTCGGCCCGACCCCGGTCCGCTTGAGCACCCGCAGGCTCCGGATCGACCCGACGTCGAACGCGGCCTGCATCTCGGCCGCCGTCCGGGTGACCGTCCACGTCACGTTCGGGTTCCCGTTCCCCGGGTACGCGTCCCAGCCGTCCAGCTTCATCACCTGGTACGGAATCGGCCCGGTCGCCGTCGCACCGCCGTTCGACGAGGAGAACTCCGCGATGATCGGCTTGCCCTTGTACAGCCGGACCTGTCCCGCCGTCGCGGCGATCGCGGTGTTGGTCGACGCCTTCTCCGAGTCGTAGCCGCCGTACACCTGACAGGAGATCGTGTCGCACAGGTCGTAGGCCCGTTTCGCCGCCCGGCCACGATGGAAGACCGAATAGGTGCGCGCAGCAACGGACTGCGCCTGCAGCGCGGCCGGACGCCAACTGGACAAGGCCTCTCGCGGTACGACGCCCCGCAGGTAGTGCTCGAGCGCCAGCACGTTCACCGTGTCCAGATGAGCACCCGGTACGTCGATCGCCCGCAGCGCACCGCGATACCGCCGTACGGCGCCACTCGGCAGCACCAGCTCGGTCACGGACGCACCCTCGAACTGCGTCATACCGCCGAACGTCTTCCACAGCGTCCACTTCCGCGTCTTCGCGTCGTACGAGCTGACCTTGGTGCCATGGTCGCCGTACGGGTCGATCGACCACTGGTTCCGGGTCGATGCCTTGGGCAATGGATAGACCTTGCCGGTCTTCAGGTCCCGGACCTTCAGGTGGTTGACGGTGCCGACCCGGACGCCGTCGGTGGTGTCCGCGGTGATCCGGATCCGGATGCTCCCGGTCGCCTTCCCGGTCGTCGTGCCCGGGTAGTAGAAGTCGAGGATCTGCTGCGCCGACTTCCCCGCGATCGCCGCGCCCTGGGCGCCGTACTGCGACATCCCGCGCCCGTGACCGAAACCGCGGCCGCTGATCGTGGTGTCCGGCCCGATCACCCGGGCCTCGGCGGTCGCGCTGATCAACGTGGAACCGAGGACGACGACCGCGATCGCGCGCTTCCTCATCGGACGCTCCGGTACTGGACGTAGACCTTGCCGCGGTGCTGGTTGTAGGTGAGCCAGCCGTGCTGGTACTTCTGCCGCAGGCCGCCCTTGACCTTGTACATGTCGGTGATCGGCAGCCCGAGCCGCGACCGCTCCGCGCCGAGACCGGCGTACCGGGCGTAGATCAGTCCACCCACGGGGCGGGTCCCGATCGACTTCGACCAGTAGAGCGCGCCGTTGCGGAAGTACTGCACCTTCGTGCCGTTCACGCTGTTGCGGAACTCGGTCGTCGGCAGCCCGAGCACGGTGTCGGGACCGAGCTGCCGGTACCGAGCGCGAAAGACGCCGACCGTCGAATGGGTGCCGGTGGCAACGGAGTTGAAGACGTCCCGGGTGGCGAAGTACGTCGCCCAGCCGGTCCTGGTCCGGTGCTCACCCCAGAACGGCTGGCCGGTCTGCCGGAAACCGATGCGCTTGGCGAAGCGGTAGATCGGCGTCGAGACGCTGCCGCCGATCACTCGGGCGGTCTTCTCCAGCATCGCCTGGCTCGGCGCCGTCTTCTCGTAGTTGCCGATCAGCGCCACCCCGAACGAGTTCGCGTTGAAGGAGCCGGTGTGCGCGCCGAGCACCGGCAGCTGCGCACCGCCGTACCGGCCCTCGAAGACCCGGCCGAAGCGGTCGACGAGGAAGTTGTAGCCGAGGTCGCACCAGCCGCGGCTCTTCACGTGGTAGGCGTACATCGCGCGCACCATCGCCGGGACCTGCGTGCGGGTGTAGTCGTTCCGGTCGGCGGTGTGGTGGACGAAGGCGGCCTGCACGGTGGTCGTGTACTTCGGACGCGCACAAGCCTTGCCGTTGTGGCTACGCAGCCGCTCGTCCGCACCCCACGCCTTACGGCTCACCATCGCCGGCATCGGGTACGGCGCTCTGGTCGCCTCGGGCTCCACGCTCTGCACTCCCGGCTCGTCGGCGTCGGTCGCCAGTACGCCGGGCTGGATCAGCACCACCTTCGCGTCTGCGACCGTGGTACCACTGCCTGTCACCGCACTGGCCTGCACAGCGGTCGCGTCGCCGACCCACAGCGGCTCCGTGCCCGCCCGGACGCCTTCCGGCGACGCCGGGTCGGGGCCGTGCTCGTCCTCGACTGTCAGCCGCTGCCACTCGCCCCACTGGCCGGCCCGCTGCACGCGCACGCGAGCCTGCACCGCCTGGGCGCCTTTCGGCCAGGTCACTCCGACCATCGCGAACGGCTTCGTCTCGGCCGCGATCGTCGGCCCGTCGATCGCCAGTTCCTGGTACGACGCCTCGGCGGGCGCCGGCGGAGTCGTGGGAGGGACGGACTGCAGATCCGGCAGGACCTGTGGGGCGGCGAAGGCGAGCCCGGTCACCGCGAGCGTCACGAGTCGGGAGGTCTTGCTCATGGCCTTGCTCATGCGCTGCCTTCCGGCGGAGGTACAACGGTCGCTGGGCGGCAGTAATCGATTATGCGCGCTCGGTGACCGCTTTCCCGGGATTGCGTCACCCTGCGTGGCGTACGGATGTTGAGGGCTTCGGTAGGCTCTGGGTAAAGCCCTGCGAGACAGCCCTAGAGGCAGAAGAGGCCCGTCATGGAACTCATCCTGATCATCGCGCTCGTGGTGATCGCCGTTCTGGCATACCGGTCGTACCGGCGGACCCAGCTGCAGAACCGCCAGCAGCACGAGATCACCGCCGCCGAGCTCGAGTCGGTCAAGCGCACCGCCGACGAGGACATCACCAGGTTCGGAGAGGAACTCCAGGACCTGGACCTGGACATGGTCGGCAAGGACCTCGGCGACGGGGCCCGGCAGGACTACCAGCGCGCCCTGGACGCGTACGAGTCCGCCAAGGAGGCGGTCGGCAAGGTCACCCAGGCCGAGGAGATCAAGCACGTGATCGAGATCCTCGAGGACGGCCGCTACGCGGCGGCGTGCGTGCGCGCCCGGGTGAACGGCGAGCCGCTGCCGCAGCGCCGCCCGTCCTGCTTCTTCAACCCGCAGCACGGTCCGTCCGTCGAGGACGTGACCTGGGCGCCGCCTGGCGGCGCGCCGCGTGAGGTGCCGGCCTGTGCGGCCGACGCCGAGCGGGTCCGGGCCGGCGCGGAGCCGGACGTCCGCAAGGTGATGGTCGGCCCGCAGCGGGTTCCGTACTGGGAGGCCGGTCCGGCCTACTCGCCGTACGCGCAGGGTATGTTCGGCGCGCTCGGCGGTGTGATGACCGGTATGTTCCTCGGCACCATGCTCGGCGGCATGTTCGCCGGCGGTGGCTACGGCGACTACGCGGCCGGGTACGACGCCGGCCAGGCCGACGCGGGTGGCGACGGCGGTGGCGGCGAGGGCGACTTCAACATGGGTGACAGCGGCGGCGACTCCGGCGGCTGGGACTTCGGCGGCGGAGACTTCGGCGGCGATTTCTGACCCGAACGACCGAGCCCCGGCGACCACCATGGTCGCCGGGGCTCGTGCTTTTCGTGACTACTCGCCGAAGAGGTCTTCGCCCTCGCCGGTCATCGCGTAGTGGGTGACGCCGGGGAAGGTGGTGGGGACCTTGCCCAGGCTCTCGATCACCGTGGCGGTGCCGTTGGCGTGGCCGACGGCGTACAGGTAGGCGCTGTCGGTGTCGTGGTCGACGCCGGTCAGCAGGGTGCCCTGCGTGCCGCATTTGTAGGCGACGATCGACTCGAAGCCCTGCCAGGTCCGGGTCCGGACCGGCTTCACGATCGGCTTCATCGGGGACGTCAGCGGAATCCGGATCGTGTAGAGCGCGCCGCCGCGGGTGGTGGCCAGCAGCGTGTCATAGGTGCCGGTCTCGCTGATCAGCGCCATCGTCTTGACCGCGGCGAAGCCCGGGTACGAGCCGAGCGACCGGAAGCCGTTCGTGTCCCAGCGGAACAGCACGCCGTCGTCGCGCAGGCCGTACAGGTAGCTGTGCGGCTTGCTCACCCACGCCGCGTCGGACTCCTCGATCTGGGTGAACCGGTCCCAGCCGCCGCCGATCCGCTTCGAGCTGACCACCGGCTCCGGCTCGACGCCGTCCCAGCGCACCTCCGCCGAGTACAGGCCGGTGCCGCTGATCACCTTGCCGTACCACCACGACTCCGCGGTGAGGGCGCTGAAGTACCAGGTCGAGCTCTCCTTGATCGGGAACACCTTGATCGGGTCCTCGAACGGCTGTGCGGTCGGCGGCCGGGTCGCGACCACGTCCGCACCGCCGGTGTTCCCGGCCGCGTCGAACGCGCCGACGTACATGCCGCACGGGTTGGCCGCCGTACCGGCTGCCACCTTCGGCGGCCCTTCCTTCAGTTCCGGCCCCGGCTTCGGCGGGGTCGCGCTCGCCGGGATCGCGGCCGCGCCGGCCAGCAGCGCAGCCGCGAGCACGGCGGAGACTCGTTTCAAGCTCATCTGGTTTCTCCCCTCTCTTGCTGAGCTAGATACGGTCTCCGCCGTAAAAGTTGCGATCTACCTGGTGATCGTGATCGGGACCGACAGCGCCGACGGCGCCGTGGCCGGTCCGAGCAGGAGCTCACCGTGGTAGGTCTGGCCGCGGTGGTAGCGACTCCGCCGACTGTTTTCGAACCACGACTTTTGCTTGCCGCAAGCAACGATAACTATTAGTCACCAATATAAATCCCGAGCCCCGTTTCTCCCCGGAACGACGCCCCGGACCTCGATCACACCCCGTGTTCACCCACCGATCTGCGCACATGCAGGTTTCCCGTGTCTTCCGCAACTTTTCCGGAGCCGCCCGTATCAAGTCGGTATGACCCTGAAACGAACTCTCGCAGTCGCGGCGGCCGCCGGGCTGCTGGGCAGCTTCGCCACCGCCTCCGTGAGTACGGCGGCGCCGGCTGCGGCCTGCACTATGACTGTCGGCTCGATCACGAGTGGCGGCGACATCGGATACTCGGACGTCACGGCCACGGCGCCGGTGACCGCTCGGCAAGGCACCGGCGTACACATCTTCTCGCCGGGGATCGCGAAGATCAGCTCGACCTGGACCCGGAACGTCGGTGAGCCGGACGGGCCGGTCACCACTGGCGAGGTGCTGCTCAACGACACGATCTACAACGCGTGGTACGGGCCCGATCCCGACGGGCCGGTCGGCATGAGCCGGGCGGGCACGGGCTTCGGCACGTACATCGTGACCGAGCGGGCGTCGTACCTGGCGTCCGGGCCGCAGCTTGCGACGTACCGGCTGCGGGGCGACGGCGTGCTGTACCGGTACGCGCACCGATGGGACGGCAACCCGACGTCCACGGTCACCCGCTACACCGGCTTCGCCGCGGTCAAGACGATGGCGTTGATCAGCGAGACCAAGGCCTACGACACGTTCCTCGCGAACACCCGCGGCGGCGCGCTGTACACGATCCGGTTCCCGCGGACCGGCGCCCCGGTGGTCAAGAAGGTGCGCACGTCCACGTGGCAGACCTTCGAGCACCTGGTCGCGGAGAAGTGCGGCGCGCAGAGCACACTGCTCACCGCAATCGACAAGGACACCGGCTCCGCCTACCTGTACGCCGTTGGGCACGCCAACGGCACCGCCACTGTCATCAAGGGCCTCGGCAAGATCCCCGGCACCTACAAAGACCCCGTCTACTACCTCCGCACAACCGAAACCAACCCACCCCTCTTCGGCGAGTAAGGACATCAGCTTGAAGCGAGCAGTCTCGGTGGCGGCGGCCGCCGTACTCCTGGGGGCTCTGACAACGGCGCCCGCCGAAGCGGCGTCCACCGCCGCGTGTGAGATGTCGGTGGGATCCATCAACGCGAACGGCGACCGCGCGCATGCGAAGGTGACCGCCTCCACTCCGCCGACGGTCAAGCAGCGGACGGGGCAGCACATGTTCACGCCGGGCGCCGCCAGGTTGAGCACGACCTGGACCTACACGGTCCTCAATCCGGTCGGCTACTACGACTCGGCGTACGTCGTCCTCGGCTCGTCGCTCTACAAGGCGACGTACGGCGTGAACACCGATGGCAAGCCGATCAACGCGGTGACCCGAGTCGGCGGCGGCTGGGAGAACTTCATCGCCGTCGAGGAGTCGTTCTCCTGGGGACCGACGATCCGGTTCGCCAAGTACGGCCTGCGGAACGACGGTGTGCTGTTCCGCTGGACCGACGGCTTCACGAAGGTCAGCTCGTACGCCGGCTTCAGCGCGGTGAAGACGATGGCGCTGATCAGCGAGACTGCGACGTACGACACCTTCCTGGCGACCACCCGCGGCGGCGCCCTCTACACGATCCGGGTCCCGGTCGGCTCGGCGAAGCCCGTGGTCAAGCAGGTGCGCTCGTCGACCTGGCAAGGGTTCGAGCACCTGGTCGCGGAGAAGTGCGGCACGCAGAGCACGCTGCTCACCGCAATCGACAAGGACACCGGCTCGGCCTACCTGTACGCCGTTGGGCACGCCAATGGCACCACGACCGTGATCAAGGGCCTGGGCAAGGTGCCCGGCACCTACACCGATCCCGTGTACAACCTCGACACCGCCGAAGGCAACGCGCCGCTGTTCGGCGAGTGAGGAGCTCGATATGCGCATGAAGGCTTTGGCCGCGTCAGCCGTGCTGCTCGGGAGCACGGTTCCCGTCGGTACGGCGGTTGCGGCGCCGGCCGCGGCTTGTCAGCAGCAGGTCGGGTCGATCACCAGCGCCGGCGCCGCGGTGAGCCGGAGTGTGCAGGCCGGCACACCGCCAACGGCGACCGGACCGGGTGATCCATGGCCGCTGTTCTCACCCGGACTGGCTCGGGTGAGCACAAGCTGGTTCTGGTCGTTGAACGCGCCACAGGGCACCACGTACGCCGGCACCGTCATCGCGGGCTCGGCCCTGTACAACGCGAGCTATGGCTGGGACCGGGACGGGAAGCCGTTCCAGCAGACCACTCGCGTCGCCGGCGGTTGGGGCAGCTTCACAGCGGTCGCGGACACGCTCTACACGCCGTACGTCGGCGGTCCGGTTGGCCACCGCTACCTGTACGGCCTGCGGAACGACGGCGTCATCTTCCGCTGGCGTGGCGGCGACAACGGCGGCTGGCATCCGATCGGGTCGTTCCCCGGTTTCGCCGCAGTGAAGACGCTCACCGTGATCAGCGAGACGAAGACCTACGACACCTTCCTCGCAACCACCCGCGGCGGCGCCCTCTACACGATCCGCATCCCGACCACGAACTCGTCGATACCGATCGTGAAGGTGGTCCGGCGCTCGACCTGGGGCGCCTTCGAGTCGCTGGTCGCCGAGAAGTGCGGCCAGCAGAGCACCCTCCTGACCGCCATCGACACCGACGGCGGCGCCGCCTACCTCTACGCCATCAGCCACGCCAACGGCACCGCCACCGTCATCCAAGGCCTGGGCAAGCTCCTCGGCACCTTCAAAGACCCGGTAAACCACCGCGTGGCCCCCGACTCCGCAGCCCCACTCTTCGGCGAGTAGCCCGCGAGCCCCGGCAACCCCTGTGGTCGCCGGGGCGTCCCGGTTTCCGGCCCAGTCCGTCGACAGGCCCGCTCTGTTCGCTCAGGTCGTGTGCAGACCGCCGTGGTCCCGGCGGCGCTGGACTCCGAGAGTGATGCCCAGCCCCGCACCTGCAAGCGTGAAAGCCCCCAGCGCGCCGAGCGCAACCGAGCTCACGTCGAGCCCCTGGCCGGTCTCGACGGTCGGGGGCTGCGTAGGCACCGTAGTCGGTGGTGCGGTCCAGGGCGGCTCCGGCGGCACGCCTGCAGCGGCCGGCGAGGCCGTCATCGTCACCAGCGCCGCGCACACCCCGGCAGCTGCCACTGTCGCCCGGGTCAGTTTCTTCTTCATGCGAATCACCTCCTTTCGGACTCCCGTTGTCGCACCGGGCGGTATCGCGGCGAGCGCGCGCGGTATCGCCGCGGTATCGCGGCCCTTGACCGCGGTCCCGGGCAGGCCGACAGTCGAGGGGTGGGTATCGCCGTTCTCGGCCCGCTCACGATCGAGGGGGAACAGAAGGTCCTCGGCCGGCGTGACCGGGTCGTGCTCGCAGCTCTGTCCGTGCGCCCGGGAGAGGTCGTCAGCGCGGACCTGCTCACCGATGTCCTGTGGGGCGAGCACCCGCCGGCGTCGGCTGCCAAGGTGATCCAGGGTTGCGTCGTCCGGCTCCGCAAGCTCCTCGGCAACCACGCGATCGAGACCTCCCCCCTCGGCTACCGCCTGGCCGTGCCCGCTGATGAGATCGACGCGCGCCGGTTCGAGCGCGCGATCGCCCGTGCGGGTGAACTCCTCGCCGCGAACGAGGCCGAACGGTCGGAGCTGGTGCTCGCAGACGCACTCACGCTCTGGCGCGGCCGGCCGCTCGACGACCTCGACGGATGGGACGTCGCCCAGATCGAGGTGTCGCGACTGGAGGAGCTGCGGCGAACGGCAGAGGAGATGTACGTCGACGCCGCGCTGCGTGCGGGTCGGCATGACTCGATCCTCGCCAAGGCTCAGGCCCTCGTGGCCGAGGCGCCGCTGCGCGAACGTCGCTGGGGGCTGCTGGCCACCGCGCAGTACCAGGCGGGACAACAAAGTGAGGCCCTGCGCACGATCCACCGGCTGCGTGCCGTGCTCAGCCGGGAGCTCGGACTGGATCCGAGCCCGGAAGTCGACACGCTCGAACAGGCGATCCTGCGCCAGGACCCGGCGCTGGTAGTCGCGACCGCGCTGCCGGAGCCGAGCCCACGGTGCCCCTACCCGGGCCTCAAGCCGTACGACGTAGCGGACGCCGACGGCTTCTTCGGACGCGACCACGAAGTCGCCGCCTGCCTGCGCAAGCTTGCCGAGACGCGCGTGCTGGCCGTCATCGGCCCCTCCGGCTGCGGCAAGTCCTCGTTGATCCGGGCGGGCGTGGCCGCCGGCCTGCGTCGCGACGGCCGGGTCGTCGTGGTGATGACTCCTGGAGCACACCCGGTTGCTGCGCTGACCGCCGCCGTGCCGAGGGGCGGAAACGCACCGACTCTGATCGTCGACCAGTGTGAGGACCTGTTCACGCTGTGCCAGAACGCCGCTGAGCGCGAAACCTTCGTCAGTGCCCTCGCAGCCCACCGGCAGGTGGCTCCGCTCATCGTGTCGATGCGGGCAGACCGGCTCGCCGACGTCGCCTCGCACCCGGCATTGGCCCGGATTGTCGAGGAGGGCCTGTACCTGCTGACCGGAATGGCGGACGACGACCTGCGCAGCGCGATCGTGGAGCCGGCCCGACTGGCCTGGCTCGTGATCGAACCGGGACTGGTCGACCTGCTGGTCAACGACGTCGCCGGCCGTCCCGGCGCCCTCCCGCTGATGTCCCACGCCCTGGTCGAAACCTGGCAACGCCGCGAGGGCCGCACCCTGACCGTCGCGGGTTACCAGGCATCGGGCGGAATCCAGGGAGCCATTGCCCAGTCGGCGGAGGAGGTCTACGGGCGTTTCGGCGCCGAGCAGCAGTCGATGCTGCGCGACCTCCTGCTGCGCTTGGTCACGCTTGCATCGGACGGTGAACCAGTGCGAAGCCGGCTGCCACGGCGGGTGGTGGTTACCGGGCCCGAGCAGGACGCAATGGTCGATCTGCTGGTCGCTGCGCGCTTGGTGACCAGCGACGACGACGCGCTGGAGATCGCCCACGAGGCGCTGACGCGAGCCTGGCCGCGGTTGCGGGAGTGGCTGTACGACGACTTGGACGGGCAGCGGATCCTGCACCATCTCGCGGCGGCGGCCGACTCGTGGGACGGTCTCGGGCGACCGGACAGTGAGCTGTACCGGGGGACGCGACTGGTCAAAGCGCTGGAGTGGCAGGCAACCGGCCGAGCGGCCCTGACCGCCACCGAGCAGGATTTCCTTGCCGAGGGCAAGCGGTTGTCGGAGGCGGAGCTTCGTGCGGCCGAGGACCAGGCGCGGCATCAGCTCCGGGTGAACCGGCGGCTGCGAGCTGCGCTGTCCACGGCCGCAGTACTGCTGGTCGGTGCACTGATCGCCGGATTCGTCGCCGTCGACCAGGCAGATCGCGCCGACCGCCAGGCCGGCACCGCCCAGCAGTTGGCCATCGCAGCCGACGCCCAACGCGTCGGAGCGCAGGCGCAACTGTCGGAGGACATCAGCCTGTCCTTGCTGCTCGCGACCGCCGGCCTGCGGCTCCACGACTCGCCGGCAACCCGAGTCAATCTCTTGTCCGTCCTCGGCAAGCACCCGCAGCTCGTACGTTCAGCACCCGCGGCCGGCGGTTACCTGGAAGGGATCGAGTTGAGCCCGGACGGACGACTGCTCGCGTCCGGCGACGACGCGAACCGGATGCACCTCTACGACACCACCGACAACAGCCTGATCGGCACCTACGCGGGCTTCGCCGAGTCCGGCACCCAGGCGTTCGTCGATCCGGTCTTCAGCCCGGACGGCCGGCTCCTGGTGGCCGCGGCGGAGACGCCCGATCCCGACCCGCTCCGGCTGCTCGACCCCGCGACGATGCAGGAGTCCGGGCCTCGGCTGGCCCGGCCGAGCCTGCCGGGACGTTCACAACGGTACGGAATCGCCACGGCGAGATTCAGCCCCGATGGCCAGTTCCTCGTTGCTACGGCAGTCGAGGATCACGCTGTGGATGCGCCGCTCGTCGACATGACCGGGTTCGCGCTGGTGTGGGACCTGCGGGCACGCCACCGGCCGCCGCTCCGGTACCCGCTCGGCAAGGGCTTCCACAGCCTGGCGCTGAGCCCGGACGGCCGCACGATGTACACCACCTGGCCGATGACGGCGTACGAGGTCGCGACCGGGCGGACGATCTGGCGGCGGCCCGACGTCTGGACCGCCTTCTCGCTCGACGCGAGCCCGGACGGAACCCGCCTCGTCGGCGAGTATCACTACCACGACCGGGACAGCACCATGCACGTCCTCGACGCCCGAACCGGAGACGATGTCACCCGGCTTCGCGGGCACACCCAGCAGCCACGAGGGCTGCGGTTCTCCCACGACGGGACGATGGTGGCCTCGGCGTCCCACGACGGCGAGGTGATCGTCTGGGACACCACCACGTGGAAGGTGAAACAGCGCTGGCGGACGTTCGAGCAGACCTGGAGCATCAACTTCAGCGTCGACGACCGGCTGGTCTTCACCGGAGGTGACGACGGCATGCTACGCACGTGGGACCTGGACGCCCAGCACACTTACCTGCGCCGCACCGCGGCCGCCGACAGCGTGCCGGTCCTGACACACGCGGACCTCTCACCCGATGGACAGCGGGTGGCGTACCGGTGGATTGCCGGCGATCAGGGCTGGATCAGATTCGCCGACACCAGCGGTGCGGATGCGACTCCTCCCCAGCGCCTTCCGACCTGGGAAGGCGAGTGGGTGCCAGGCATCTGGCGTTCCGACGGAAAGCGCTACGTGAGCCACGCAGGCTGCTCCGGCGAGTGCGGCGAGGGCGGTGCGATCACCGTGCTCGACCCAGCCACGGGCAAGGTCCTGGCCGAGCGGCGGGTGACCGCGGCCGAGATCGAGTCGCTGGCCTACGTCGACGGAAGCCGCAGTCTGCTGGCTGGCGACGCCGACCAGCAACTTCGGCTGCTGGATGCCGAGACACTGCAAGTCAGGCAGACCCTGCGCACCGGTGCAGCGGACTGCTGCACCGCGGCATCGGCCGACGGCCGGACCGCGCTGCTCCTCGACAATGCGCCAGACGCTGCGTCGGAGCAGTGGCGCGTGGTCGACACGGCGAGTGGCGAGGTCAGGAGCGATGGAGTCATCGAGTTCCAGGTCTACGGCGCGGCCGCCTCGCCGGCCGGTGACCGCGTCGCGCTCACCGGGCAGAGCGGCGACGTCGTCACGATCGAACTCGCGTCAGGACGTATGCAGCAAGCCTCGACCGGACTCGGCACGGAGGTTCTTCGAGTGCGGTACTCCGACGACGGCACCCGGCTGGTCACCGGAGCCATCGACGGCAGCGTCAGCCTCTGGGACGCCGCGACACTCGAGCTCCTCGGCACGGCTCGCCCACCGCAAGGCCAGGGCGAACCGTTGCCCGCGATGGCCGAGTTCGCGTCGGGTACGCACACCGTTGTCATCGCGACGTACAACGGGCAGATCTTCCACTGGGACACCAGCCCGGCCCGCGCACTCGAAACAGCCTGCCAAATGGCAGGCCGAAACCTGACATCACAGGAATGGTCGCAGTACCTACCACAACAGCCGTTCCAGAAAGTCTGCTCGAACCTCCCCTGACCGCGAAGGTGGAGTTGGCGGGCGGCTTGAGCGGGTCGTCGCTGGAGCAGCATTAGCCGCCTCTACCTCGCTGCGCGGCCACATCAGCCAGAGACCAAATCAAATCCTCTTTTGTTTTCTTTCGTCTTGTTCTTGTCTTGTTTCTGGCTCTGCTGCTCTTCCTCGGGCTTGTCAGTCCCGCAGGTGGAGTTGGCGGGCGGCTTCGGCTATGGAGCCGGAGACTGAGGGGTAGACGGTGAAGGAGGCGGCCACCTGGTCGACGGTGAGGCGGGCGGC
>NZ_JBFAHB010000014.1:0-157888 GCF_040653975.1 Kribbella sp. NPDC050820
GGCCGCAGGCAACGATTCGTTGCCTGCGGCCCGGATCATCGTTCCCTCAGACGGCCAGGGGGCGGGCTGTGGGTGGGATGGGGGTCGGCAGGGTCGACGAGCCGGTGAGCAGGGTGTCCACACCGTTGGCGCAGGAGCGGCCCTCGGCGATCGCCCAGACGATCAGGGACTGACCGCGGCCGGCGTCGCCGCAGGCGAACACACCCTCGACCGAGGTGTGGTAGTTCTTGTCCCGCTTCACGTTGCCGCGCTCGTCCAGCTCGACGCCGAGCTGCTCGAGGAAGCCCTCGCGCTCCGGGCCGAGGAAGCCCATCGCGAGCAGCACCAGCTGCGCCGGGATGGTCCGCTCGGTGCCCTCGATCGGCGTGAACTTGCCGTCCCTGAGTTCGACCTCGACCAGGTTCAGCCCGGACACGTTGCCGTGGGCATCGGACTCGAAGTTGACGGTCGAGACCGAGTACACCCGCTCGCCGCCCTCCTCGTGCGCCGAGGCGACCCGGTAGATCATCGGGTACGTCGGCCACGGCTGCCCGGCCGGCCGGTCCTCGCCGGGTCGCGGCATGATCTCCAGCTGGGTGACCGAGCGGGCGCCCTGCCGGTGCGCGGTGCCGAGGCAGTCGGCGCCGGTGTCACCGCCGCCGATGATCACGACGTCCTTGTCAGTGGCAACGATCTGCCCGGCCACGGTCTGGCCGAGCGCGACCCGGTTGGCCTGCGGCAGGTACTCCATCGCCTGGTGGATGCCGCCGTACTCCCGGCCCGGCACCGGCAGGTCGCGGGCCGCGGTCGCCCCGGTCGCGATGACGACGGCGTCGTACCGCTGCTTGAGCTGGGTCCCGGTGACGTCCACGCCGACGTTGACGCCGGAGCGGAAAACCGTGCCCTCCTCCTTCATCTGCTGGATCCGGCGGTCGACCTGGAGCTTCTCCATCTTGAACTCGGGGATGCCGTAGCGCAGCAGCCCGCCCGGGGCGTCGGCCCGCTCGTAGACGGCGACGGTGTGACCGGCGCGGGTCAGCTGCTGGGCGGCGGCCAGGCCGGCCGGGCCGGAGCCGACGACGGCGATCGTCTTGCCGGTCAGCCACTCCGGCGGCTGCGGCTTGACGTCACCGGTGTCCCAGGCCTTGTCGATGATCGCGACCTCGACGTTCTTGATCGTGACCGGGTCCTGGTTGATGCCGAGCACGCAGGACGTCTCGCACGGCGCCGGGCAGAGCCGGCCGGTGAACTCCGGGAAGTTGTTGGTCGCGTGCAGCCGCTCGATCGCGCTCGACCAGTCGTCGCGCCAGACCAGGTCGTTCCACTCCGGGATCAGGTTGCCCAGCGGGCAGCCGTTGTGGCAGAACGGGATGCCGCAGTCCATGCAGCGGCCGGCCTGCTTGGTGATGATCGGCAGCAGCGCCTTGCCGGGCCCACCGGGGTAGACCTCGTTCCAGTCCTTGACCCGCTCGTCGACCGGGCGCCGCCCGGCGACCTCCCGGCCGGTGGTCAGGAATCCCTTCGGGTCAGCCATCAGATGGCCTCCATCATCGCTCGCGTGGTGGCGTCCTCGTCCAGCCCGTCCCGCTCGGCGGCCGCCTTGGCCGCCAGCACCCGGGCGTAGTCGCGGGGCATCACCGTGGTGAACCTGGCAGCGGCGGCCGGCCAGTCGGCGAGCAGCTTGGCCGCCCGTTCCGAACCGGTCTCCTCGTGGTGCCGCCGGACCAGGTCGTGCAGCAGTTCGGACTCGTCCTCGGTGACCGGGTGCAGGTCCACCAGGTCCGGGTTCACCAGGGAGTGGTCCAGGTCGAGCACGTGGGCCACGCCGCCCGACATGCCCGCCGCGAAGTTCCGGCCGACGGCGCCGAGTACGACGACGCGCCCTCCGGTCATGTACTCGCAGGCGTGGTCGCCGACCGCTTCGACGACCGCGGTGGCGCCGGAGTTCCGGACGCAGAACCGCTGGCCCGCGCCGCCGCTGATGAACAGCTCGCCGGACGTCGCGCCGTACGCGATGACGTTGCCGGCGATGATCTGGTCGGCGGCGTCGAACCGGGCCCGGCGGTCGGGCCGGATCACCACCCGGCCACCGGACAGGCCCTTGCCGACGTAGTCGTTGGCGTCGCCCTCGAGGCGCAGCGTGACGCCGCGCGGGACGAAGGCGGCGAACGAGTTGCCGGCCGACCCGGTGAAGGTCAGGTCGATGGTGCCGTCGGCCAGGCCGGCGGACCGGTACCGCTTGGTGATCTCGTGGCCGAGCATCGTCCCGACGGTCCGGTTGACGTTCCGGATCGGCAGCTGCGCGCGCACCGGCTCACCGGTCTCCAGCGCCGGCTGGCAGATCCGGATCAGCTCGTTGTCGAGCGCCTTGTCCAGGCCGTGGTCCTGCTCGACGGTCCGGTGCAGCGCGGCGCCCTCGGGCAGCGCCGGCACGTGCAGGATCGGCGACAGGTCGAGGCCGTCGGCCTTCCAGTGGTCGACCGCGCGCCGGATGTCCAGCACCTCGGCGTGCCCGATCGCCTCGTCCAGCGCCCGGAAGCCGAGCTCGGCCAGGTACTCGCGGACCTCCTCGGCGATGAACTCGAAGAAGTTCACCACGAACTCGGGCTTGCCGGAGAACCGGTCGCGCAGCACCGGGTTCTGGGTGGCGACGCCGACCGGACAGGTGTCCAGGTGGCAGACCCGCATCATGATGCAGCCCGACACCACCAGCGGCGCGGTGGCGAAACCGTACTCCTCGGCGCCGAGCAGGGCCGCGACGATCACGTCCCGCCCGGTCTTCAGCTGGCCGTCGGTCTGGACCACGATCCGGTCCCGCAACCCGTTCAGCAGCAGGGTCTGCTGGGTCTCGGCCAGGCCGAGCTCCCACGGACCGCCCGCGTGCTTCAGCGAGGTCAGCGGGGACGCACCGGTGCCACCGTCGTGCCCCGAGATCAGCACCACGTCCGCGTGCGCCTTGCTGACACCGGCGGCGATCGTGCCGACGCCGACCTCGGAGACGAGCTTCACGTGCACGCGCGCCTGCGGGTTGGCGTTCTTCAGGTCGTGGATCAGCTGGGCCAGATCCTCGATCGAGTAGATGTCGTGGTGCGGCGGCGGCGAGATCAGGCCGACCCCCGGGGTCGAGTGCCGGGTCTTGGCGACCCACGGGTACACCTTCGGGCCGGGCAGCTGCCCGCCCTCGCCGGGCTTCGCGCCCTGCGCCATCTTGATCTGGATGTCGTCGGAGTTCGTCAGGTACTCCGAGGTGACGCCGAACCGGCCGGACGCGACCTGCTTGATCGAGCTGCGCCGGTTCGGGTCGTACAGCCGGTCCGGGTCCTCGCCGCCCTCACCGGTGTTCGACTTGCCGCCGAGCCGGTTCATCGCGATCGCGAGGGTCTCGTGCGCCTCGGCGCTGATCGAGCCGTAGCTCATCGCACCGGTGGAGAACCGCTTGACGATCTCGCTGACCGGCTCGACCTCCTCGACCGGGATCGGCTCCCGGTCGGACTCGAAGCCGAAGAGGCCGCGCAGCGTCATCAGCCGCTCCGACTGCTCGTCGACGCGGGCCGTGTACTGCTTGAAGATGTCGTAGCGCCCGGTCCGGGTGCTGTGCTGCAGCCGGAAGACGGTGTCCGGGTCGAACAGGTGCGGCTCGCCCTCACGACGCCACTGGTACTCGCCGCCGATCTCCAGTTTGCGGTGCGCGGCCAGGATGCCGTCGGCCGGGTACGCGCGCAGGTGCCGGCGCCGGACCTCCTCGGCGATCGTGTCCAGCCCGATCCCGCCGAGCTTGGACGACGTACCGGTGAAGTAGGTCTCGACCAGCTCCGGCGCCAGGCCGGTCGCCTCGAAGATCTGGGCGCCCGTGTACGACGCGACCGTCGACACACCCATCTTCGACATCACCTTGAGCACGCCCTTGCCGAGCGACTTGACCAGGTTGCGGACCGCCTGCTCGGGCTCGATCCCAGGCAGGTAGGTGCCCTGGCGGCACAGGTCCTCGACCGACTCCAGGGCCAGGTACGGGTTGATCGCGGCCGCGCCGTAGCCCATCAGCAGGGCGACGTGGTGGACCTCGCGGACGTCACCGGCCTCGACCACCAGGCCGACCTGGGTGCGGGTCTTCTCCCGGACCAGGTGGTGGTGGACCGCGGCGGTCAGCAGCAGCGACGGGATCGGCGCGCTGTCGGCGTTCGAGTGCCGGTCGGACAGCACCAGGATCCGGGCGCCGTCCTCGATCGCGGCGGTCGCCTCGGCGCAGATCGCCTCGAGCCGTGCCTTCAGCGCCTCGCCGCCGCCCTCGACGTCGTACACACCGCGCAGCACCGTGGTCGCCAGGCCCGGCATGTCGCCGTCCAGGTTGATGTGGCGCAACTTGGCGAGCTCGTCGTTGGTGATCACCGGGAACGGCAGCACCACCTGGCGGCAGGACGCCGGGCTCGGGCTGAGCAGGTTCGCCTCCGGGCCGAGCGAGGACGACAGCGAGGTGACGAGCTCCTCGCGGATCGCGTCCAGCGGCGGGTTCGTGACCTGCGCAAACAGCTGCGCGAAGTAGTCGAACAGCAGCCGCGGCCGCTCGCTCAGGACGGCGATCGGCGTGTCGGTGCCCATCGACCCGATCGGCTCGGTGCCGGTCCTGGCCATCGGGGTGAGCAGGACTCGCAGCTCCTCCTCGGTGTAGCCGAACACCTGCTGGCGGCGGGTGACCGAGGCGTGGCTGTGCACGACGTGCTCACGCTCGTGCAGGTCCTCGAACCGGATCAGGCCGGCGTGCAGCCACTCGTCGTACGGGTGCTCGCCGGCGAGCGCGTTCTTCACCTCGGAGTCGGTGATGATCCGGTGCGCGTCGACGTCGACCAGGAAGATCTTGCCCGGCTCGAGCCGGCCCTTCTCGGTGACCGTGGCCGGATCGATGTCCAGCACGCCGGCCTCGGACGCGAGTACGACGAGACCGTCCTCGGTGACCCAGTAGCGCGACGGGCGCAGGCCGTTGCGGTCCAGGACGGCGCCGACCTTCGTGCCGTCGGAGAAGACCACCGACGCCGGGCCGTCCCACGGCTCCATCAGCGTCGAGTGGAACTCGTAGAACGCCCGCCGCTGCGAGTCCATCGTGGTGGCGTTCTCCCACGCCTCCGGGATCATCATCAGCATCGCGTGCGGGAGCGACCGGCCGCCCAGGTGCAGCAGCTCCAGGACCTCGTCGAACGACGCCGAGTCGGAGGCTCCCGGCGTACAGATCGGGTAGAGCTGCTCCAGGTCGCCCGGGATCAGGTCGCTGGCCAGCAGGGCCTCGCGGGCCCGCATCCAGTTCCGGTTGCCCTGCACGGTGTTGATCTCGCCGTTGTGGGCGATGTACCGGTACGGGTGGGCCAGCGGCCAGGACGGGAACGTGTTGGTGGAGAACCGCGAGTGCACGACGCCGATCGCGGAGGCGAGGTCGGGGTCGGTCAGCTCGGGGAAGAACTTGTCCAGCTGGTCCGTGGTCAGCATCCCCTTGTAGGTGATGGTCCGGCCGGACAGCGACGGGAAGTACGTCTCGGTGTCCTTCTCGGCGCGCTTGCGCAGCCGGAAGGCCATCCGCTCCAGCGCCAGGCCGAGCACCCGGCCCGCCTTGGCGGCGACGAACAGCTGCTTGAAGGTCGGCATCACCGAACGGGCGGTGGCGCCGAGCAGGTCCGGGGTGGTCGGGACGTCACGCCAGCCCAGGACGGCCAGGTTCTCCTCCGCGGCGAGCTCCTCGATCCGGGCGATCGCCTTGGCGGCGTCGTCCGGATCGGCCGGGAGGAACGCGATACCGGTCGCGTAGCTGCGCTGCACCGGCAGCTCGAACTCGCACACCTTGCGGTAGTACGCGTCCGGGATCTGGATCAGAATGCCGGCGCCGTCGCCGGAGTCCGGTTCGGCGCCGGAAGCGCCGCGGTGCTCGAGGTTGCGCAGGGCGGTCAAGGCCTTCGCCACGATGTCGTGGCTGGGTTCACCGGTCAGGGTCGCGACGAAGGCGACACCACAAGCGTCGTGCTCGTGCTGTCCGTCGTACAGACCCTCGCTCGGGCTCTGCCTGATCGTGAAGGGCGGGCGACCAATCATTCAGGAGCTCCCGTCGTCCTACGGTCAACAACTGGCCGCGGGACAACATTGGCCCAAGCCGGGAGTCCCGAGACTACCTCATGACGCCCGACAGATGGACTTCCATTCCACCGTCACCACGCCCTTCTCACCCACAGTAAGCAAGCGCTCACTACCAGCCTCTATCTTCCCAACAACCCCCGCCCCGAACCACCCACCACCCCCAAAATTCACCTACTGAGACAGCCCGGCGCTGGTCAGCCATGCCCATGACCTGGCAGCCCTCTCGTTCATGGCGTCCGCTGACAACCGGCACCGTCCAGGCGACCGGTGGTGTCTGGCTCACCGGTGACGGTCAGGTGGTCAAGCGCCTCGTGCCCGGCGTGGAGGACCCCAGGCACCACGGCTACTGGCGACGCCAGGCGCTGGTCGCCTCGTCCGGTGTCGTCGCCAGCACCCCGGGTCTCCGTTCACCCGTGTGTCTGGGCGTCGAGCAGGACGCGAGCGGCATCACCCTGCGCATGGCCCGCGTGGAGCCTGTCGTGTGGTCTGGAGAGGCTCTGGCAGGCGCTCCAGGCCGGTTTGCGCGCGGGAAGGTGGCAGAGCCCTCGTGGGATGCGCGGAACGTACTGCGAGACCGTCTGACGACCGTAGAACGCCGAGGCGGCTGGTCGGCCCTCCCCCGCCACCCGGCGACTGATGCCTTGTGGGTACGACGTGCCGCCGCACTGGACGTGCTGGACACGCTGCCACGCGTGCCAACCCACGGCGATGTCCATCCGGTGAACCTGCTGGGTCGCACCGGGGATGACGTACTGGCTATCGACTGGGAGCAGTTCGGCCTCAGCCCAGCCGGCTTCCACCTCGGCTACCTGCTGCTGGCCGTCGACACACCACTGGACGAGCTGCTGGCCGCTCAGGGTGGCGACCTGGACGCCGTACGACGTGGGGCCGTCCTGGTGGCGGCGTACACGGGCGTGTCGCGAGCCGCGTGGTCGCTGACCCGGCCAGCCCCCCGGCATCACCTCGACACGTTTGAGCAGCTGCTCCCCGTCATCGAGGAGGCCGCCCGCATCATCGCGTGATCCTCGCCCCATCCACCCGGGTGCATCGAGTTGTGGGGAATGGCTCGGCTGGGCCGGAAATCCAGACCAGATTTCACAACTCGACGCCCAGGCGAAGCCGGAAGGCCGACTGCCCGAGATGCGGACCGGGGGGCCGTGAACAGGCTATTTACTGTGCGACCCCACCAGATGGTGTTCACACTCGCAACTCCTGCCCCGATTCCAAGCCCGAAGCACACGCCCCGACTCCATATCCCGGCCACAGCCCCGATTCGCGCTCCCGTAGTGCGGGGGTCTGGGCGAAGATGGGGCCGTGGGGTCGAGATTTGGAGGGGCACATGCCATTAGGTGACTTTCCGCGGTATCCGTTGTTGTTCGGGCCGAGTCCGGTGCATCCGCTGGATCGGTTGAGTGCGCATCTGGGTGGGGCGCGGGTGTGGGCGAAGCGGGAGGACTGCAACTCGGGGCTCGCGTACGGCGGGAACAAGACGCGGAAGCTGGAGTACCTGGTCCCGGACGCGCTCGCGCAGGGCGCGGACACGCTGGTGTCTATCGGCGGCTACCAGTCCAACCACACCCGGCAGGTCGCCGCGGTTGCCGCGAAGGTGGGCCTGAAGGCGGTGCTGGTCCAGGAGAACTGGGTGGACTGGCCGGACGCGCTCAACGACCGGGTCGGCAACATTCTGCTCAGCCGGATCATGGGCGCGGAGGTCCGGCTCGACCCGGCCGGCTTCGGGATCGGGTTCAAGGACAGCTGGAAGCAGGCACTGGCCGACGTCGAGGCTCGCGGCGGGACGCCGTACGCGATCCCTGCCGGTGCGTCGGACCACCGGCTCGGCGGGCTCGGGTTCGCGCAGTGGGCCTACGAGGTCGAGCAGCAGGAGCGCGAGCTCGGCGTCTTCTTCGACACGATCGTGGTGTGCGCGGTGACCGGGTCGACCCAGGCCGGGATGATCGCGGGCTTCGCCGGACAGGACCGGCCGCGGCGGGTGATCGGCATCGACGCCAGCGCCAAGCTGAAGGAGACCCACGAGCAGGTCAGCCGGATCGCCCGCGCGACCGCGGAGCTGATCGGGCTCGGCCGGGACCTGCGCGACGACGAGATCGTCGTACTCGAGGGCTGGGCCGGCGACCTGTACGGCGTCCCGGTGCAATCCACCCTGGACGCGATCCGGCTGACCGGGGAGCTCGAGGGGATGATCATCGACCCGGTCTACGAGGGGAAGTCGATGGCCGGCCTGATCGACCTGATCCGGAACGGCGAGATCGCCAACGACTCCAACGTCCTCTACGCCCACCTCGGCGGCCAGCCCGCGCTGAACGCCTACAGCGGATTGTTCAGGGCCTAGCCGATGCCCGGGCCGACGAGGGTGCCGACGAAGTAGGTGAGGGCTGCGGCCAGGCCGCCGAGGATCAGTTGGCGGAGGCCGGAGTACCACCAGGAGCGGGACGTGACGCGGGAGACGACCGCGCCGCAGATGAACAGGGCGCTCAGCGACAGGACCAGAGCGGGTACGACGCTGCCGGCGCCGAGGAGGTACGGCAGCAGCGGGATGAACGCGCCGACCGCGAAGCAGATGAACGACGTCGCGGCCGCGACGAGTGGGTTCGGCAGGTCGTGCGGATCGATGCCGAGCTCTTCGCGGACGTGCTCCTCGAGGGCCTGGTCCGGGTCGGTGTGGAACTGCTTGGCGACCTTGCTGGCCAGGTCCGGGTCGAGGCCCTTCGCGCGGTAGGTCTCGGCGAGCTCGATCTCCTCGTCGAGAGGGTGCCGCTGGATCTCCTTGCGCTCCAGCTCGATCTCGGCCCGGGCGAGCTCGCGTTGCGAGGCGACGGAGGTGTACTCCCCCGCCGCCATCGAGAACGCGCCGGCGGCCAGGCCGGCGAGTCCGGCCAGCACGATGAAATGCGAGCCGGACTCGGTGCCGCCGTCCATGCCGGCGATCAGGGCGAAGTTCGAGACCAGGCCGTCCATTGCTCCGAACACCGCCGGTCGTAGCCAGCCGCCGTTCACATCCCGGTGGGTGTGGTCGCCGCGATGCTCGGGAGAAACTGCAGGACCGTCAGTCACGAGCCCCATCTGATCCGTTGCTCGACTCCGCCGGCTGCCTGGTGGCCTCGGCAGCCGGCCCTGCCTCGGCGGAGCCTTCCGAGCTCCGCTCGGGAGCTGCGGAGGTAGCCGCGTCGTGCTCCGACGACGTCCCGGGCTCGGTGGTGTCGACCGGCGTCGTGCCGTCCTCCGGTTCGTCGGTCGAGTCCGTCGACTCGGCGTCCTCAGCGGGCTGGCCGGCGGCGGGGCCGGTGGAGATGTCTTCCTGGCCGGGGTACTTGACGGCGCTGATCGCGAAGGCGACCACCGCCAGCACGAACAGGACGAACGAGGTCCAGACGTTCAGCCGGAGGCCGAGGAAGTGGTTGACGGTGTCGATGCGCATGTTCTCGATCCAGGCGCGGCCGGCGGTGTAGGCGGCGACGTACAGGAAGAACGCGCGGCCGTGGCCGAGGGTGAAGCGCCGGCCGGCCAGGATGATCAGCGCGATCACGCCGACGTTCCAGAGCGCTTCGTACAGGAACGTCGGGTGGAAGGTGGCGAAGTCGGCGTACCCCTCGGGCCGGTGCGCGGGGTCGATCTGCAGGCCCCACGGCAGGTCGGTGGGCTTCCCGAACAGCTCCTGGTTGAAGTAGTTGCCGAACCGCCCGAAGATCTGGGCCAGCGCGAGCCCGGGCGCCATCGCGTCGGCGACCGCCAGGAACGGCACCTTGGCCCGCCGGCAGGCGATCCAGGCGCCGAGCGCGCCGAACCCGATCGCACCCCAGATGCCGAGCCCGCCGTTCCAGATCTTCAGCGCGTCGATCGGGCTCTTGCCGGCGCCGAAGTACAGCTCGGCGTCGGTGATCACGTGGTAGATCCGGGAGCCGACCAGCCCGAACGGGATGGCCCAGAACATGATGTCGGCGAGCACCGTCGGCGAACCGCCGCGGGCGACCCACCGGCGGCGGCCGAGCCAGTAGCCGGCGAAGATGCCGGCCAGGATGCACAGCGCGTACGCGCGGATCGGCAGCGGACCGAGATGCCAGACACCCTGGCTCGGGCTGGGAATGGACGCCGGAACCATCACGGCGGAGATCAGACTAGACGGCATAGTAATCATGGCAAGCAGGAACGCTACTCGACCGTCCCCACCGCGGCCAGGAACCCGGGGTCACGATGGGGACTCGGTGCGTGAGCCTCAGCCGGCCGCCGCGGCCTCGTCGACGGCCTTCTGCAGGCCCTCGGCGGTCAGGTTGTCGGCGTCCAGCTGCTTGTCGTTGACGTAGACGGTCGGCGTCCCGGTCACGCCGCGGTCGTCGGCGGCCTTGGAGACGGTGTCGAGCCAGCCGGCGTAGCTGTTGTCCCGGACCGCCTGCTCGAACTTCGCGTCGTCCAGGCCCAGCTGCTTGCCCAGCTCGATCAGCTGGTCGGTGGTCCACGACTTCGAGAAGTCGGCGTACAGCTCGTCGGCGTAGCTCAGCGCCTTGCCGTTCGCGGCCGCGGCGGCGAACGCGTTGGCCAGCCGCGGCGAGGCGTCCGGGTTCACGAAGGTCAGCGGCCAGTAGGTCAGCGTCGCGGTGCCGTCCTGCACCAGCTTGTCGACGGTCGCGCCGGTCTCCTCATGGAACTCCGCACAGTGCGGGCAGCGGAAGTCCAGGTAGATGTCGATGTGCGCCTTGGCGCCTTCCGTGCCGACGGTGACGCCCTTGCCGGACGTGCCCGGGCCCTGGATCACGGCCGGCTCGGGGCGGCCGTTCGAGCTCACCTCGACCTTCGAGTGGCTGCGCCAGTACTGCACGCCGACACCGCCGGCCAGGGCGAGCACCAGCACGATCACCACGACGATCCCGGGCGAGATCCACCGCTTCTTCTGCTGCAGCAGCGGGTTCACGGGGGTTTTGGTCTTGCTCACGACGCCGGGGCTCCTGTCGGGGGTGTGTGCGGATCGGACTCGAGGGCGAACTTACTCACCGGGTTCAACCACAGCCAGGCTGCCAGTAGCAGCAGGCCGACGTCCCGCAGGATCTCCTGCAGGTACTTCGTGTCACCCGGGGCGACCTGCCCGCCGCCACCGAAGCAGCCGCAGTCGATCGCCAGGCCGCGCGCCCAGGCGGAGGCCACCGCGGCAATGAACACGACCATGAAAACACCCGCCGCGACCGCCGCGGCGCGGACACCGAAACCGACGATCAACAGCAACCCGATCGCGATCTCCAGGAACGGCAGTCCCCACCCGATCGGGGCGACCAGCGCCTCCGGCAGCAGCTCGTACGCGCGGACCGCCTGGGACGCGGTCTCCGGATCGGTCACCTTCAACGCGCCGGCCACCAGCATCACACCGCCGAGCACCAGCCGCGCCGCCAGCGAAACCCACGGAAACCAGGACCGGTGCTTCGCACGGAAAGAAGAAGAAGTTGAAGGGGCCGTCATTGGTTGTCCTCCACCAGCTTCCCGAAGTCGTGGGCGAGGTCGCCGATGGCGGCGTTCGACAACCACAGCACGTTCGCCTTGTCGGTCTTCCCGAAACCGAGCACCTGCGCACCGTGGCCGACCTCGTAGCCGCCGGACGGCAGCTTCTTCATGCCTTCCACCGGTACGCCGACGGCCTTCGCGATGTTCTTGATCTCGGTCAGCGACCCGGTCAGCCCCACGAAGGCCGGGTCGAAACGGTCCAGGTACTTGCGCATCACCGGGCCGGTGTCACGGGACGGGTCGGTGGTGATGAACAGCACCTGCACCTGGTCCCGCACCGACTCGTCCAGCTTGGTCAGCGCGGACGCCACGTCGGCCATCACGGTCGGGCAGACGTCCGGGCAGTTGGTGTAGCCGAAGAACACCAGCGTGACCGGCTTCTTGGTCGAGGTGACCAGGTTGAACGGGTTGCCGCCGGTGTCGGTCAGGGTCTGCGCGGGCATCGCGTACGGCCGGTCCAGCGTCGCCCCGCGCAACCCGTTCGGGTCCTGGGTGGTGCGGATGACCGCGCCACCGGGGTTGTCGGCCTGTTCCTTGTCCTTGCCGCCGCTGCAGCCCGTGAGGGCGAGCAGAGCCACCGCGGCGAGCAGAAGGGCCGCGTTCCTGGTTCGACTCACGGCGTGTTCAACGACCGGCGGCCGCGCGGGGTTCCCGTCGGACACCCGCTGCCAGGTCCTCGGTGAGTGCGCGGACGGCGGCCGGGCCGCCGTCCCCGAGCGCCTTGACGAGCGCCGCGCCGACGATCGCCGCGTCCGCGAACGCCGCCACCCCGGCCGCCTGGTCACCGTTCGAGATCCCGAGGCCGACGCCGACCGGTACCTCGGTCGCCGCTTTCACCCGGGCCACCAGCGGCGCCGCGAGCTCCGACGGCTTGTCCCGCGCACCGGTGACGCCCATCACAGCCGTTGCGTAGACGAAGCCGCGGCAGGCGGCCGTCGTCATCGCGATCCGCTCGTCGGTGGACGACGGCGAGACCAGGAACACCTTGTCCAGCTCGTGCTTGTCCGCCGCGGCGATCCACTCCGCGCCCTCGTCCGGGATCAGGTCGGGCGTGATCAGCCCCGCTCCCCCGGCGCTGGCGAAGTCGGCCGCGAACCGGTCCACGCCGTACCGCTCGATCGGGTTCCAGTACGTCATCACGAGCACCGGGACGTCGGAGTACGCCGCGATCTTCTCGACCGTGCTCAGCACGTCCCGGGTCCGCAGGCCCGCGGCGAGCGCGATCTCGGTGGCGCGCTGGATGGTGACGCCGTCCATCACCGGGTCGCTGTACGGCAGGCCGAGCTCGAGTACGTCGGCGCCGCCGTCGACCAGCGCCTTCAAGCCGTCCAACGCACCGTCGTACGTCGGGTAACCGGCCGGCAGGTACCCGACCAGGGCGCCGCGGCCGGCGTCGTTCGCCTTCCGGACCGCGACCCCGGCCTTGCCGAGGGCAACGAGCTCACTCACGTCCGGTCTCCTTGCCGGCCAGGCCGAACCAGGAGGCGGCCGTGTCCATGTCCTTGTCGCCGCGGCCGGACAGGTTCACCAGAATGGTTGCCTCCGGCCCGAGCTCCTTCGCGATGTCGAGCGCGCCGGCAACCGCGTGCGCGGACTCGATCGCCGGGATGATGCCCTCGGTCCGGGACAGCAGCCGGAACGCGTCCATCGCCTCGGCGTCGGTGATCGGCCGGTACGTCGCCCGGCCGGTCTCGGCCAGCCACGCGTGCTCCGGCCCGACGCCCGGGTAGTCCAGCCCGGCCGAGATCGAGTGCGACTCGATCGTCTGGCCGTCCTCGTCCTGCAGCAGGAACGACCGGGCGCCGTGCAGTACGCCGACCTGCCCGGCACTGATCGTGGCCGCGTGCCGACCGGTGTCGAAGCCTTCGCCGCCGGGCTCGATGCCGTACAGCTTCACGTCCTCGTCCGGGATGAACGCGGCGAACAGGCCGATCGCGTTCGAGCCGCCGCCGACCGAGGCGACCGCGGCGTCCGGAAGCTTGCCGAGCAGCTCGAGCGACTGCGCCCGCGCCTCGTCGCCGATCCCGCGGACGAAGTCGCGGACCATCGCCGGGAACGGGTGCGAACCGGCCGCCGTGCCGAGGATGTAGTGCGTCTTGTCGACGCTGGCGACCCAGTCCCGCAGCGCCTCGTTGATCGCGTCCTTCAGGGTCCGGCTGCCGGTCTTGACCGAGATCACCTCGGCGCCGAGCAGCTTCATCCGGGCCACGTTCAGCGCCTGCCGCTCGGTGTCCACCTCGCCCATGTAGACCACGCACTCGAGGTCCAGGTATGCGCAGGCGGTCGCGGTCGCGACACCGTGCTGGCCGGCGCCGGTCTCCGCGATCACCCGGGTCTTGCCCATCCGCTTGGTGAGCAGCGCCTGGCCGATCGCGTTCCGGATCTTGTGCGCGCCGGTGTGGTTCAGGTCCTCGCGCTTCAGCAGGATCCGGGCACCGGCCACGTCCGACAACCGGGTCGCGTCGTACAGCAGGCTCGGGGCGCCGATGTACTGGTTCAGCATCCGCTCGAACTCACCGGCGAACGCCGGGTCGGCCATCGCCTCCCGCCACGCCGTGGTGAGCTCGTCGAGCGGCGCGATCAGCGCCTCCGGCATGAACCTGCCGCCGAAACGGCCGAAGTGCCCGAACTGGTCGGGCAGCACAGTTGTCATCCGTAAAACAGCCTTCCGAAGACCCGTCGCCCGCAGGCACGGGGTGATCTGCCCGGCCGGCCTGCGGCTGGGGTACTAGTGGCGCTGCTGAATGGCGGGGTGCGATCCGGCAGCGACCAGGTCGGCGACCGAGGCGCGGGGATCGCGGCCGGTCACCAGGGTTTCACCGACGAGGACGACATCGGCCCCGGCGCGCGCGAACTCGATTACATCATGCGGGCCGCGGACCCCGGACTCCGCCACCCGGATCAGCTGCGACGGGATCGTCGGCGCGATCCGGGCGAAGGTGTCCCGGTCGACCTCGAGGGTCTTCAGGTTCCGGTTGTTCACGCCGATCAGCTGAGCTCCGGCGTCCACCGCACGCCGGGTCTCCTCCTCGTCGTGCACCTCGACCAGCGGGCACAGCCCGATCGACTGGGCCCGCTCGATCAGCGAGACCAGCGCCTCCTGCTCGAGCGCCGCGACGATCAGCAGCACCATGTCGGCGCCGGCCGCGCGGGCCTCCCAGAGCTGGTAGGAGGAGACGATGAAGTCCTTGCGCAGCACGGGTACGTCGACCCGGCCGCGGACCGCCCGCAGGTCGTCCAGGCTGCCGTTGAACCGGCGCTGCTCGGTGAGCACCGAGATCGCGGCCGCGCCGCCCTCCTCGTACTCCCCGGCCAGCGCGGCCGGGTCGGTGATCTCGGCCAGCTCGCCCTTGGACGGGCTGGAGCGCTTCACCTCGGCGATGATCGCGATCCCGTCGCCGCGGAAGATCGGCATCGGGTCCTTGGCGTCCGGCTTGCGCTGCGCCTCCAGCTTGAGATCGTCCAGGCTGACCCGCGCCTGGCGCTCCGCGAGGTCCTCCCGGACCCCGGCGAGGATGTCGTCAAGCACAGTCATGTTCGTGGTCTCCTCAGTGGTGGCCGTCGGCCGGGACACCGAAGCCCAGCAGCTGCATCACCTTGCCGGTCAGCGCGCCGAGCACGGCGATGCCGACCGAGATCCAGAACAGCAGCCAGTTCGGCCCGAGCACCATCGCGATGGCGCCCAGCGTGAAAGCGATCAGCACGATGGTCACGGCGGTCCAGGCCGCCGGGCTGTTGCCGTGCAGGTCGTGAGCCTCCTCGCTCACCGGCGTCACCGGTTGGTCCGCCCCTTGATCTGCCATCGTATTGTCCATGGTTGGCGCCACTCCTCGTCGTCGTCCCGTCCTATTGTGGCGGTAGCCCGCCGCGATCAGAGAGTCGGGTCCTCCCCCGCGTCGATCGCCTTCCACTGATCCGCTCCGTGACCGGCCCCACTCGCCGCCGGATCACGCTCGTACCGGTCCGTAGCACGCCGCCAGCGATGCGCTGTCAGCACCGCGATCAGCCCGGCAGCGACCAACGCGACTCCTCCCGCCAGCGCGAACCACGGCGCAACTCCGTTGCTCAGCACGACGCTGTCGGTGACCGCCTGGCTCAGCTCGGGCCGGATCCGGCTCAGCTCGTCCGTGTCCGGCCGCACCTGCAGCGCGACACCGATCGCGGCGATCCCCATCAGCAGGACGAGCGCGCCCAGCACGCGGCGTAGCGCCGTACCGGCGAGTTTCATGACGACCACAGCGACCACAGAGGCCAAGGCGAGCGTCACTGGCGCCTTGGTGACCGTGTAGCCGTTGAAGTCCACCACCGGGCGCCCGCTGCCCGGGTCGGCCGACGACCAGGTCAGGTACGCCGACAACGCGAGCAGAGCCAGCGCCGCGAGGGTGCAGAGGTCAACGAGTCGCTGCGATCGCATCAGACATCACTGAAGGTTCCTGCGACTGCGATCGCGTTGAGCACGGCGGCCGCCTTGGTCCGGCACTCCGCGTCCTCCGCGGCCGGGTCGGAGTCGGCCACGATGCCCGCACCGGCCTGCACGTACGCCGTTGTGCCGCGCAGCACTGCGGTCCGGATCGCGATCGCGGTGTCGGCGTCACCGGCGAAGTCGAGGTAGCCGACGACACCGCCGTACACGCCGCGCCGGGTCACCTCGAGCTTGTCGATGATCTCCATCGCCCGCGGCTTCGGTGCCCCGGACAACGTTCCGGCCGGGAAGGCCGCGGTCAGCGCGTCGAACGCGGTCTTGCCGGCCGCCAGCTGCCCGGTGACCGTCGACTCCAGGTGCATGACGTGGCTGTAGCGCCGGACGTCCATGAAGTCGACCACCTCGACGGTGCCCGGCGCGCAGACCCGGCCGACGTCGTTGCGGCCGAGGTCGACCAGCATCAGATGCTCGGCCCGCTCCTTGGCGTCGGCCCGCAGCTCCTCCTCCAGCGCGTGGTCCTCCTCCGGCGTGGCACCGCGGCGGCGGGTGCCGGCGATCGGGTGCAGGATCACCTTGTTCTCGGTGACCTTGACCAGCGCCTCCGGGCTGGATCCGACGATGTCGAACCCGTCCAGGCGGACCAGGTACATGTACGGGCTCGGGTTCGACCGGCGGAGCACGCGGTAGATGTCCAGCGCGCTCGCGGAGGTCTGCAGCTCGAACCGCTGCGACACGACGATCTGGAACGCCTCGCCGGCCCGGATCTCCTCCTTGGCGTGCTCGACCGCCTGCCGGTACTCCGCGCTCGACCGCTGCCGGTGCGGCTCGGGCTCCGCGGCCCGGTCGGCGCGGACGACGTACGACGGGGTCGGCCGGGCCAGGTCGGCCTCCATCGCGTCCAGCCGGCGGACCGCGTCCGCGTAGGCCTCGTCGACGCGCTCGTCGGAGTCGTCCCAGTTCACCGCGTTCGCGATCAGCCAGATCTCGCCGGTCTCGTGGTCGAGCACGGCCAGGTCGGTGGCGAACAGGAACGTCAGCTCGGGCAGGCCGAGATCGTCGGTCGTTGTGTCCGGCAACCGCTCCAGCCGGCGGACCGCGTCGTACCCGAGGAAGCCGACCATGCCGCCGGTCAGCGGGGGCAGACCGGGCAGTCGGGGCGTGTGGAGGATCTCGACCGTCTCGCGGAGCGCCTGCAGCGGGTCACCGTGATCCGGCAGGCCGACCGGCGGGTTGCCGGTCCAGACGGCCTGGCCGTCGCGCTCGGTCAGCGTCGCGGCGGACCGGACGCCGATGAACGAGTAGCGCGACCAGACGCCACCGTTCTCGGCCGACTCCAGCAGGAAGGTGCCTTCGCGCTCGGCGGCGAGCTTGCCGTACACCCCGATCGGCGTCTCGGCGTCCGCGAGCAGCCGCCGCGTCACCGGGATCACCCGGCGGTCCTTGGCGTACTCGCGGAAGGTCTCGATCACCGGGTTGGCGTCGGTCATGGGGCCTCCCGGCCTGGACTGAGGAGTGGAGGGAGCGAAGCGACCGGAGGGACGAGGGAAGGCCGGGAGTCAAAGCCCCATGACCCTGCCGGCGCCGAAGGCCCGGCCAAAAGCACAGTCACGGCTTGACCTCGATCTCGCCGTGCTCGAAGCAGCTCCGCGTCCCGGTGTGGCAGGCCGGACCCTCCTGGTCGACCAGGACCAGCAGGGTGTCGGCGTCGCAGTCGACGAGGATCTGCTTGACGTGCTGACGATGGCCGCTGGTCTCGCCCTTGACCCAGTACTCCTGCCGGCTGCGGGACCAGAACGTGCTCCGCTTGGTCTCCGCGGTACGGCGTACCGCCTCGGCGTTCATCCAGCCCACCATCAGGACCTCACGCGTGTCGTACTGCTGTACCACTGCCGGGATCAGCCCGGCCGCGTCGAAGGTCAGCTCGTCGATACTCACCCGCCTATTGTCCCCGATGCCGGGTGGCCTTCTGACCACGGTCCGGAACTGCGAGGATGGCCCGATGCCGAGAATCACGGATCTGCTCCGCGAGCACCCGGTGGTCGACGGTCACAACGACCTGCCGATCGCCTTCCACGAGCTCTGCGGCTACGACCTGGACGCGCACGACCTGAGCGGCCCGGTCCCACAGCTGCACACCGACCTGCCGCGGTTGCGCCGAGGCCACGTCGGCGCCCAGTTCTGGTCGCTGTGGGTGCCGCAGGACAAGCACGCCGTACGGCGTACGTTCGAGCAGCTCGACTTCGTCCGGCGACTCGTGCAGCGGTTCCCGGCGGACCTCGAGCTGACGTCCTCGGCGGCCGACGTGGAGGCGGCGATCAAGGCCGGCCGGATCGCGTCGCTGATGGGGATGGAGGGCGGTCACTCGATCGGTGAGTCGCTCGCCGTGCTGCGGGTGATGCGTGAGCTCGGTGTCCGCTACCTGACGTTGACGCACAACAACAACGTGTCGTGGGCGGACTCGGCCACCGACGAGCCGGTGCTCGGCGGGCTGAACGACTTCGGCGAGCAGGTGGTCCGGGAGATGAACCGGATCGGCATGCTGGTCGACCTCTCACACGTGTCCGCGGACACCATGCGGCACGCACTCCGGGTGACGAGCGCGCCGGTGATCTTCAGCCACTCGTCCGCGCGGGCGGTGTGCGACGTGCCGCGGAACGTGCCCGACGACGTCCTGGAGACGCTCGCGCGCAACGACGGCGTGTGCATGGTCACGTTCGTGCCGGCCTTCGTGTCGCAGCGGTACGTCGACTGGATCGCGGCCGCCAAGGAAGCCGTGCCGGACCTGAACCCGCTCCGGCCGGACGACCAGGCCAAGCTGTCCGAGGTGTACGACATCCCGAAGCCGGCGGTCACGCTGGACGACGTGGTGGAGCACATCGAGCACGTGCGCGGGATCGCCGGTGTCGACCACATCGGCATCGGCGGCGACTACGACGGCTGCCCGGAGTTCCCCGACGAGCTGCCGGACGTGGCGTCGTACCCGGTGCTGTTCCAGGCGCTGGCGGATCGCGGCTGGAACGACACCGAGCTCGCAAAACTTGCCGGAGGCAATATCCTCCGCGTGCTCCGGGCCGCGGACGACGCCGCGCGCTAGCCCTTCCGGAAGACGTCCCGCTTGTCGGCGAGTTGCTCGAAGCCGGCTGATCGGTAGGTCGCGACCGCGCCCACGTTGAAGGCCGGCGTGGCGACGGTCGCGCTGGACGAGCCCAGCTCCTGCAGTGCGCGGGCTGCCGCGAGCGTGATCGCCTCGCCGTAGCCGCGGCCGCGGTGTGCTCGGTGCACACCCATCGGCTCGAGCAGCCCGGGCTTGCCCGCACCGGCCGACCAGACCGTCGCGCCGGCGACCGCCTCACCCTGCTCGTTGCGGGCAATCAGACACTGCGCATCGGCGTACGGCGCACCCGCCGCCATCGCGTGCCAGCGCTCGTCAGTGAACGTGGACCCGTCGAACGATGCCCGCTGGACCGCGGTCCGCTCAGCCGCTTGCTCCGGCCCGACCACCTCGACGCGAACGCCCGGATCGGGCACCGGCGAGCTGAGGTCACGCCGCAGCGGGACCCACGGGTCGTCGAAATCCCAGCCGTCCTTGTGCAGCAACTCGAGGACGAGCGATCCGACCGGCGCCTCGACGTACACCTTGCCCTCGATCAGTACGTCGCGCTCCGGCAACGACACGTCCTCGGCGACCCGCTGCGCCAACTCGTCGTCACGCTGAAGCTCCGGCGCGATCGCGAGCCGCAACAGCTCGGGATCGTCCAGCATCCCGACCGCTACCAGCTCGCCATCCCGGCTCCACGTCCGCACAGCCGCCGCCGTCCGCTCACCCCCGAACCGCCAGAACCACCCCAGGTCCCCCGGATGCAACTGCATCGGCGCCCCATCAACCTGCCACTCCCGCAACACCCCCACCACACCACCAAGCCCCCCAACCCCCGGCCTACCCATCACAATCGCCATCCCCCCATCCCACACCACCCCACCTCCCGCCCGCACCCGGGTTTCCGGACGCGACCTTGAGAACCCACCGATCATTTCCGAAGGCGATTTGTGGTCGATGGGTTCTCAAGGTCCCATCCACAGCGGTGGGGAATTGGAGGGGCGAGGTGGCGAGGGGAAGGGGGAGGGTGGGGTGGTGGATCGACTCGAGGATGTGGTTCGCGAGCAGCTGATGGCGATGGTCCGCACCCCGCAGCGTCGGCGGACGCTGCTCGCGCTCGGACTGCGGGATGCCGACGTACGGCGGCTCCTCCGCAGGCAAGAGCTCCAGCACCACCATGGGCACTACCTCGACGGACGGGTGGATCAGGTGCTCGCGAGGATCGCCTGTGCGCAAGCGATGCACCGCGGCTCGGTCGTGAGTCATTTCAGCGCCGCTCAGATCGCCGGCCTTCGTACCTGGACGGACATCAGGCGTCCGTCGGCGCCTCCGGCGGATGCGGTGTGGCTGACGAGGTCTCCGGCGGCCAAGCGGAATCAGCGGCGCCCGGACATCGTCGTACGGCGGGCAGGCCTGACGCTGGCCGATCTGCGCCGGCACGAGGGGCTGGTGGTCACCACTGCGGCGCGAACCGTCGTCGACCTCGCGCGAGAGTTGCCCCTTCGCGAGGCAATCGTGACGGTCGACCACGCGCTACGGACCGGTACGCCGGTCGCCGAGTGCGAAGCTGTCCTCGAACGACAGCAGCGATGGACCGGTGTCCGGAGGGCACGGACGACGCTCGCATTCGGCGATCCGAGATCGGAGTCGGCGCTGGAGTCGATCGCGCGAGTGCTCTTCGCCGCGGCGGGGATCCCCACACCCGTGCTCCAGGCGCAGTTCTGGGACGGGGTCCGCTGGATGCCTGAACGCGTCGACTTCTGGTGGCCGCAGTACCGGACCGTCGGAGAGGCCGACGGCCTCGCGAAGTACGACGGCAGCAGCGCCGAGGAGCGCCGCCGCCTGCTGCGCGCCGGCCACCGCCGCGACCAACGGCTGAGCGACAGAGGCATCGAGCTCGTGCACTTCGGCTGGGAGGACGCGATCGATCGACACTCGGATCTGCCCGCCCGCCTCCGCGCCGCCTTCCACCGCGGCCGATCCCGCCCGACTCCCCCTCCCACCTGGCGAGCCCCCGACCCCGCCCACTGGCTGCCCGCTGCCTGAAGCACCTTGAGAAGCCACCGACCACTCTCGGGCGCGAATTGTGGTTGGTGGCTTCTCAAGGTGGGTGTTTGGGCTGTGGCGGATCGGGCACGGGGCGGGCTCAGTGACATCGAGAGGTTGGAGTAGTTGTGCTGACGCTGACCGAGAACGCGACTCTGGTGATCAAGAGCATCACGGGAGTCGAGGGTGCGCCGGATGGCGCCGGAGTGCGGATCTCGCAGGAGGACCCGGCCAACCCCGCGCTGGCGGTGACGACCACGGAGGCGCCGCGGCCGGGTGACCAGGTGGTCGAGGAGGCCGGAGCTCGGGTGTTCCTCGAGCAGAACGCCGCGAACGCCCTGGACGACAAGATCCTGGACGCGGCGGTCGACGACAAGGGCGGCGTCGAGTTCCTGCTGGTACCCCAGCCGGGGACCGGACGGGAGAACGGTGCCGCCCCGACTCCCTAGGTCGTGGCTGTCGATCCCGCGCCGTAGCGAGCAGGTGCTCGGTGCGGTGCATCGGCGTGCTGGAGCGGAGGTCTCGATGCGGAGCATCGTGGCCTTCGGGCCAGTGCGGCGAGGTGCCGTGCCGAGTGCCGCGCAGTAGGCGCGGGATCGGCAGGCGCGACCTTAGTCGATCGCGTGAAGTCGACGGCCGGGACCGGCCCCTTTCCTTGGTCCCGGCCGTCGTACGTTTACAGAGCGTTGCGTTGGGCGATCCAGCTGTCGTGCAGCCGGGTGTAGACGCCACCGGCGCCGACCAGGTCGGCGTGCGGGCCGCGCTCGACGATCTCGCCGTTGTCGAAGACCAGCACCTCGTCCGCGGCCTCTGCCGTCGACAGCCGGTGCGCAATGGTCACCGACGTCCGGCCGGCCATCAGCCGCTCCAGCGCCGCGTTCACCCGGACCTCGGTCCCGGGGTCGACCGCCGACGTTGCCTCGTCGAGGACCAGCAGGTCGGGGTCGGCGATGTTCGCCCGTACCAACGCGACCAGTTGCCGCTCACCGGCCGACAGTGACTCTCCGCGCTGACCAACCGGCGACTCCAGCCCGTCGGGCAGCGACTCCAGCCAGTCCGTCAGGCCGAGCGACTCGAACGCGTCCAGCAGCTGCGCGTCCGTCACCTCGGGCCGGCCGAAGCGCACGTTCTCGGCCAGTGACGCGTCGAACAGGTACCCGTCCTGCGGCACCATCACGACCCGCTCCCGCAGCGACGCGAACGAGATCTCCCGCGCGTCCACCCCGTCCAGCAGTACGGCGCCCGACGACGGGTCCATCAACCGGGTCAGCAGCTTCGCAAACGTCGTCTTCCCCGACCCGGTCTCCCCCACCACCGCGACCCGCCGATGCGGTTCCAGCCGTACGTCGACATCCCGCAGCACCAGCTCGCCCTCCGGGTACGCGAAGTCCACGTCGGCGAACTCGACCGAGATCGGCCCCCGCGCCTGCACGACGCCCTTGTCCCCCGGGTCGACCACGTCAGCCGGTGTCGCGATCACGCCGAGCACCCGCCGCCAGCCGGCGAACGCGCTCTGCGCGTCCGTCAGCACCTGCGTCGCGATCTGCACCGGGTCCGAGAAGAGCGCCACCAGGAACATGAACGCGAGGATCTCGCCCAGCGTCGCCTGCCCGTCGACCCCGAGCAGCACCCCGGCGGTCAGCACGCCGGCGTTGGCCAGACCGGCGGCGAGTCCGCCGATCGAGAAGGTCAGGCCGGTGATCGCCTGCGCCTTGGTCGCCGTACGGCGGTAGTCCTCGATGGAGGCGTCGATCCGCTCCTGGGTGCGCTGCTCGATCGCGTACGCGCGGACCACCTGCGCCCCGACCACCGGCTCGGCGATCGCGGACAGCATGTCGCCGACCTTCGCCCGGACCACGCCGTACGCCGCGGACATCAGCCGCTGCAGGTACTTCAGGCTGGCGAACAGCGGGATGAAGCAGACCAGCACGACCAGCGCGAGCTGCCAGGAGTAGACGAACATCACCACGGTCGCGAGCAGCATCTGCCCGATGCTGACCAGGAAGATGAACCCGCCGAACTGCAGGAACTGCGACACCGTGTCCACGTCCGACGTGACCCGGCTGACCAGCGCGCCGCGCCGCTCGGTGCTCTGCGTCAGCACCGGCAGGTCATGCACATGCCGGAACGCCTTGATCCGCATCGTCGCCAGACCGTGCTCGGAGTTGACCGCGAGCCGCACCGTCGTCAGGTACGACGCCACCGCGGTGACCAGGATGCCGCCCGTACAGACCACGCACATCCACGCCACGTACGACATGTCCGGCCCGCCCGGACCGGACAGTCCCTTGTCGATCGTCTGCTGGACAGCGATCGGTACGACGATCCGCCCGGCCGTCATCAGCAGCGCGAGCAGCCCGGTGACCCACCACCCCTGAGCCAACTCAGGCGAGACTCGCATTCCCTGCCGCAGTGTCTCCAGACCGCCCGCATCGTCGGCGTGGTCCAGCCTGGTCGTCTCCGCCGAACTCATCCGCGTCCTCGCTTCGCTCCGGGCGCGGCTGAGGCACGAGGCGCATTGTGCTCGATGGTCAACTCGCTCCGCTCGCTCACGCGGACGCTCCTTCCGCGTCGAGGTCGTCTATCTCGGCAGCCAGCTCCGCCTCTTCCTGGCGGCGGACCGCGTCCTTCTCGTAGGCGTCGACCAGCTCGCGGTAGGCGGCCGACTGCTGCTGCAGCTCGGCGTGCGTCCCGTGGGCGGCGATCCGGCCCTCGTCGAGGAACACCACCTCGTCGGCGAGCGAGATCGTCGCCTTCCGGTACGCGATCACCAGGACCGTCGTGGCGGCCTCGGAGTCCTGGACCGCGGACCGCAACCCGGCCAGGATCCGCGCCTCAACCTGGGGGTCGACCGCGCTGGTCGCGTCGTCCAGGATCAGCAGCCGGGGTCGCCGTACCAGGGCCCGGGCCAGGGCGATTCGTTGCCGTTGGCCACCGGACAGGGTCGTCCCGCGCTCGCCGACCTTGGTGTCGAGGCCCTCCGGCAGGCTCTTCACGAAGCCGTCGCCCTGGGCGATCCGCAGCGCGTCCCAGACGTCCTCGTCGCTGTAGTCGCCGCCGAGCGTGATGTTGCCGCGGATCGTGTCGTCGAACAGGAACGCGGTCTGCGCCACCAGCGCGACCGAGCCGGCCAGCTCGTCGCGGGCGAGGTCGCGCAGGTCGAGGCCGTCGACCTTGACCGTGCCCTCCTCCGGGTCGACCAGGCGGGTCAGCAACGTGGTCATCGTCGACTTCCCGGCGCCGGTCGGGCCGACCATCGCGACCGTCCGGCCGGGCCGGACGGTGAAGTCCACTCCGGACAGCACGTCCCGCTCGGGCAGGTAACCGAACCGCACGCCGGACACCTCGAGCCGCGCCGGCTTGGCCGACGTCAGCCGCTGGTCGCCGTACTCCATGCCGCCCTCGGCGACCAGGACCCGCTGGACCCGGTCCCAGCCGACGACCGAGCGTGGAAGCTCGCCGAGCACCCAGCCGAGCGCCCGGATCGGGAAGCCGATCAGCGTGAACAGGAACGCGACCTGCACCACGTCACCCGGGTCGGCGGCGCCGGACTGCACCCGGCCGACGCCGACCAGCAGCACCGCGAGCACACCCAGCCGGGGCAGGCCGTCGATCACCGGGTCGAACACACCGCGAGCCTTGTTGACCGCGATGTTCGCGTCGCGCAGCGCGTACGTCGGGGCGCGGAAGCGCTCGGTCTCGGCGGCTTCCCGGCCCAGCGTCTTCACCACCAGGGCGCCGTCGAACGACTCGTGCGCGACCTCGGACACGTCCGCGCGCAACTGCTGGGCGCGGGTCGCGAGCGGCTGCAGGTAGCGCTGGAAGATCACGTTCGCCAGGAACACCAGTGGGAAGACCAGGCAGCCGACCAGCGCCAGCCAGACGTCGGCCATGAACATCGCGACCGTCGCGAACGCGAGCATCGCGAGTACGCCGATCGCCATCGGCAGCGGCGCGATCACGAACCAGATCGACTCCACGTCGGCGTTCGCGTTCGACAGCAGCATCCCGGTCGGGTGCTTGTGGTGCCACTCGAGCGGGAGCTTCAGGTACTGCCGGGTGACGCGGCGACGCCACGTCGCCTGCAGCCGGAACTGCATCACGCCGGCGCCGATCCGGCGGCCGACCACACCGATCGCGCGCAGGATCGCGATCCCGAGGAACAGCGAGACGAGCGACGCGATCGCGCCGAAGGTGGTGTCACCGCGCTCCAGGGCCGGCCGGATCACGTTGTCGGTGGCCCAGCCGAGCGCCCAGCCGTCCGCCACCGTCATCGCGCCGTACAGCATGCTGGCCAGCACGGACAGGGCGAAGATCCACGGCTCCTCCCAGATCGCAACCTTCAGGACCGCGAAGCCCCTCCGGGTGACGCTGCCCTTGTCGGGGACTTTCGGCGGCACGGGCAACACGCTCCAGGGCAATCAGGTGCATCAACCAGGCACAGTCATGACAACGTTTGACATTCTGCCATTCCAAACTCCTTCCTCCCGGATCTATTTCCTCCACCGCCGAGGCGGAGGGAGGAGAAGAAGCGGGGATCAGGCGGCGCAACTACGATCGAGTTGTGACCGACTACAGCCGGGTGGAACGTCTTGCTCTGTGTGACCTCTTCGACCAGCTCGGGCCTGATCAGCCCACGCTGTGTGAGGGGTGGGACACCTACGACCTGGCGGTGCACCTCTATGTCCGGGAGGCCGATCCGCTGGCCGGTCCGGGGATCATGATTCCGGCGCTGTCGGACACCACCGAGAAGCGGATGGCCCGGGCCAAGGCGCAGTACAGCTTCAGCGAAGTGGTCGACAAGGTCCGCAACGGCCCGCCGAAGGTGTCGATCTACGCGGTGCCGAAGTTCGGTCCCCAGCTGAACTTCACCGAGTACTTCGTCCACCACGAGGACGTGCGCCGGGCGCAGCCGTCGTACGACATCCGGACGCTGCCGGGCGGACAGCAGGCCGGACTGTGGAAGGCGGTCCGGCTGGCCGCGAAGTCGATGACACGGAAAGCGCCGAGCGGGCTGATCCTGAGACTGCCGGACGGGAGGACGTCAGTCGCGAAGAAGCCGACCGAGCTGGGTTCGGTCACCGTGACGGGCGAGCCGTCCGAGCTGGTGATGTTCTGCTTCGGCCGGCAGCAGGTGGCCGACGTACAGCTGGAGGGCGATGCGGAGACCGTCGAGCGGATCCGCACCGCGTCATTCGGAGTGTGAGGCGCGCTTCTTCCGCCGCCAGCGCTGGACCAAGCTGCTCACAACGGTCGTCAGGATGACCAGCACGATCGCCGCGACCACACCTTGCCACGGTTCGTCGAACAGCGCGTACCCGAGCAGGCCGATCGCCATGTAGACCGCCGCCCACAGTGACGAGGCGGTCAGGTCGACCACCGCGAACCGCTCCCAGGGGTACCCGGCGAGCCCAGCTGCGAGCAGCACCGGCACCCGTCCACCCGGGATCAACCGGGAGGTCAGCAGCACCCCGATCTCGTGCTCGGCCAGCCGGACCCGCAGCGCGTCGAGTGATGCGTTGTCACGCAACCAGCCGACTCGTTTCGCCAACCGCTCCCCGCCGAACCGGCACCCGGCGTACACGATCAGGTCCCCGACATACGCCCCGACCGCACCCGCGATCAGTACGCCGACCAACCCGATCGGATTGTGGTGCGACGCCAGTACGGCGCCCGTCGACACAGCCGCCCCAGTCGGCAGCACCGGCAGTACGGCGCCCAGCAGCACCGCACCCGCGAGCGCAAACAGGTACCAAAGATCGAACCGAGGCTCGCCGCTCACGGCGCCACCACCTCAGTCGACTCCCCCGGCGCCAGGATCTGTACCGCCACCGCCGGGTCGAGCTCGGCCATCGCAGCCTTGAACCGGTCACCCGGCGGCAGGAACAGCTCGGGCTTCAGCCAGTCGCACCCGATCGGCCAGAACGTCCCGAAGTGGACCGGGATCGCCGCCCGCGCCCGGACCCGGCGAACCGCCTCCGCCGCGCGAACCGGATCCAGGTGCCCCGGACCGAGCGACGGCCCCCACCCGCCGACCGGCACCAGCGCCATGTCGACCGGACCGGCCTCCGCCCCCAGCTCGTCGAACAGATCGGTGTCCCCGGCGAACCACACACTCGGCGACCCCTCGACCCGGAACCCGAGAGCCGGCCCGCTGTACGACGACCACGGCAGCCGCCGGCCGTCATGGTGAGCGGTGATCGCGGTGATGTCGAGCGCGCCGATCCGCACCTGATTGCCCGGGGCAACTTCGATGCAGCGGTCCGCCATCGCCGTACCGAAGTCCTGCTGGATCAGCCGGGCCGTACCTCGTGGCACAACCAGCGCGGCGCCGGGCGCAACCATCGAGATCGACGACAGGTGCAGGTGGTCGGCATGCATGTGCGAGATCAGTACGGCGTCGCACTCGGCGGCGGCGGGCAGCGGGGCCGGACCGCGGCGGCGGCGCAGGTGCGCGATCCGCGACGTGAGCACGGGATCGGTGAGCAGGCGCGTGCCGTTCTCCTCGATCGTGGTGGTGGCGTGCCCCCACCAGGTGATCCGCACGCTTCAGGCCTCCACCTTCGACTCGACTGGCTCCCGGAGGTCCTTGCGGTGGCCGAGGTGCTCGAGCCAGCTGATCAGCAGTGCGTGGACCGCGTCGGAGCCTACGGGAGGTTCGTCGACTTCCCAACGGCTCGGGTGCACCAGCACCGCCTCGGTCTGCCAGCCGCCGATGCCGCCGTGGGACCCGACCAGTTCCTCGAACGCGGCCACCTCGTGGGTGTAGTCGTCCAGCCGGCTGATCACCACGATGTCCCCGTTGTGCGGCATCTCGGCCTGCCGCAGCATCGACGCGATCGCGAACGGCCCGTACGGCGTCAACGGGTCCTCACCCTCGATCCGGCCGCTCCGCAGTACGTGCACCCCGGCTCGGCCGATCGCGACCGGCCCCTCGGCGAGCGAGTCGACCACGACGAACCCGACGCCCGGGTGGGTCGCCAGCCCGGGAATCAGCTTCGGATGCAGTAGCTCGATCTCCTCCAGCGGCACCCGGCCGGGTGTGGTCGCCAGGTAGATCAGGGCCAGGTTGCCCGACGACGTGACCACCACCTGCTCGTCCGCGGCAATCTGCGGCTCGCAGTCCTTCGGGCCGAGTTCCACCTCGCCGCCCCTGGCCTTGCCGTGGAGTGCCTTCCGGGTGACCGATCCAGCCACACTGCGGCGCAGGCTGAGCTCGGTCAGGAACGCGTTCACCGGACCCCAGCCCTCGGCCTTGCCGACCGCGGCCACCGGCTCCTTGGTGGTGTCGACCAGATCGTCGACCACCTCGGTGAGCGTCCGGCCGTAGCGCTGGAAGAAGGTCGAGCCCTGGCTCTGGCCGTGGTCGGACAGGACCACGATCTCGTACGAGTGCGGCAGGGTGTCGATGATCCGCTGCAACGCACCGAGGACGCGGTCCAGGCCTTCGAGGGTCTGCAGCGACTCCGCGCGGGTCGGGCCGGCGTGGTGGGCGACCTCGTCGTAGTCGACGAAGTCGCAGTAGATGACCGGGGTGCCCTTCACCAGCTCGTCGGTGATCAGCGAGACGTTCAGGTCGCGAAGGAGGACGTTGGTGATCGCGCGCAGGAAGATGTAGGGGCTGCCGCGCTTGACCCGCGGGACCAGGTGCCGCGCCCGCTGGCGCCGGGCCTGGTGGAGCTCCTTGACGATCTCGGCGACGCACAGCACCAGGCCGCGGGCGGCACCCTGTGGGCTGGAGAAGAAGCGGACGTACCCGCGGCTGCGGTGGCTCGGCAGCGAGGCGCGGCTGAACACGAGCTCGCACCGGTCCGCGTCGCCGGACCAGTTGTTGCTGATGCTGACACCGCCATCGGCGAGCAGGCCACGGCCGGTCGACATCCGGGCCTCGAGCTCGGCGGCGTCCCGGCCGCGGTTGGTCACGATCACCCGGGCGGAGTCCTTCTCGTACCACCGGAACGCCGGGATCTGCCGGGAGCCGCCGTGCAGGATGCCGGCCTGGCTGGCCGGGGTGGTCGACGGCACACCGGTGTGCCAGCCCACCAGCGAGTGCTTGCCGTCCCGGATCCAGCCGCCCAGGTTCGGCAGGTTGCCGGCCAGCACCATCCAGTTCAGCAGCGGCGCGGACAGTCCGTCGATCTGGATGATCAGCATCCCGGTCTTCGGCGCCGGCGTGAGCTTGCGGGCCCGGCGGTGCACGACCCGCATCACTTCGGCGACGTACGCGTCGTCACTGCCGGCGTACGCGACCCAGCCGACGAACGCGCTGACCGAGGACATCACGATCGCGACCAGCAGCGCCGCCTCGACTCCGCCGTGCAGGTTGACGCCGGGGTCGACGGTGATGCCGAGGTAGACGACGCCGAACTGGGACAGCAGCCCGCCGACCAGGACGCCGATCGAGCCGATCAGGATCGCGATCCCGGCCAGCACCCAGCGCATCAGCATGCTGAACACGGCCAGCAGCACGACCAGCCGCAGGATCGGCACACTACCGTCGCTGCTGATCTGCGGCAGCGTCCAGAACGTGATGACCAGCGAGATCAGCGAGGCCAGGCCGCCGAACAGCATCGCCTGCAGGCCCCGGCCGGTACGACGGCCGAGGTCCAGCCAGACCGGTCGTCGCCGCCGCCGGTCACCGGACACCTGCTCTGGTGGTTTCGCCATCTCCTGGTAGTACTCCCCGTCGCTGCCGCTGTGCTGTACCGAGCCTACGAGGCATGGTCCAGTCCAGCCGCATCACGCCACGCAACCAGGGGGTGGTTCCCGGGCCATCCCTGACCCGTCACTGAACCTCCAGGTAGTCGACCTCCCCTCCCCTCTCCGCCGCCGAAGGCGGCGTCTTCACTGCACTTCCAGGTAGTCCACCTCGGCGTACAAGTTGCCCTTGGTCAGGCGGATGGTGTTCCAGCCGGCGTTCAGGGTGATGGAGACCGAGCTCTGCCGCCAGTTGTCCCAGCCGGTCACCGGGTAGCTCACCGACCCCTGGCTGTTGCCGTTGACAACAAGCCCGTGGCTCGCGGTGGCACCCGAGCCGTTCGCGTACCCCACATGCAGGGAGTAACTGCCTGCAACCGGAGCGAGCACAGTGTTCTCCACCCAGGAGTCGGCGTAGTCGATGTACGCGACCACCTTCCCGTCCGAAGCCCCGGCTGCGTTCGACCGGACCACACAGTGGTTCAGCGTCCCGCGCTCGGCCTCGTACCGGACGCGGCTGCCGCGGACCACCGGGTAGTCGTTCGCGTACCCGAGATCGGCGACGTACAGGTGCCGCGACCCGCCGACCCATCCGTGCACGAACACCTTGTCGCCGACGAAGTCCGCGCCACCCGGACCACAGATGTGGTTGTCGAACGTCCCGGTCGTCATCAGCGGCCGGAAGGCCGTCGTCCACGGCCCGCTCAGGCTAGGAGCCGTCGCGTACGACGTCAGGTAGTTGCAGTCGGTGTAGCCGCCACTGGAGTAGAACAGGACGAACTGGCTGCCGCGCTGGACCAGATCGGGCGCCTCGATGACCCCGCTCGAGGTGAGCAGCGTCGAGTTGCCGCCGACCAGGGCCGTGCCGTTGTTCGCCGTACGCGTCAGCCAGAGGGTCGACGGCTGGCCGATCGCGTTCCCGTCGTTCTTCCAGAGCAGGTAGCGGGTGCCGTCGTTCGCGACGAACGTGTTCGCGTCGATCGCGCCGCCGATTTCGAGCGGGCAGATCAGCGGCTGGCTGCCGACCGGGGCGAACGGCCCGAGCGGCGAGGATCCGGTGGCGACGCCGATGCACTGCCGGCCGGACGCCTTGTGCCAGGCGGTGTAGGTCAGGGTGTAGGAGCCGTCCGGGTTCGGGAAGACGTCCGGAGCCCAGGTGCGGCCGGACTGCGCCCAGCCGGACGACGGTCCACCCGGCATCGCGTCGCCGCGGATCGTCCAGGGCCCGTTCGCGCTCGGGGCGGTCGCGACCGGGACGTGGCCGCGGCCGTTGTTGGTCGAGTAGGCGTACCAGGTGCCGTTCTTCTCGAACACGTCCGGATCCGGGAAGTCCTCCCCGATGATCTGGGCCGGGAAGACGGCCGCGGTGGTGGCCGCGTGGACCGGCGGGGACAGGAAGGCGGCGAGGCTGAGCAGGGCGAGCAAGGCCGGCAGAAGTCGTCGCATACGGGACTCCTCAGGTGGGGGCGGATACCTGTGGACCGAACTTTTCCATCGATTCACCTGGATGACCAGAGGTCATCACTGGACCCAGGGCGTTCCGGGGTGTTGACTCCCGCTAGTTGGATTCCGCCTGGATAGAGGGGTGTTCTCGTGAGGCATTTACCGAGAGTGTCGGGACGCGGGGTGATCGCCGTCGCTGCCGTGCTCGCGACCGCGGTCGGTGGGGTGGTCACGCAGTCGGCCGGGGCGCCGGCGACCGTACAAGCAACACCGCTGCAGGAGCGCCTGGACAGCCTGCTGAACGACAGCCGCTACAACGGGTCGCAGGTCGCGCTGGTGGTCCGGGACGCGACGACGGGCGAGACGTTGTACGACCGGAACGGCGGCACGCGAATGCTGCCCGCCTCGAACACCAAGCTCTTCTCGTCAACAGCCGCGATGGACGTGCTCGGCCCGTCGTACCGCTTCCACACCGATGTGCTGGCGACCGGCCCGGTCCAGCGCGGCGCTCTGCTCGGCAGCCTCTACCTCAAGGGGTACGGCGACCCGACCGCGCTCGAGTCCGACTACGTCGCCCTGGCCAAGCAGCTCGCCGAGTCCGGCGTGCAGCGCGTCGTCGGTGACCTGGTCGCGGACGACACGTACTTCGACGCCGTCCGGCTCGGCGACAGCTGGGCCTGGGACGACGAGCCGTTCTACTACTCGGCGCAGATCTCCGCCCTCACGCTCGCCCCGAACACCGACTACGACTCCGGTACGGCGATCGTCGAAAGCCGGCCTGGTGCGACTGCCGGGGCCCCGGTCCAGCTCGCGTTGGTCCCGGCGAACGGCGTACTCAAGCTCGTGAACACCGCGAAGACCGGCGCGGCCGGCTCGGCGAACACGCTGAGCATCGAGCGGGAGCACGGCACCAACATCGTGCGGGTGACCGGCTCCGTGCCGCTCGGCGCGTCCGTCGGCCAGGAGTGGGTGACGGTCTGGGAGCCCGAACTGTACGCCGCCGACGTGTTCAAGCGTGCGCTCGCGGCGCAGGGCATCAGTGTCGTCGGCAACGTCAAGGCCGCGGCCTCCCCCGCCGCTGCCCGGGTGCTCGCCCGGGACGAGTCGATGACGGTCGGCGAACTGATGAACCCGTTCCTCAAGCTGTCCAACAACATGCACGCCGAGACGCTGGTCAAGGCGATGGGCGCAGTCGCCGAGGCATCGGGGACCTGGCCGGCCGGCCTGGGCGTGGTCAGCGACTACGCCCAGAGCGTCGGCGTCGACAGCAGCACGATCCGGCTGTCCGACGGCTCCGGCCTGTCGCGCAAGGTGAACGTCACCGCCGACAGCATCACCGACCTGCTGATCGGAGTGCAGAAAGAGCCGTGGTGGCAGCAGTGGTACGACGCCCTGCCGATCGCCGGCAACCCGCAACGCTTCATCGGCGGCACGCTGCGCAGCCGGATGGCCAACACCCCGGCCGCCAACAACCTGCACGGCAAGACCGGCTCACTCACCGGCGTGACGTCACTGTCCGGCTACGTCACCACGGCTGATGGCCGCGAGCTGGTCTTCTCGATGATCAGCAACAACTACCTGGTCAGCCCCCGCTCCATCGAGGACGCAGTAGGCGTAACCCTCGCGTCCTGGCCCAACCAGACCGCGACGGCCTTCAAGACCACCACCGAGACCGCCTGCGAACTCGACTGGGACAAGGCCTGCTAAACCCTTGGACAGTACGGCGGCCATTCCCGACGATGACGGAATGACCGCCGTACTCCCCAACACCTTCACTGCCCGGCCGATGACGGTTGAGGATGCTCGGCTGATTGCGGAGCGGTCGGGGGCTTATACGACTGCGTTGCTTGGGTTTGCGAAGCACAGTTTTGAGGATGTTGCCAACTATCTGCGGGATCCGGGGTTCGATCCGGCGCGCGATGGGCGGGTCGTGGTCGACAGCGGCGGAGAGTTTGCCGGGTCGGGGACGGCGGCCGTCAACAGTGATGGGTCGCGGGTGGATCTGGAGGCGTTGAGCGAGATCCCGGCGGTTGCGGAGTGGCTGATCGAGCGCGGGCTTCAGCGGGCTGGGGAGGCTGGGCCCGGTGACGTGGTGGTCAGCATCGGTGTGATCCGGCAGGACGAGTTCATGCCGGAGATCGTGGCTGCGAAGGGCTTCTCGATCAGTACGTCGATCCACCGGATGCGGATCAACTTCGATGGCGCCGTCGCGCGGCCGGCGGTTCCGGCCGGAGCGGCGGTACGGCGCGGAGCCCTGGACGAGCCGAGTCGGCGGGCGGCGCACGCCGTACTCGTGGAGGCGTTCCGGACGCAGCCGGGAGCGGATCCGCGGCCGTACGACGACTGGGTGGCGTCGCGGGAGAGCCGGTCGACGTTCGACTGGTCGCAGCTCACCACGGTCGAGCTCGACGGGCGGGCGGTCGCGGTCTGCGAGTGCAACGACAACTTCGTCAGCACCGTCAACTGCGGGTACGTCGGCCGGCTGGCCGTCGTACCCGAGGCGCGCGGGAAGGGGCTCGCGAAGTACCTGCTGCACGACACGTTCGCCACCGACGCCGCGGCCGGCCGGACCGGCACCATCCTGCACGTCGACAGCTCCAACCCGACCCCGGCGGTCGGTCTCTACACCTCGGTCGGCATGCGCCCCGACCTGATCAGCGACATCTGGCGACGCACGATCCAGATCTGAGAGGTTGCTCTCACGATATCTGAGAGACTACTCTCGAAACATGTCTCTCAGAAATCCGTACGGCGACTTCGAGATCACCGACCCGCAGGCGATGCGGGCGCTGGCGCATCCCGTCCGGCTGGCCGCGCTGAGCTGGCTGCAGAAGAACGGCCCGGCGACCGCCACCCAGTTGTCCGAGCACGTGGGCGCGTCGCCGTCCGTCACCAGCTGGCACCTGCGCCACCTGGCCAACTTCGGCCTGGTGGTCGACGAGCAGCCGCCGGACGGGGACAAGCGACAGCGGTGGTGGAAGGCGGTGGCCCGCGGGTTCCGGTACGAGATGCCGGACACCCCCGAGGGCAACGAGGCCGGCCGGCTGCTCCGGACCGAGATGATGAACCAGGCGCTGGAGTCCGCTCAGCAGTGGCTGGTCGAGACCGAGCCCGAGCTCGATCCCGAGTGGAGCCGGCTGGCCGGCTCGGCGAACACCCGGCTGGTCCTCACCGCCGCCGAGGCCGAGGCCGTCGAGGACGCCATCGAGCAACTGCTCGCGCCGTACGTCCAGCGTGGCGAGGAAGGCGCGCCCGCGGACGCCCGCGCGGTCCGCTACCTCCGCATGTCGTTGCCTGAAGCACCGAACTGATCGGAGCCCGACGATGAAGACTCTGACCGCCACGACGAGTCTCTGGCGGGACCGGCAGTTCCGCCGGTTCTGGTCCGCGCAGACCGTGTCCGAGTTCGGCGACCGGGTGACCGAGCTGGCGCTGCCGCTGATCGCCGTCCTGTTGCTCGATGCCACGCCCGCGCAGGTCGGCTTCCTGACCGCCGCGGTCTGGCTGCCGAACATCGCATCGCTGTTCATCGGCACCTGGGTCGACCACCGGCCCGACAAGCGTCGGCTGATGATCGCTGCCGACGTCTTCCGGGCAATCCTGCTGCTCAGCCTTCCGGCCGCGTACTGGCTGGATCTGCTGACTCTCGGGCACCTCTACGCGATCGCCGTCCTGGCCGGGATCGCCGACGTCGTGTTCGGTACGTCGTACGCCTCGTTCTTCGTCCGGCTGGTTCCTCGCGACAAGTTCCTCGAGGCGAACTCCAAGCTCTCCGCGACCCGGTCGATCTCGTTCATGGGCGGACCCGCGGTCGCCGGTGCTCTCGTCCAGTGGCTGACCGCGCCGGTCGCGATCCTGGTGGACGCGTTCTCGTTCCTGGTGGCGGCGGTCCAGCTCGGCCGCCTGAAGACACCGCCGGGCCCGACCGAGGAGTCGACCGAACCGCTGCTCCACCGCGCCCGGGCCGGGATGCGCTACCTGCTGCACCACCCGTACCTGAGCCGCAGCCTCGGCTGCGCGACGACGGTGAACTTCTTCAACCTGATCAGCCTGGCGCTGCTGGTGCTGTTCGCCAGCCGCAACCTCGAGCTGTCCGCCGGCACGATCGGCTTGGCCTTCGGCATCGGCGCCTCCGGCGGACTGCTCGGCGCGCTCGCCGCGTCACCGCTGAGCCGGATCTTCGGCGCCGGCCGGGTGATCGCGGCGAGCTCGATCATCTTCCCGGGATCGATCGCGATCGCGGCGCTGGCGGACGGACCGACCTGGGCCCGGGCCACCGCACTGGCCGCCGCCGAGTTCATCGGGGCGTTCGCCGTGATGTGCTTCGACGTACCGCTCAACTCACTGCAGGCCGCGGTCACCCACGACCACATGCGCAGCCGCGTCGCGGGAGCGTTCAGCAGCATCAACTACGGCGTCCGCCCGCTCGGCGCTGTGGTCGGCGGCTTCCTCGGGACCTGGATCGGCGTCCGCGAGACCTTGCTGATCTCAGCGGCCGGCGGCTTCCTCGCCGTACTGTGGCTGATCCGCTCCCCCATCATCCGCACCCGCGACCTCGATTGCCTGCAGCCGCCCGACCTCTAGTCGTCGTCGACGTCGAGCCTGGCGACCGTCCGGCGCAGCGGGACCTCCTTGATGAACAGGACCGCGATCAGGCTGACCACCGCACAGGCTGCCGCGATCAGGAAGATCCGGCCGGTCGCATCGCCGTACGACTGCCGCACCAGCTCGGCCAGCTGCGGCGGCAGGTGACCGACGTCGAGCAGGCTCGTGCTCCCGGAACCGCCTTCCTGCAACTTCCGCGCCGCTTCGGCGCCACCGGGTCCGGCGAGCACACCCTGCACGATCAGGTCCTTCACCCGCACCGCGAGTACGGCGCCCAGGACCGACACGCCGACCGCCCCACCCAGGCTGCGGAAGAACGCGACCGTCGCACTCGACGCGCCGATCTGGCTCACGTCGACGGTGTTCTGCACGGCGAGGACGAGGTTCTGCATGGTCATGCCCATGCCCAGACCCATCGCCAGCATGCCGACTCCGACGTACCAGTACGGCGTGGTGTGGTCGATCGTGCCGAGCACCAGCAGGCTGGCGACCAGAAGGATGCCACCGGCAATCAAGTAGCGCTTCCACTTGCCGAACCGGGTGATCAGCTGGCCGGAGCCAGGATCTCGAGGATCTCGCGGTGGGTGAGTTCCGGCGCGCTGGGCAGTTCCCGCCGGGTCTCGGTGACAGTCATCGGTCTCCAGTCGATCGGGTACGCCGCGCGCTCTTGGTGACCTCGGTGATCGCGTGCGCGATCCGCTGCATGGTCTGCGCAGCAGCGAGCAGGGCGTCGTCGTCGAGATCCGCGAGGGCGGCACGAAGATGCTCGGTGTAGGAGGAGTAGAGGGCTTCGAGCTGGGCCTTGCCGAGCGGCGCGAGGCTGACCAGCCCGACCCGGGCGTCAGCCGGGTCCGGCCGACGGCTCACCAGTCCGTCGGCCTCGAGGGCGGTCAACTGCCGGCTCACCACGGAGGCGTCGACGCCGAGCTTGGCCGCGATCTCGCCGCCACGCTGCTCGCCGTCCCTGAGCAGGACCTTGAGCACACTCGCGTCGGACCGTCGCAGCCCGCCGTCGGGCGCCAGGTGCCGATGCTCGACACAACGCACCGCGCGCACCAGCGAGCTGACCCCTTCGAGCAGCTCCTGGGCCGGCATGTCCCGCGCTGTCCCCGGGACGAGGGATTCACGAGCTAGTTGCATAACCCAACTATATGCCTAGATAGTTGGTTTCTGCAACCATATGGAGCGAGTGTCGAGTTCCGAATACAGAGGGTGCATTTTTAATCGGGCCTGGTCACTTTTGGCGACTCTCCGTCTATGATTCCTGCGAGGGGGAAGCACTTCCTGTTGTTGGGGCTGGGGTGCACCGAAGTCCAGGGGAACGACTGAGGTGGGGCAGTGAGGGCGACCAAAATCGAACAGGCACGCTTCGAGCCGACGGTGGTGGGGGCAGTCCGCCGGTACCGGCTGATGGTGCTGGCCATCGCGGTGCTGACGACCGCGGCGGCGACGGGGTACTCCGTCCTGCAGACGGAGGTCTTCCGCGCGTACGCGACGGTGACAGTGCCGCAGACCACGTTCGCGCAGGGCGAGGCCAGAACGCAGTACTTCGACAGCCAGGTGCTGCTGCTGCAGTCCCAGGAAGTCGCCGAGCGCGCTGCCCGGATCGCCAACGCGGCGCTGAACGACAACGTGCTCACCCGCGGAGACTTCGCAGGTGAGAACACGTCGCTGGAGATCACGCCCCCGGAGCAGGCGGCACCAGGCAGCTTCGGGTCGAGCATCGTCGCGCTGACGTTCACCTGGCCGGACCCGAAGGTGGCGCAGGCCGGCGCGAACGCAGTACTGCAGGCGTTCGACGACGTACGGTCCGCCGCCATCGCCGCGCAGGGCGCGGCCGCCGTGGCCGCCATCGACCGGGCGATCAAGGACAGCCGGGCGCAAGGCCAGGTGGCCGACCTGCTGAACCAGCGGACGAAGACCCTGGTCGACCTGCAACTCGACCTGGCCGGTGACCCGACGTTCGCCTGGGCCGCCGAACCGCAGGTGCCGATCAACGGCAACGCCAAGCGGTCCGGTGCGATCGGGCTGCTGGCCGGTCTGGTCCTGGGCGCCGGGCTGGCGTTCTGGCGAGCGAGTCGCCGCCGCTGCATCGACGATCGGCTCGACGCGGTCGCCATCTACGAGGCGCCACTCGTCGGCGACATCCCGCCGACCAGGCGAGGCGGGATCCTGTCCGGCCTGTCGACCGCCGGCCAACTGCCGATGGCCGTCAGCCCCCAGTCGCCGGCAGCCGAGGCGTTCCGGTTCACCGCCGGCTCGGTCGAACGTCTGTACGCTGCACACGGCGACGAACTCGCCCTCGTCTTTGTCTCGGCGAACAGCAACTCCGAGCGGAGTGCAGTCGTCGCGAACGTCGCACTTGCCCTGGCCGAGAGCGGTCGGCTGGTGCTCGCGGTCGACGCCGACACCACCAGTCGCACTCTCACCGGCTTGCTGCTCCCGGGCAGTCCGGAGTCCGACGGCTTCGAGCAGGTCGTGGCCGGGTCCCGTCCGGTGTCGGAGTGCATCGAGCCCAGCCCGCTGAACGCGGACGTCACCGTCCTCCGCGCCGGCCCGTCCCGAGTACGGCGAACCACAGGTTCGGTGTACGCCGACGCCGTGGAAGGGCTGATCACCGAGGCGAAGAAGTCCTTCGAGTTCGTGCTGATCGACAGTCCGGCGGTCCTGAAGGTGGCCAACGCCATGGAACTGGCGCAGAGCTCCGACGCGACCGTCGTCGTCCTCGGCGCCGGCGATCCGGTCGAGGACCATGTCGCGATGGTCGAGCGGCTGGAGCAGGTCGAGCCGAACCTCGTCGGCTACGTGTTCCGCCGGGCGGGCCGTGGGGCGAGATCCGTCCGGCGGCTGCGCGACTGGATCGTCGCCCAGGCCAGGCACCGGACCGGTCCGCAGGCTCTGCCTTCGGCGGAGTTGCTGGCCTTCCGGCGCCCACCGAAGGAGCGTCGTACGTCGGCGGGCGCGCCGCGAGGTTGATCCGGGATGTCCTCGCCCGTCGTTGCCCGACGTCTCCTGCGCGCCGCGTCGCCGGACACCCCGGGGCGGCCGTGGGTCCTGTACGGCCGTCTGCTCGGTGTTCTGCTGGCGGGGTACCTGCTGTTCGACCGGGCCTTCGCCTACCTGCACCTGCCGGGCAGTCCGTTGTTCGTCGGCGAGATGGTGCTCGGGGTCGGCGCGGCGGCTGCCGCGGTGTCGACGCAGTACCTCAAGGCGCCGGTGCGGGACGAGTCGGTGTTCGCGTTGCTCGGCGCGTTCGCGGTCTGGGGACTGATCCGGACGGCGCCTGGCGTGGCGACGTACCAGATGGACGCGCTGCGGGACGCCGTGCTGTGGCTCTACTGCCTGTTCGCGTTCTTCATGGTCGGCGCGCTGGCCCGGTCGCCGGAGCTGCTCGACCGGTGGATCGGCGGGCTCCACCGGCTGACGCCGTGGCTGCTGCTGTGGCTGCCGATCGCCGTGATCCTCTATCCGCTGTCTCCGAAGGCGCCTGTGGTTCCGTTCACCACGGTCTCGGTGCTGTCGCACAAGTCCGGGAGTGCGGCGATTGCGGCGCTGCTCGTGCTCGGCCTGATGTGGCTGCTGCCCGGTGAGCGCAGTGCCCGGAGCCGGGTGGGCTGGAGTTTGATGGCTCTGCTGGTGGTCGCGCTCGCCGCCACCCAGAACCGGGGTGGGCTGCTCGGCGTGCTGGCCGGTGGCGCGGTCGGGTTGGCGTTTCTGCGCAACCGGGTCGGTCTCGCGGCTCGCGTCGTACTCGTGATGGTCGTCGGGCTGGGTGTGGCTTCGCTGCTGTCGCTGAAGGTGCCGATGCCTGGGCTGCAGGGGCGGGAGTTCTCGGCCTCGCAGTTGGTGGCCAACGTGGTGAGCCTCGGCGGGCAGGACTCCCCCGGCAACCTCGGCGGCACGGTCGAGGGCCGTCAGCAACTGTGGACGCGGATCCTCGACAAGCAGATCGAGGACGGTCATCTCGTCGACGGGTCCGGGTTCGGGCAGAACCTGGCCAGCGAGGTCGGCGTACTCGACGCGGGCAAGGACACCCTGCGGAGTCCGCACAACTCGCACCTGCACATCCTGGCCCGGATGGGGCTCGTCGGCTTCGCGTTGTGGATCGCCCTGTGGGTGGGCTGGTACTGGCGTATGGTCGCCGGCTGCCGGCGCCTGACGAGTGAAGGGCAGCACACCCGGCGTCAGGTGGGCGTGCTCTGCCTGATGGTGACCACGGCTGTGCTCGTTTCCTGCTTCTTCGATCCACAGCTGGAGGGGCCGCAGGTTGCGGCGTTGCTGTGGACCCTCTTCGGGATCGGGGTGGCGGTGACGACGGTCCGGCCATGGTTCCGCTCGCCGTGAGACATCCGCGGCGGTGGATTGCGGCCGCCTGCGCGCTGGTGGCGGTGGTGGCTGCGGTGTCGTGGTCGTTGGGTGGCGCTGACGAGTCGACCGAGTTCACGCCGGCTGGTCGGCCGGGGCCCACCGGTCCGGTCGGGCCGGGGCCTCGCTCTTGTGATGGCGTGTCGGTCGGTCCGTCCGAGGACGTGCAGGGTGTGATCGACGCGCATCCAGCGGGTACGACGTACTGCCTCTCTTCCGGCGTTTTCCGGCTGGAGCAACCGCTGACGCCTAAGAAGGGCGACTCGCTGATCGGGCTGCAGGGTGCGGTGGTCAGTGGGGCGAAGGTGTTGAGCGGGTGGCGGCAGGATGGGTCGGTCTGGTCGACTACTGGGTTCCTGTCGCCGGAGCCGAGCTACCACGGCGAGTGTCTGGAATACGCGCCGACCTGTACGTATGCGGAGGACGTTTTCGTCGACAAGCAGCGGTTGACGCGGGTGGGCTCGAGGTCGGCCGTGACCAGCGGGACGGTCTATGCGGACTACGCGGCGAACTCGATCACGATCGGTGCGGACCCGCGTGGGCGCTTGGTCGAGCAGGCCGTCGCGCCCAGTCTCGTCCAGGCGACCGCTGACGACGTGACGGTGGCGAACCTTGTTCTCGAGCAGGCGGCGAACGAGGCTCAGGTGGCTGCGGTCGAGAGTCGGCAGGTCACGCCGTACGCGATGGGGTCGGGGTGGCGGATCCTGAACAACGAGGTGCGGCTCAACCACGGCGTCGGCCTGGGGCTGGCCGACGGCGCGGTCGCGACCGGGAACTTCGTGCACCACCAGGGGCAGCTCGGTTTCGGTGCCTGGGGCAACGGGTCGCTGGTCGGCGGCAACGAGATCTCGTTCAACGGGGCGGCCGGGTACTCGTCCGGGTGGGAGGCCGGTGGCAGCAAGAGCTGGCACACCGAGCGGCACACGGTCACGCACAACTACGTCCACGACAACTACGGGCCGGGGTTGTGGACCGACGGCGGCAACATCCACACCGAGTACTCGTCGAACAGGATCACCGGGAACTGGGGCGCCGGGATCCAGCACGAGATCAGCTACGACGCGGTCATCCGGTCCAACGAGATCTCCGGGAACGGCCGGCGGCACAGCGGCTGGGCGTGGGAGGCCGGGATCCAGATCCAGTCGTCGGGCGGGACCGGGCTGATCGAGGTCGTGGGCAACGACCTCAGCGGCAACGCCAACGGGATCGCGCTGATCGAGAGCGGTGGGCGGGCCGGCGAGGACCCCGCGCCGCACGGGCCGCACGTCGTACGCAACGTCTGGGTGCACGGCAACCGGGTCGCCATGTCCGCCGGCCAACTCACCGGCGCCGTCCAGGACATCGGCGACACCGCCGTCTACACCTCCAACAACAACCGCTTCGAAGCCAACACGTACGTCGTCCCGTCCCTGGACGACCCGCTCTTCACCTGGAACGACACCGACCTCTCCTGGCCCGCCTGGCGCACCACCGGCAACGACAAACACGGCCAAGCCGAACTGCGCTGACCGCTCCCTGCGAGGAGCGGAGCGGAGGGCGGGTGGTTCAGGTGAGGTCGTCGTTGAGGCGGGTTAGTAGGCGGCCCAGGGCGGCCAGGTCTGTGGGGTTCCAGCGGTCGAGGATGGCTCGGAACTCGGTTTGGCGTTGGGAGCGCATGGCTTCGAAGCGGTCGGCTCCCACGGTGGTGAGGCGGAGAAGGCGGGCGCGGCCGTCGTCGGGGTCGCCGACGCGTTCGATCAGGCCGAGGGTCTCCAACTGGGTGATGCCGCGGCTGACGGTCGACTTGTCCAGGCCGAGCGCCTGGGCGACGTCCGACGCGCGCACGCCCGCCCCACCGCCGGCCGAGCCGAGCTCGATCTGGGAGATCAGCGCGTAGCCGGCCGCATCCATGTCCGGGTGCACCCGGCGGGCCAGCCGCAGCGACGCCGACCGCGACCGCCGGAACAGCGCCGACAGCTGCTGCTCGATGTCCGCGACCAGCTGCTCGTTCTGCTCGGACCGCTCGGTCTCCTGCGTGTCCACGGTCACCGGACCACGATCCCGGCGTCGCGCAGCGCCTTCTTCACGTCGGCGATCCGGAAGTCGCCGAAGTGGAACACGCTCGCCGCCAGTACGGCGTCCGCCCCCGCCTCGACCGCAGGCGGGAAGTGCTCGGGCGCGCCCGCTCCCCCACTCGCGATCAGCGGTACGTCGACCACCGCCCGGACCGCCCGGATCAGCTCCAGGTCGAAACCCTGCTTCGTCCCGTCGGCGTCCATCGAGTTCAGCAGGATCTCCCCCGCCCCCAGCTCACACCCGCGCTGGGCCCACTCGATCGCGTCCAGCCCGGCCGACTTCCGGCCGCCGTGCGTGGTCACCTCGAACCCGCTCGGCTGGTCCGGCGCCCGCCGTACGTCGAGGGACAGCACCAGCACCTGGTTGCCGAAGCGGTGCGCGATCTCGCGGATCACCTCCGGCCGGGCGATCGCGCCGGTGTTGATGCCGACCTTGTCCGCGCCGGCCCGCAGCAGCCGGTCCACGTCGGCCGCCTCCCGGACCCCGCCGCCGACGGTGAGCGGGATGAACACCTGCTCGGCGGTCCGCCCGACCACGTCGTACGTCGTCTCCCGGGAGCCCGAGGACGCGGTGATGTCGAGGAAGGTGAGCTCGTCGGCGCCCTCCGCGTCGTACACCTTGGCCATCTCGACCGGGTCCCCGGCGTCGCGCAGATCGATGAAGTTGACACCCTTGACCACCCGCCCGGCATCGACGTCCAGGCAGGGAATCACTCGCACGGCAAGACTCACGCGGCCAAGCGTACCGATCCCCACGTCTCGGTCCGGTGAACGTGTCTCAGAGCAGCAGCGCGCGGACGACCGGCCAGGCGATCAGGACGCCGGCGCCCGCGGCGGCCACCAGCACGAGCGCGTGCAGGGGGTTGCGTTTGAACGCCGGGTCGACACCGAGCTCGCGAATCATCTCCAGCGAGCCGACGGCGTCCCGATGCTCGACCGGGAGCCCGATCGCCGTGGTCACCTCGGCGAGCGTCTCGGACGACCACAGCCAGCGCGCGGCGCCGATCCGGTTACCGTCCGCCGCAAGGATCACCAGGATGCCGATCGGCAGCGACCACTTGACCCGGCCGATCGAGAGCACCCGCACGAGCCCGGCGCGGGGCAGCACCCTCGGCGGTCCCCAGGCGCTCGCCTTGTAGGCGACGGTCTCGGCATCGATCGAGAATCCGGCGTCACGGAAGGTGACCCAGAACATCAGCGCCAGCACGGCGACCAGCACGACGTACAGGCAGGCCGCGATCGGCCAGCTGACCGCCCAGGTCGCGAGCGAGGCGCACAGAACGGCGAGCATCACCAAGTACGTGCCGGCCAGGATCCAGAACGGTCGACCGGCCGAGGCGAACCTCGGCCGGACCATGAGTGGCGTCACTTCCAGGCGCGGCGTTTGGTGCCGGCAGGCTTCATCGGGGCGGTCGACTCCCAGACCCGGCGCCAGCGGGCGGCGTCCGGACCGGACTGCGACGGCGAGGCCCCCGCGGCGACCCGACGGCGGGCCTCCCACCAGGTGGTCGACTCCTCGTCCAGCAGGGCCGACACCGCGGCGGAGATCTTCGGCGCGAACTCCCGGGCGCTCTCACCCTCGGCCGGGCTGAGCGGATCGCCGTACCGGACCGCGACCGTCGGGCGGCCGGGAACCGGCCAGCCGCGACCGCGCGGCATCGCGGCGAACGAGCCCTTGATCCCGACCGGGATCACCGGGACGCCGTGCTCGACGGCCAGGTACGCCGCCCCCATCCGGAACCGCTCCATCCAGCCGTCCGGCGACCGGGTGCCCTCCGGGAACACGACCACGTTCCAGCCGTCCGCGAGCAGGTCGCCCGGGGTCGAGCTGAGCTTGCCGCCGCGGCGCTCGATCGGGAACGTGTTGAACACGATCGCCGACGCGGTCGCCCGCCACCAGGTGTCGAAGAAGTAGTCCGCCGCCGCGGCCACGGCCGTCTTGCGGCGCATCGCGTCCGGCAGCGTGCAGAGCAGCAGCGGGGTGTCCAGGTGCGACGAGTGGTTCGCCACGATCAGCGCCGGGCCGTTGACCTTGAGCAGCGAGTCGAGCCCGCTCACCTGCGGGTTCACCTCGAACCGCAGCACCGAGTTCAGCGCGCCCTTCTGCAGCACCTCGCGGACCGCGATCGCGGCCGGGGTCCGGGCCCACCTGGTCGGGAAGACCGAGGTCTCCTTCGGGATCACGTACGGCTCGGCCGACCGCGGCACCTGCGGCCGCCGGCCCCACCGCCACCCGCGCGCGACCTGCTTCACGTCGCGCGCGGTGTCGCGGCTGAACTTCACCAGGCTGGTACCCATCAGCGCACGTCCGCGAGCAGGTGCGGCGGGTTGTGCAGGTAGGTGATCGACGGCGACCGGCCGACCGAGTGGCTGACCATCTCGAGCGCGTCCTGCAGCGTCGACGCGGACCGGAAGCCCATCCGCTCGACCGTCTTGCGGTTGGCGCCGACCCAGACGATGTCGCCGCAGTGGTCCAGGGCGTGCGAGATCCAGTACCACATGTAGAACGGGTGCACGCCGTGGTACGCGTACGACGTCCGGTACAGGTGGATGTACCACGGGTCCTCGGCGTACTGCTTCTCGAACTTCGCCTCGATGGTGGCCGGGTCGGTCGACTCCGACAGCACCTCCTCGAAGAAGTCGACGTACGACGGGTGGTGCAGCTGGCTGAACTCGTACGGCACCGGGTGGTAGAGGATGACCGCGCCGTCCTTGCGGACGATCGGGTTCCCCCGGTAGGCGTTGAAGTGGTAGCCCAGCCCCATGCACGCGGCCAGGATCGGGTTCATCACCGAGTTGACGTTGTACGGGCCGAGGTAGGGCACGCCGATGATGCCGACGTCGGACTGGCCCTGCACCTCGACCAGGTGCTGGCGGTGCACCATCTCCAGCGTCTTGTCGTGCACCGGCTCGATCGCGCCGGCGTTCACCCCGGTCAGCTCGTAGTTCGCCCGGACGTCGGTGAAGATCCTGTGCCGCAGCTTGGCCGGCGCCGCGGCCAGCCCGCGCTTGGTGGCCAGCATCGAGGCCTGGTCCTTCAGCGACCACTCCCACTCGCGCTTCTGCAGGAACTCCAGGCCGCCGCCGAAGATGTTGTTGTTCAGCGTCGTCTCGATCTGGAACACCTTGACGTTCTGGGTCAGCACCTCGCCCATCCGCCAGGCGGAGTGGTGCATCTTGGACGCCTTGTGGTCCATGAACGACCGGGAGTGGATCATCGTGTGGCTGTTGTGGTGGTGCTTCAGCGACTTGTACGACGCCAGCCCGATCGACGTCGACTTGTGGCCGCCGTCCATCGCCACCAGGTTCACGTTCACATAGACCAGCAGGTCGGACTCGGCCGCCCGCTTGGAGATCTCCACGTCCTCGCCGTGCCGGGTCTGGCCCAGGTGGGTGAGGTTGTCGCGGTCCTCGGCGTCGAAGTTGTAGAGCTTGCCGTCGGGGAAGAACGACCGGAACACCCGTTCGCCGACGATGTCGCGCAATTCGTTCGGGGTGAGCCGGCGGTGCAGCGCGTTCGCCGAGATGATCTCGACGTCGTCGACCCCGGCGTCGGCGGCCATCGTCAGCACCGCCTCGATGATCCGCTGCCGGATGTCCGGCTTCTTCATCGGCGGCAACGGCAGCGAGATGTCGTCGAACGCGATCGTCAGCCGCATCCCGGCCGTCAGCAGCTCCGGCAGCGGCTCGGCGTCGATCGGGTTCAGCAGCGCGTTCTGGATCGCCTCCTCGACGTCCCGGACCGGCGGCAGCGCCTCCGGCGGGTACACCACCCGGGTGCCGAGCGGGAAGCGCTCCAGCTGGAAGCCCTCACCCGAGTGCACGATCAGCGGCGGCGTCCGGTCGTCCACCTCAAGCACAAAACCTGGCCGAGACATGTCACAAACCCTCTCGTCGTACGTTCAGCGCCCTCATGAGGCCCTCACATCGAAAGCAACCTTGACCGTGCCCAGTCGGCCGGCCGAATGCGCGTGGTCGATCGCCTCGCGCCAGCGGTACAGCGGGTAGCGCGCACCGACGATCCCGTCCAGCGGAGCCTTGCCTGCCAGCTCCAGGGCGGTCTCGAAGGCCGGCTTGTCGTTCGGCTCCTCCCGCGCGGAGGCGTAGGTGCCGGTCAGCTCGAGCTCGCGGAACCACACCGGCGACAGGTCGGCGCCGCTGGCCGGCATCCCGGACAGCAGCACCCGGCCGCCGGCCTTGGTCACCCGCAGCACGGTGTCGATCGAGTCCTTGCTGCCGACCGCGTCCACGGCGATGTCCACACCGCCGAGCAGGAACTCCTTGGCCATCTCCGGCTTCAGCCGGAAGGCTCCGGTCGAGCGCCGTACGCCGCGGAACACCTCGTCGGGGGCGACCACGTCGCTGGCGCCGAACGCCCGGGCCAGCTCCCGCTGCTTCGCGTGCTTGGCGACGACGGTGATCCGGCCGGCCTGGGTCAGCTCGCGCAGCGCCAGGGTCGCGAACAGGCCGACTGCGCCGGCTCCGCTGATCAGGATCGACTGGCCCGGCTCCACCTTCGCCCGCAGCGCGGTGTGGACGGCGCAGGCCAGCGGCTCGGTCAGTACGGCGCGCTCGTCGGACATCCCGTCCGGCACCGCGTACAGCTGGCTGCGGTGCGCGACCATCACGTTGCCCCAGCCGCCACCGGTGTCCTGGCAGAACCCGGTCTGCAGGCCCGGCGCGACGTGCCCGACCGTGATCCGGTCACACCGGTTGGTGGTGCCGGACGCGCAGCCCTGGCACGGCTCGACGCCGCGCGCGGCACAGGTGAGGACGGAGTCCATCACCACCCGGGTGCCCTTCGGCAGGTCCCCGCAGTCGTCGAGCAGCTCGCCGACGATCTCGTGGCCGGGCACGAACGGCATCGAGACCATCGCCGAGAAGTACAGCTTGGTCGAGCCAGTGACCATGCCGAGGTCGGAGCCGCAGATCCCGGACAGGATCGGCCGGATCCGCGCCCAGCCCTCCCGCTCGGCCTTCGGCTCGTTGATGGTGACCAGGCGCAGCGGCGCGGCCGGTCCGGTCAGGATGCCGGGAATCCGGCCGCCGACCGCCTTGGCCGCCAGGAACTTGGCCGGCGACCGGTACATCTCCAGCGCGAGCATCATCGGGCGTTCACCCCTGGCAGCTCCAGTCTTGACGAGGTGGACGGGGTCTTCCAGTCGACGATCTGCCAGCGCGCGGCCCGGGCGGCCCGGAACAGCGACACGTCCGGCGAGACCGCGACCGGGTTGCCGACCACCTGCAGCATCGGCAGGTCCGAGTGGCTGTCGGCGTAGGCGTAGGACTTGGACAGGTCGATGTTCGTGCCGCGGGCGCGGTGCTTGATCCACGCAGCCCGGGACTCCCCGACCAGCGGCGGCCCGGACAGGAACCCGGTGCACCGGCCGCGGTCGTCGACGGCCAGCTCGGCGGCGACGATCTCGTCGAACAGCGGCTCCAGCGGCCGGGTCAGCGGCCGGATCGCGCCGGTGATCAGGATCGTCTTGTGCCCGGCCGCGCGGTGCTCGCGGATCCGCCGTACGGCGTCCCCGCTCAGCCGCTCCAGGACGTGCTCGGCGAGCAGCTCGTCGACGATCCGGTTCAGCTCCTCGAGCTCGGCGCCCTCGTAGCGGCGGTAGATGGTCCGCAGGAAGGTGCCGCGGTCCTTGCGCTCGGCCGAGATCAGCTTCGGCAGCCGGCGAAGCATCGAGCCGATCTCGCCGAGCCGCTGGTGGCTGTCCAGCTCGGGCAGCCGCATCCACAGGTAGGTCTCGATCACGTTCGACGACAGCAGCGTGCCGTCCATGTCGAACGCGGCGATCACCTCGGCGTCTGTCTCGCTGCCTGCCGGCTCGCCGATCTTCTTGAGCACACCGGCGGACTCGGCCAGCGCCTTGTTCCGCTTCTTCCGTACGACGTCCAGCCGGCGCAGCGAGTCGGTGACACTCGGGCAGTGCACTTCCTGCAGGTAGTGCTGCCAGTCGACGATCGAGGTGTCGCACCAGAACTTCTCCTGGTCGTCACCCTCGAGCGCGTTGTGCAGCGCCAGCACGTTGTCGTCGACGAACTGGAGCTCGGCCTGCGCGTACTCGGAGTACAGATCCATGTAGCGGCGGAGGAAGTCGAGGCGGCGCTTCTGGACGTCGAGCTCGCGCGCGTACTTCCGGGTCCGCTCACTGCGCGGGACGGTGGTGATGATCTTGTCGGCGATCTTGTGCGCGCGTTCGCCGTACCGCAGCATGCTCTCGACCGAGTCGCCGCCGGGGAACTTCCACACCGGCAGCCGGACCGCGCCGCGCTCGCCCAGATCGAACGGGTGCTTGGAGAAGTAGGCGCGGACCCCGGCGTACAACTGCTCGAACGTCAGCGGATTCCGTGCACCTGAGCTGACGTGGTAGTACTCCGGCTTCGACAGCTCCGGCTCGGTCGCCATCACCGCGCAGATCGCGCCGACCACGTGGTCGACCGGGATGATCTCGACCACGGAGTCCGGACTGGCCGGGAACTCGGGCAGCTCGCCGCGGCCGTAGGCCAGGATCAGCGGCTCGGCCATCTTGAAGCCCTCGATCCAGCCCGGGTGCGGGCTCTGCACCGCGGACTCGATGATGGCCGGGCGGACGATCGAGGTCGGCAGCGTGGCCGAGAACTCCTCGACCACGCGCTCGCCGAGGGCCTTGGTGAAGGTGTAGCAGTCGGTCCAGCCGAGGCTGCGGGCCCGCTCGGTGCCGGTCTCGACCAGCTTCTTCGCGACCCACTCGGTCCGCCGGCGCTCGGTGTCGGCCGCCGCGGTCAGATGACCGGCGCGGCGGTGCAGCTTCTCGGCATCCTTGCGGAACTTGGCCAGCATCGGGGCCGACCGGGACTGCTCCTCGACCCGGGCCTTCATCGCCATGCCGGCCTCGGCCTCGGCCCGCCAGTCGACGTTGTGGTCGACCGGAGCCTCCGGGATCGCGCCGCGCCGGCGACCGGCGGTGTACGCGGTGGAGATGTGCACGTAGTGCACCGCCCGCCCGGTCTCGACGATCCGCTCGAGCAGGCTCTTGGTGCCGAGCACGTTGGTCGTGAACGCCTCGTGGATCGGCGGGTCGAAGCTCACGTCGCCGGCGCAGTGCACGACGATGTCGAGGTCCTTCGGCAGCTCCGGCACGTCGGCCAGGTCGCCCTCGACCACCTCGATCCGGGCCGCGGTCAGCGCCTCGGCGTCGGCGTGCGGGGTGCCCTCGCCGTAGAACGGCTTGAAGATGTCCTTCTTCAGCAGCTGCGCCATCCGGTCGGCGCCCTTGAGGGAGCCCTTCGGCCGGATGATCGCGACCACCGTCGTCCCGGGGAGCTCCCCGATGATCCGGTGCAGCAGCGCCTCACCGACGAACCCGGTGACGCCGGTGACCAGGACCTTCTTGTCCTTGAGCTTGTCGGCCAGACTCACTTGTCGCCTCCACGCGTGAGCTCGAGTGCCTCGGTCAGGGTGAACGCACCGGCGTACAGGGCCTTGCCCACGATGACGCCTTCGACGCCGTCCTCGACCAGCGTGCTCAAAGCCACGAGGTCGTCGAGGCTGGAGACGCCGCCGGAGGCGATGATCGGCTTGTCGGTGCGCGCGCACAGGTCGCGGTACAGGTCCAGGTTGGGGCCCTGCAGCATGCCGTCCTTGGTCACGTCGGTGACGACGTACCGCTCGCAGCCGGCCGCTTCCAGCCGCTCGAGCACCTCGTAGAGGTCGCCGCCTTCCTTGGTCCAGCCGCGGGCCGCCAGGGTCCGGCCGCGGACGTCGAGCCCGATCGCGACCCGGTCGCCGTACTGCTGGATGATCCGGTCGCACCACTCCGGGTTCTCGAGCGCGGCGGTGCCGATGTTGACCCGGCGCGCGCCGGTGGCGAGGGCGGCCGCCAGGGAGTCGTCGTCGCGGATGCCGCCGGACAGCTCGACCTGGACGTCCACCTTGCCGGTCACGTCCGCGAGCAGCTCACGGTTGCTGCCGCGGCCGAACGCGGCGTCGAGGTCGACCAGGTGGATCCACTCGGCGCCGGCCTCCTGCCACGCCATCGCCGCCGCCAGCGGATCGCCGTACGACGTCTCGCTGCCGGCCTCCCCTTGCACCAGCCGGACCGCCTGACCGTCCGCCACATCGACGGCAGGCAGCAGCACCAGGTTCTCAGACATGGCCCACACCCTAGATGGCCTTAGTTCGGCATTCGTCACCCGCTGCCCCGCTGAGTCGTTGAGATCCAATCTGTCTCAGCAATACCACTCTAGAAGGTGGTCTGCTCGTTTTAGGGTGGCTGAATGGTCACCGTGGAGGAGCTCGAGACGGATCCGCATCCCGCGCTGGCGGCGCTCCGTCCGATCGGCTGGGTCGACGCGCTCGGTGGCTGGGTGGTCGCCGGCCGTTCACTCGCTCTCGAGGTACTGCGGGATCCGGAGACCTTCACCGTCGACGACCCGCGGTTCTCGACCGCACAGGTGGTCGGTCCGTCGATGCTGTCGCTGGACGGCGCCACGCACAAGGCGCACCGCGGTCCCTTCGAGGAGCCGTTCACGCTCGCGGAGACCCGCCGGCGGTTCACCGAGCCTGTGCAGCAGACCGTCGACGAACTGGTCGGTGCAATCCGGGCAGATGGCACCGCAGACCTCCGGCGGACCGTGGCCGGGCCGTTGTCGGTCGCGGTGGTCGCCTACTCGCTCGGCCTGCCGCCGGCGTCGGCGTCGACGGTTCTCGACTGGTACACCGCGATCTCCGACTCGGTCTCCGGCGTCGCCGCCGGTCGTCCGGTGACGGCCGAAGGCTCGAAGGCGTTCGCCGCCCTGCACGCGCATGTTGCCTCAGGCCTCGATTCGGCCGACTCGCTGATCGCCGCGGCCGCCGGGGCCGGGCTCGGTGTCGACGAGGTGGTCGCGAACGCCGCCGTTCTGATGTTCGGCGGGATCGAGACCACCGAAGGCATGATCACCAACGCCTTGTGGCACCTGCTCAACCACCAGGACCAGCTGGACCTGGTGCTCGCGGACCCGTCGCTGCTGCCGAACGCGATCGAGGAATCGCTTCGCCTCGAACCTGCCGCGGCGGTGGTCGACCGCTACGCCACCCGCGATGTCGAACTGGCCGGTGCGTCGATTCGCCGGGGCGATTTCGTCACGGTGTCGCTGGCGGGTGCGGGCCGGGATCCGGCGTTGTTCCCGTCGCCTGACGATTTCGACGTACGCCGTACGAACGCCCGTCGGCACCTGGCGTTCGCCAGCGGTCCGCACATCTGCCTCGGCATGCACCTGACCCGTCTCGAAGCGCTGACCGCGGTGAGCGCAGTGCTCGCGTTGCCAGGCCTCCGGCTGGATCCGTCCTCCCCGCCGCCGCGCGGGTTGGTCTTCCGCAAGCCGCCGGCGCTCAACGTCAGCTGGGATGTGACCTGAGCACGACCGCTATGCGCAGCAGGCAGCCGATGACGGCGGACGCCAGCGCCCAGCTGGTTGCGCCGTCGTCCACGGAGGCCGCGAAGGCGACGGTGAACACACCGAGCCCGACACCGAACGCAATCGCCAACAGGGTCAGCCGCCCGAGCATCGCGGCGACGACCAGGAGGGCGACGACGAGCAGATCGGCAACTACGAACTCCACCGGGTGGTCTCCGACGATCAGCAACATGCTGGCGGAGTACCGACGGACAGCGACGAGCTGGCGGCGCTCGAGATCCGTTGGCTGGCGAAGGCGGCTGTCGACCGCGACCTGCTGGCCGAACGTGCGGTGATCGGCACCGTGCTCGGCGACGCCCTGCTCACCGCGGCCCGGCGCGAAGCCCAGAAGGCCGCTTCTAGGACCCAGTTCGGCTGAGCAGCAGCATCGCCGCGGGATGGACGGACAGGCGCCGGTCCGGATCGCGGTCGGCGTCGGCGGCCAACCGGGCGAAGCCTGCCTCGATCTCGTCCTCCGGCAGGTGTTCGAACGTCGACAGCGCCCGGAGTTTGAGCCGGTCGTAGCTCTCGCGCAAAGTACGCGGCGGCTCGGTGGTCACCCAGACCACGTCGTCGGCGGGTGTCAGACCTGCCTTGCGCGCAAGGGACTTCACGGCGTCGAGGGACAGGTACATGCCGGCGTCGACGGTTCGTGCGGACGGAAAGTAGTCGTACCAGAACAGGTCCGGCATCAGGTCCGCGAACTGGCTGCGCAGGAACGCCACTCCCCCGGGCTTCAGCACTCGGCGGACCTCCTCGAGCGCCTGCTGCTGGTCCCGGAAGTGGTGGAACGACAGGAACATCAGCACGCCGTCGACCGATGCCTCCGGCAACGGGATCTCCTCCGCGCTGCCCTTCCGATAGACCACGTCCGGGTGCACAGCGGTCGTTTCGGCGATCTCCCGCATCCGGTCCGACGGCTCCACGCCGTACACCGGACCGCCGAACGCGTCGGCGAGCCCAGGCGTGAGGCGGCCGGTCCCGCTGCCCAGGTCCAGCAGGGTCAACGGCCGTTCACCCGGTAGGTGAGGCTGGAACGCATCAGTCCAGCGCTTGACCTCGTCCACGGTCATTCCTCGCCCCGCGGCGTACACACTGCTCAACCGTCCGTTGTAGTCGACCATGATGCGGACCCTACTGGCGAATCGCCGCCCGCGGACCGCACAATGACGGCATGACGAACCTGGCGGATGCGCAGTCGCTGGCCGAGGTCGGCGACATCGTGCGTGTCGAGGCCCGGCGGCTCACCGGCGCGCAGGGCGCGACCTTCGTGCTGCGCGAGCAGGACCGTTGCTTCTACGCCGACGAGGACGCGATCGCGCCGCTGTGGAAGGGGCAGCGGTTCCCGATCACGAGCTGCATCAGCGGCTGGGCGATGCTGCACGACGAGACCGCGGTCGTGCCAAACATCGAACTCGACGAACGCATCCCGCTCGAGGCGTACCTGCCGACCTTCGTCCGCAGCCTGCTGATGGTGCCGGTCGGCTCACCGACCCCGGTCGCCGCGATCGGCGCCTACTGGTCCCGCCACCACCGCGCCACCGACGACCAGATCGACGTCCTGCAGGGCCTGGCGACCCGCACGGCCGAAGCCATCCAGCGGATCGGCTTGGCCGACGCGCCCTGGGCCCCGACGTTCACCAACCGCTGACGACGTCGTAGCCCAATCGAAGGATCAGCGCGGAGACGACGACCAGGAAGATGATCCGGACGAACCGGCTGCCCCGGGCCACCGCGGTCCGGGCGCCGAGCAGGCCGCCGAGCATGTTGGCCGCGCCCATGACCAGGCCGAGGATCCACAGCGGGGCGCCGTTCACGGCGAAGATGACGATCGCGCCGAGGTTGGTGGCCACGTTGGCGATCTTCGCCTTCGCGCTGGCCTGCAGGAAGTTGTAGCCGAGGAAGCCGACCAGCGCGAAGATCAGGAACGACCCCGTCCCGGGCCCGACCGCGCCGTCGTAGAAGCCGATCAGCACGCCGACCACACTCGCCGCGACGTAGTGATCACGGCCGTCGAAGCGCAACGCCGTACGCGCGCCGAGTGACGGCTTCATCGCGGTGTAGATCGCGACGCCGATCAGCAGCACCAGCACGATCGGCTTGAACCAGGACATCGGGATCTTCGTCGCCACAAGGGCGCCGACGGCGGACCCGAGACCGGCCAGGATCGCCAGCGGGATGACAGTCCGCTTGTCCGGGCGCACCTTGACGCCGAAGGTGACGGCGCTGGTCGCCGTACCGCACAGCGAGGAGATCTTGTTCGTTGAAAGGATCTGCGCCGGGGTCGCTCCCGGCAGGCCGAGCAGCATCGCCGGCAGCTGGATCAGGCCGCCGCCCCCGACCACGGCGTCGATCCAGCCGGCGGAGAAGGCCGCGACCACCAGGAAGACCAGGGTCCACAGGGAGATGTCAGGCACGGCGGCACACCAGGCGGAAAGCACTCACCCGGCCATCATCAGGTAAGGACGTTGTCCCAAAAAACCCTTACACCGGCGGACGTGACCCACGACATATCCGGCGGCGCGGTGCCACAGTGGGCGCATGGCGTCCTCGATCGTGCCACCCGAAGGCGAGTCGCTCGCCACCGGCTGGGAACCGGACCTCGCACCGGCCGACTCCCTCGTCCGCCAAGCGGTCCTCGCGCACGCCTCCTGGGTGACCGAGGGCGCCCGCCGGGCCGGCAAGCCCTGGTACGACGGCGACACCTGGGCCGGCGGCTTCCTCGGCGACCGCGGGCCGTTCACGAACCTGATCGTGGCGAAACAACCGGTCGACCCGGCCGAGGTGCTCGCCGAGGTCGCGCGCCGGCTGCCGAACAACGTGCCGTACCTCTTCGTCAGCCCCTGGCCGACCCGCGACCTGCGCGAGCACGGGCTCGCCCTGGTCGGCCATCCTCCGCTGATGGTCCGTTTCCCCGACGCCACGGCGACCCCGCCGGTCACCGATCTCGACGTCCGCCAGGTCACCGACTCCGCCGGGCTGGCCGACGCCGAGCGCGTGTTCATCGAGGGCTATCCGGTCCCGGAGCTCCAGCCCGTCGACACCGGCGTGCTGTACGCGGCGACCTTCCTCGACGGACCAACCACAGTCTGGGTCGGGTACGACGGCGACGTACCGCTCGCCACCGCCGTCGCCCACAACGCCGCCGGTGTGACCGTCGTCGAGAATGTCGCGGTCATGCCCGCCGCCCGCGGCCGCCGAGCCGGGGCCGCCCTCACCTGGACCGCCGCCACCCACCACGACCAGCCGTCGGTCCTGCTCGCGTCCGACGACGGCCAGCCGGTGTACCAGCGCCTCAGCTACCTGCGCATCGAACGCTGGACGGTCTGGATCCGGCCCTGATCCCTGGATCGGGACAATGGGTGGGTGAAGTTCCTACTGCTGATCCACAACAACGCCGAAGCGCTGGCCGGGCTGACCCCGCAGCAGCAAATCGAGCTGGCGGGTGACCGTGAGCGCCTGGCCGCCCGGGTCCGCGAGCTGCGGGCGAGCGGAGAGCTGTTGTCCGTCCTCGCCCTGGACGACCCGTCGACGAGCCAGAGCGCCCAGCTGGTCGCCGGGACGCCGGTGATCTCGGACCGGCCGTTCCTGGAGACGAAGGAGTTCCTGGCGGGCGCGCTCCTGGTGGACTGCCCGACGATCGAGCGGGCGCTGGAGCTCGCCGCCGAGGTGCCGGCGCTGGAGCTGCGCCGGATCGAGGTCCGGCCGGTCATGGAGCTCGGCGACGCCGACTTCGCCCCGGGCGCCGCAATCAGGTGACCGGCCGCCAGATGCCGGACGGTCAGGTGACTGGCGGCTTGGAGGCGGCGATCCGGGCTGCTGCGCCGCGGGCGCTGGCGGCGCTGGTCCGGCGGTACGACGCCTTCGACCAGTGCGAGGACGCCGTCCAGGAGGCGCTGCTCGAGGCGTTCGTGCAGTGGCGGGCGAACGGCGTACCCGAGCACCCGGTCGGTTGGCTGGTCAGTGTCGCGACGCGGCGGCTGATGGACGGCTGGCGGCGCGACAACGCCCGGCGGCAGCGCGAGCTCAACGACTTCCTCCGGGAGCCGGCGGACGCGGAGCAGGTTGCCGACTACCGCGAGGACGCCGACGACACCGTCCGCCTGCTCGTCCTGTGCTGCCACCCCGCGCTGACACCGGCGTCGCAGGTTGCTTTGACGCTGCGATCGGTCGGCGGCCTGACCACGGCCGAGGTAGCCGCCGCACTGCTCGTCGGGGAGCCGACCGTGGCACAGCGGATCAGCCGGGCCAAACGGCTGATCCAGGACGCCGGCGCGCGGTTCGAGCTGCCGACTGGCGCGGAGTACGGCGTACGCCTGCGAGCAGTCCTGCACGTCCTGTACCTGATCTTCAACGAAGGTCACACGGCCAGCGCGGGCGAGGACCTGCAGCGCGTGGACCTGGCAGCTGAGGCCATGCGCATCACGCGTCTCCTGCATCAGGCCACGACCGGGTCGAGTGAGGTGACCGGGCTGCTCGCGCTGATGGTCCTCACCCACGCGCGCCGGGACGCCCGCACCGGTCCGGGCGGCGACCTGATCCCGGCGGACCGGCAGGATCGCACTCGCTGGTACGCCGACGAGATCGCCGAGGGCACCCGGCTCGCAGAGGACGCGCTGCGCTCGGGACCCGTCGGCGCGTACCAGCTCGAGGCTGCGATCGCCGCCGTACACAGTGAGGCCGATGCGGTGGAGAGCACCGACTGGGAGCAGATCGCCGGCCTGTACCGGATCCTCGCGCAGGTCGATCCGGGACCGATGGTGACACTCGGCTCGGCGGTGGCGGTGGCGATGACCGAGGGCCCGCAGGCCGGGATCGCGATCGTCGACGGGCTGGCCGGCGACAAGTACCTCGGTGACCACCACCGGCGGTTGTCGGTGCTCGCCCACCTGCACGAGCTTGCCGACCGGCCCGACCTGGCCCGCGCGAACTACCTCGCCGCCCTGGACCGCACCCGCAACACCGCCGAGCAGAACTACCTCCGCGAGCGGATCGCCCGCCTCACCGACTGACTCACGCCGCCGGTGGGATGCGCTCGGCGGGCGGGACCGTGAGGGCGCTGTGGAAGACGTCGTCCGGGTCGACGGCCTGCTTCAACGCCGCCAGCCGCGCGCGGTGCGCCGGCGGGTAGCACCGGTCGAGGTCGGCCGTGGCCGGATGCGACAGGAAGTTCGCGTACGCGCGCTCCGGGTCCAGTGCCTCCCAGAGCCAGTCGAAGCCGGCCACCTGCGATCCGTGCAGGTCGATCGACCCGATCAGCACCGAGTTCAGCATGAACTGCGCCTCGCGGTGCGCGAACGCGGTCGCGTCCGAAGGCATTGCGCCGAACGCACCGCCCAGCGCCCGGATCTCCACCGCCATCGCGGGCAGCCGTAGCCGGGCCTCGAGGAGCTGCTCGCTCAGCTCCGGCGACCACTGGTCGAACAGCCCGTTGCGCACGCGCGGCGTCCAGTCGGCCGGCATCGACTCGTTCGAGAACACCTCTGCGTACGGGATTTCGGCCACGGTGTCGGTGAGCACCGTGCCCAGGTCCCGCAGCGATTTCAGGATCTCGTCCCGCGTGGCCTCGTCCCCGGCGATGCAAACCATCACCGCGACCGGTGCCTGCCGGTCGGCCATCATCGTCGGCGGCAACTGCAGCGACGACGACAGCTCGTCCGGCGCGTTCACGACGTACTCGGACCAGCCTGCCAGCACCTGTCCCGCCTGCGTCCACGGGAACAGGAGGGTGCCGAAGTGCACTGTCGGCCGGTGTACGGCGGCGATGTCGTACGACGTCACCACGCAGAGGCTCCCCGCGGCGCCGCGCAGTCCCCAGAACAACTCGGGTTCGGTCGCCGCGTCGACCCGCCGTACCGTCCCGTCCGCGGTGACCACCTCGGCCGCCACGACGTGGTCGATCGCGAGCCCGTGCTTGCGCACCATCCACCCGATCCCACCGCCGGCCATCAACCCGCCGACTCCCACACCGGCCGTATCGCCCGACGAGATCGCCAGTCCGGCCTCGCCCAGCCGCTCAGCCACCTGCCCCCAGGTAGCCCCCGTCCCGATCCTGACCACGGCGTCGTCTCGGATGGCAACCTCATCCATCGGCCGGACGTCGATCACCACTCCCCCGTCGTTGGTCCCGAACCCGGCCATGTGGTGCCCACCACTCCGTACCGCCACCTCCAGCCCGTGCGCCTCGGCGAACCGCAGCGCCGCGGCAACATCTCCAGCCTCCGCGCACCGCACGACAACCGCCGGCCGCCCCTCGGCGACCAACGTCCGCGCAGCCTCCTGATACCCCGCATCCCCCGCGACGACAACCTCACCGACCACATCCGCCCGAAGCCTCTCGACCCCACGCGTCCCAACACCCTGAGCCATCTCAACCCCTCGATCCCAGCGCCCCCTTGGCGCCTTCGCCCCGAGATCGAAGCCGACCGGCATCCCTCGACATCCCCCAGCAAGAAATCTTCGAGGAGCCGAAGTGGTGACAAACCACCGGCCCCGACTCCGGGGGTGTGGAGTGGGGGCCGATGGGTGGTGTGGTGGCGACGGCAGGCCGCGGCGCTGCGGCCGCCGGTGGTTCAGCTGCGGACCGTGGTGACCAGGCGGTCCACGACCTCGGCCACGGGGATGTTGGCGCGGTCTCCGCTGCGGCGGTCCTGGACCTCGATGGTGCCTTCGGCGAGGCCCTTACCGACGACGGCGATGGTCGGGACGCCGAGAAGCTCGGCGTCCTTGAACTTCACGCCCGGGGCGACCTTCACGCGGTCGTCGTAGATGACCGTGAGGCCGCGGGACTCCAGCTCGGCGGCGAGCTCGGCGGCCTTCTCGAAGACCTCGGAGTCCTTGCCGGTGGCAACCAGGTGGACGTCGGCCGGCGCGATCTCCCGCGGCCAGACCAGGCCCAGCTCGTCGTGGTTGCCCTCGGCGATCGCGGCCACCGCGCGGGTGACACCCACGCCGTACGACCCCATCGTGACCGTGACGAGCTTCCCGTTCTGGTCCAGCACCTTCAGGTCGAGGGCGTCGGCGTACTTCCGGCCGAGCTGGAAGATGTGCCCCATCTCGATCCCGCGCGCGGTCTCCAGCGGACCGGACCCGTCCGGCGCCTCGTCACCGTCGCGCACCTCGGCGGCCTGGATGGTGCCGTCGGCGGTGAAGTCGCGGCCGTGCACCAGGTTGATCACGTGGAAGCCGGACTTGTCCGCACCCGTGACCCACGCCGACCCCTCGGCGATCCGGGGGTCGAGCAGGTAGCGGATCCCGGAGGTGTTCTCCTTGCCCAGCACGCCCGGCCCGATGTAGCCCTTCGCCAGCGAGGGGATCTTCTCGAAGTCGGCCTCCTCGAAGGCCACGACCTCGGCCGGCTCGAGCTGCGCGCCCAGCCGCTTCTCGTCGATCGCGCGGTCACCGGGCACGCCAATGGCCAGCGGCTCGCGGGTGCCGTCGGGGTGCACGACCGTGACCAGCACGTTCTTCAGCGTGTCCGCGGCGGTCCACTCGCGGCCGTCGGCGCGCGCGTGCTTCGCGTTCAGCGCGTCGACCAGCGTCTCGATGGTCGGGGTGTCCGGGGTGTCGACGACCTCGGCCGCGGGCACGTCCGACGCGTCCACCGGCGCCGCCTGCGGGACCACGACCGCCTCGACGTTCGCGGCGTACCCACCCGGCGAGCGGACGAAGGTGTCCTCACCGTTCTCGGCGATCGCCAGGAACTCCTCCGACCGCGACCCGCCCATCGCGCCGGACATCGCCTTCACGATCACGTAGTCGAAGCCGAGCCGGTCGAAGATCTTGATGTAGGCGTCGCGATGCGCCTCGTACGACGTCTCCAGCCCGGCGTCGTCCACGTCGAACGAGTACGAGTCCTTCATCACGAACTCGCGCCCGCGCAGCACGCCGGCCCGCGGCCGCGCCTCGTCGCGGTACTTGTTCTGGATCTGGTAGATCGACAGCGGGAGGTCCTTGTACGACGAGTAGAGCTCCTTCACGACCAGCGTGAACATCTCCTCGTGCGTCGGACCGAGCAGCATGTCGGCGCCCTTGCGGTCCTTCAGCCGGAAGATGTTCGGACCGTACTCGGTCCAGCGGCCGGTGGCCTCGTAGGGCTCCCGGGGCAGCAGCGCCGGGAACACCAGCTCCTGCGCGCCGATCGCGTCCATCTCCTCGCGCACGATCCGCTCGACGTTGCGCAGTACCCGCAGGCCCAGCGGCAGCCAGGTGTAGATGCCGGGCGCGGTCCGCCGGATGTAGCCGGCGCGGACGAGCAGCTTGTGGCTCGGGACCTCCGCGTCCGCCGGGTCCTCGCGAAGGGTGCGAAGGAACAGCGACGACATGCGCAGAATCACGGGAGTCTCCAAAAGCCTGACAGAAGATGGATGGAACATTGGACGTCACAGAGGATATCCGTCCGGCGACCATGCTCTCACCACGTTATCCACAGCCCACGCGCACCCAGCCGCCTCATTCGGTCTCGCGCGACGCCCTCAGGGCCCATTTGATCAGCGGAACCTGGAGCGGCAGCCGCGCCCAGCCGCGCACGCCATGCGCGGAGCCTACCGGACGGTAATCACGGCAGCTTCCCGTACGGCGCCGCCGCGGCCCGGGCCGCGTAAACCAACGCTGGTTTCAGAATCGGCCAGAACGTCGACGACACGCACGAGTACGCCGGCAGGAACCTCGCGCAGGCCCCCGACGCCGGCCCGATCTCGAAGGTGTACGCCGGCACCCCGCGCGTCCCGTACAGCCAGTCGTCCGTCGCTCCCGGCGCCAGATACCCCACCCCGCCGTCCCCGGTCGAGACCGGATACCCGGTCAGCGCGCCCATCTTCTTGCCCAGAGCAACCAACGCGGCCTGGTCCGGCGCAGCGGTGTTCGTGTAGCCGTACGGCGCCAGGATGTCGTTCCCGAAACTGTGCAGACTCAGCATCACCCCGGTCGTCGGCGGGGCCGCCGGATCGTTCACCTCCCCTTTCCCATCAGGGAAGATCGCCTCCAGCAACCCCTGGATCGCGACCGTCTCCGGCTCCGACTCCGCCTTTGGACCGGGATAGGTCTCGTCACACGGCCCGCCCTGCTGCACGTCCCACTGGAACGGAGCAACGACGTGATCTCCGGGTCCACGCCGTACGACGTGACCAGCAGGTCGATCCATCGGTACGCGATCTCGCCGGTCGCGATCTCGCGCGCATGGATCTGCGAGTGCAGCACGAACTTCGGCTTATTCCCGTTGCTGTCCACCGCACAGTCCCCCGCCGCGAGCTTGGTGATGCACAGAGCCTGAAAGCGCACCAGCGGTCACCGCAGCATCACGGTGGGCGCCCAGTATCAGAACAGGATCGTCGCGAACGTCTCGATCGTCCGGAACCCGACCCGCTCGTACGCCGCCCGGGCCGGGACGTTGAAGGCGTTCACGTACAGCGTCACCACCGGGGCGATCTGCCGGGCCAGCTCGACCACCGCCGCCATCCCCGGCGCGGCCAGCCCGCGGCCGCGGAACTCCGGGTCGACCCAGACCCCCTGGATCTGGCAGACGCCGGTCCCGACCGACCCGACCTCGGCCTTGAACACCACGCGGTCGTCCTCGATCCGCGCGAACGCCCGCCCGGCCCGGATCAGCTCGGCCACCCGCGACCGGTAGAACGTCCCGTCCGGCCCGGTCTGCGGCGGGACCCCGACCTCCTCGGTGTACATCGCCACACAGGCCGGGTAGAGGATCGGCAGCTCGACCGGTTCGACCTCCCGGACCAATGGATCCGGGGCGATGGCCGGCGGTCCCTCGATCACCATGAACGGCTGGTTGTCGCGCACCTCGCGGGCCGGACCCCAGTGCGGTTCGAGGGTGTTCCACAACTGCTCGACCGCGCGCGCCTGGCCGAGGATCTGGAAGCAGTTCCGCCCCCGCCGCAACGCGTACGACGCGAACGCCCGCAGCGCAGCGTCGTCCGCGCCGACCGGCACCATGTTGCCGCCCGCGTGGCACAGCGCTTCGAGCACGCCCTTCTCGACGTACCCCCAGACCTCGGCGCCGCGCCGTGGATCGAGTCCGGACGCCTGCACCAGGCTGTCGACGAACACGTTGACGACCGGGTCGCGGCCGATCACGGCACGCGCCGCCGCGAGGTCACGAGGACCGAGAACCCGAACGCCCACGCGCAGAACCTAGCCGATGATCCCCCGTCAAGCGTGCAACGGGTCGTGAGCGTCCGCGATCCGGCGCAACGGCGAGGTCCAAGCGACTGCCACGGCGGCGAACCCGAAGGCACCCATCACGACCATCGCGGTGCGGACGCCGTACTGGTTCCCGAGTAGACCACCGGCGATCGAGCCCAGCGTCCAGCCCACTCCCCACGACAGCATCCGGCCGGCCGTGTTGACGCGGCCGAGCAACTGCTCCGGCGTCACCTGCTGCCGGTAGGAGATCGAGTTGACGATCACCAGCACGTACGCCGAGCCCCACACGAGCAACGCGAGTGCGGCCAGGGCCCACCCCGGCATCAGCGCCGTCACGATCCCGAGCACCGCCGACACCGGCAACGCGTACAGCGTGATCGCGGCCGGCGGCATCCGCTTCAGCAGCCGCGGCAGGCCGAGCGCGGCGATCAGGCCACCGATCCCCCATGCACCCCACACGAGCCCGAACCGCACTCCCGACGTACCGATGTGCAGGATCCGGTCGCACCAGACCACCATCAGCGCGACGAACCCGCCGCCGGCGAACGACTGCAGACTGCCCACGATCGTCATCGTCCTGACACCGGGATGCCGGACCAGGAACCGCACGCCCTCCGCGATGTCCGCGAAGATCACCCGAGGCCGCAGCGGCTGCTGCCCGTCCCGCCGCTCCGACATCGCGCGCACGATGCCACGTACGGCGACCGCGGACGCGACGAAACTCAACGCGTCGAGAGCGAGGAGGCTGGCCGGGTTCAGCACCGCCAACGCCAGGCCGGCGAGCGCCGGGACGAACAGCTCGACCAGGCTGGACGCCGTCCAGACCGCCGAGTTCGCCTGCGCGACCCGGGCCCGCCCGACCAGCACAGGGAGCGCGCCGAAGTTCGCACCGTCGAAGAACGTGAAGACCGCCTGTACCGCGAACCCGACCACGAGCACCTGCGCGACGGTCAGCACGCCGAGCAGGTGCGCGACCGGGATCGACCCGATCAGCACCGCGTTGACCAGATCCGCCGACACCATCACCCGCTGCCGGTTCCACCGGTCCGAGAGCGCGCCGGCGAACAGCCCAGTCAGCAGGTACGGCGCCGCCTCGAGCGCCGTCGTGAGCGCGGTGAGAAACGTAGATCCACTCAGCCGGTAAACGAGCACCGGCAGCGCGACCGCCGTCACCATCGACCCGGTGAACGACAACACCCGAGCGACCCAGTACCGCCGAAAGTCCGGATCGTCCCGCAACCGCACCGGTTCAGTCACTGTCATGCGGGCACCCTGCAACCTCAAGCCGTCTGGAGGTCAAGGCGGTGTCTGATGGTCCCGCGCCGTAGCGAGCAGGTGCTCGGTGCGGTAGCTCGGCGTGCTGGAGTGAAGGCCTCGATGTGGTTTCATCGTGGCCTTTGCTCCAGTGCGGCGAGATGCCGTGCCGAGTGCCGCGCAGTAGGCGGGGGACCATCAGAGACCGCCACGACTCATCCACATCGTTTCGACGCCGAGGTCGCGGTCGGGGGTGCGGGGTGGGTCGCCGAAGCCGTTGGCGCGGTAGAAGCGGATTGCCTTCTCGTTGCCGACCAGGACGTCCAGCAGCAGTTCCGACGTACCGGCCGGCAGAGCCTCGATCGCCGCGTCGAGCAGCGCCTTGCCGACCCCCTTGCCCTGGTGATCGGGCAGCACGTACAGCTTCCACATCACCCAGAACTCGTCCTCCCGACCGAGCCCGACCACCCCGACCAACTGCTCACCGTCGGCCGCGACCAGCGTGATCCCGCGGCGCATGCCCCGCTCCACCGCCTCCGGTGACCAGTACTGCGCCAGGCCGTCGGCGATGAACTGCTCCGAGACCAGACCGCCGTACGCCGCCGGCCAGGTCTGCAGCCCGATCTGCCGGATGCCCTCGACATCCCCGAGCTCGGCCTTCCGAACCTCGATCACCCGTGCACCACCACCGTCTCCCCGTCCGGATCCACGATCTCCAGACCATCATCGGTCCGGGTGGCCTGCGCACCTATCCGTCGCAGCATGTCGTCCAGATCCTCGGAGGTGGTCAGCCCGAGCCGGACGGCCGGCTCGTCACCGGCGGCGAAGTACACCTTCTGGTCGACGCCGAGCACGCCCAGCAGCCGCTCCCAGGCGGGCTGATCCGAGACCGTCAGGTGTGGCGTCACCGCCAAGCGCTCATCCGGCTGCGCGTCGAGCTCGCGGTAGCCGTACAGATCCTTGCTGCGTTCGTCGATCCACAGCTTCGTCCCGTCCGGCCCGGCAACCGACAGGACGCGCCCGAACGCCTCGTCGAAGATCGTCGCGTCGTCGTAGCCGGCGTTCTCGAGGGTCGTCTTCAGCTCGTCGATGTCTTCGGCCACGAACGTCAGCCTGGTCTGACCCGGCCGGCCGCCGGTGTCGCTGGTGGCCGCGTCGTGCAGCGAGACAGCTCCGCGGCCGGCCAGCAGCACCGCCCAGCCGCCGCGCTCGGACTCGATCCGCGCCCGCAGGCCGAGGGTCTCCAGGAACGCCTGCATCGCGTCCACATCGGCCGTGAACCGCAGCGGCCGGATCATCACATCGTTCATCCTCGTGCCTCCCCATGCTTGTCCAGGTACTCCGTCAGTGCGAGCTCCACCAGCGCGGACAGGCTGACCGCCTCGTCGATCGCCTTGTGCTTCACCCGGCGAACCAGCTCCGGCGGCAGGTACACGTTGAACTGCGCCTTCTTCCCGCCTTCATCGCTCATGCCTAGGATGCTAGCAATCTAGCTAGCTACCAAGCAAGGTACGACGAAGCCCGCCGGCGGAATCCACCGGCGGGCTTCCTCAGCGGCGCTCAGACGACGGCGTGCAGGGCGTCGTCGAGCTCCTTGACCAGCTTGTGTTTCGGGCGGGCGCCGACCACCGACCAGATCACCTCGCCACGGTGGAACAGCATCAGCGTGGGCAGGGCCATCACCCGGTAGCTCGCCGACACCGCCGGGTTCTCGTCGGAGTTCAGCTTTACCACCGTCAGGTCATTGCGCTCGGCATCGATCTGCGCCAGCACCGGCGCGATCTGGTGGCACGGCGGGCACCACTGCGCCCAGAAGTCCACCAGCACCGGCTGGTCCGCCTGCAGTACCACCTCGTCGAAGGTCGACTCGTCGACCGTCCGCAGGTCACTCATCCTGTTCTCGTCCTCCAGCTCTCGGCATCGGCCAGGAGGTCGGTCAGCCGGGACCTGAGCTCGGTGAGCTCGGTGATCCGCCGGTCCACGTCGGCGATCCGGGTCCGGTACGCCGCCAGCGACGCCGGGCACACGTCCGCCCGGTCGTTGCCGGCCCGCAGGCACTCGATGAACGGGTACGTCTGCTCCGCGGTCAGGCCGAGCGACAGCAACGCCTTCACCTCCCGTACGACGACCACGTCCTCGGCCTCGTACGCGCGGTAGCCGTTGGCCTCCCGCCGGGGCTTCAGCAGTCCCTGCGCCTCGTAGTACCGGACCGCCTTGACCGTCACCCCGGCCTCGGCCGCCAGATCACTGATCCGCATCCCGCCTCCTTCACCCCGACGCTAAACCTTGCCCCCAGGGTCAAGGTCAAGCCAGCATATCCGCATGCTCCTCGGCAGGTTCAGCTCACCGGATCTCCCTCCCGGCGGTCGCGTCGTCAAGCGAACCGCCGTCCGCGGCATCCTCTTCCACGGTCGCGAGCTGCTGCTGCTCGGCTCCCGTCACGGCGACTACAAGTTCCCCGGCGGCGGGGTGGAGCCGGGCGAGTCGCACGCCGAGGCGCTCCGCCGCGAGTTCCGCGAGGAGTGCGGCGTCGTCGGCGTCCAGGTCGGCCCGGGCGTCGGCTCGACGATCGAGGAGGTGCCGGCGGCCGAGCCGGCGTACGACGTGTTCCGGATGACCTCGCACTACTTCCGCTGCTCGGGCGGTGCGGCTGAGCGTGAGCAGACGCTGGAGGGGTACGAGGCCGAGCTGGAACTGGTGCCGCGGTGGATGACGGTCGACGAGGCGCTGGCGGCGAACCGGGCCGTGCAGGCGGGTGGGGTTGGGGTGATGCGGTGGCTGGTGCGGGAGACCGCCGTACTCGAGTGGCTGGCGTCTCAGCGGACGTAGTCGGTGACCCACTCCCCCAGGACCTTGGCGCTGGCGTCGACCAGCGCGGGCCAGTCGAGGGCGGACTCGTCGGCCGAGTCGGAGACGTGCTTCACGACACGGACGGGTACGCCGTACTCGCGGCAGGCGTAGACGACGCCGTACGCCTCCATGTCCACCAACTGCGCCCGCTCCGCGAGCCGGGCCCGGACGACCGGATCGGTCACGAACACATCGCCCGAGGCGAGCACGGTCCCGTCCCCGCCCTCGACCTCCAGCACCTCCTGCGGGTCGAGCCCCAGCGCCCGCACCGCCTCCGCGTTGACGTCGTGATTGATCACCCGCGACGGCAGGTACAACCCCGCCATCCCATCCCGCAACGCCCCCGTGGTCCCCACATTCAGCACCACCAGCTCAAGAGTGTCCCGCTCCCCCAAAGCCCTCGCAGTAGCCACCGCCGCCGCAGTCTTCCCAACCCCGGTAACCACCCGAGGAATCCCCTGCGGCACATACCGAAGCTCACCTGCAACCGCCCCGACCACCAGGTACTCAACCACCCTCAGAGCGATCCCTTCGGCACAACCCACTCCACCGGCTGCCCAGTGACCTTGGCAATCCGCTCATAATCCTCGTCGTAGTGCAAGACAGTCAGGCCAGCCAACTCTGCGGTCGCAGCAATGATCAGGTCAGGCAGCTTGAACCCCCGGTGCTGGCTCTTCTTCGCCAGAGCGCGGTGCACCTCCAGGGCCTTGTCCATGGACGCTGTGGTGACATCGACCCACCGCTGGCCCTGAAGGTCCCCCCACATTCGCTCGTAGGACCGCGGATCCGGAGCGTTGTTCAGGCACTCCAGCAGCGCCATTTGGCAGAGCACCAGGCGACCTTCGACGAGCAGTGTGTCGAAGCGCTCCTTGACCAACGCGTACCGACCGCGCAGCACGACGACCGAGGTGTCCACCAGATAAGCAGCGCCAGCCATCATGCGGTGCGGGCCTCCCTGGCGTCTTCCTCCAGCCTGCTCAGATCACGACCGCCCCCATATCTCCAGGCGTCGGCCGAGGCACTGACATCCAACTCGACCTCGTCGAGCGTCGCGATGAGATCTTTCGCCCGCTTGCGCCGGGCGAACTCGTGCAAGGCGGCGTTGATCGTCTCCACCTTGCTATCCGTACCCAACTCGGCCCGGGCCGCGTCGAGCCACTCGTCGTTGACGTCTACCGAGATACGTGTCATGCACCCAATGCTACACCAAAATGGCTGACGATTTGATGCATTGATCCCGGCAAACGAAGCACCAGCTTCATACGCCAGAAGGTGCCGCACCCCGGCAGGGTATGGCACCTTCTGGGACGTCGCGGTCAACTGACGGTGACGGTGGGTTCGCCGGGGGTGGTGTCGCCCATGTGCTCGGCGATGCGGAGGGCTTCCTCGATGAGGGTTTCGACGATGGCGGATTCCGGGACGGTCTTGATGACCTCGCCCTTGACGAAGATCTGGCCCTTGCCGTTGCCGGAGGCGACGCCGAGGTCGGCCTCGCGGGCCTCGCCGGGGCCGTTCACGACGCAGCCCATGACGGCGACCCGGAGCGGGACCTCCATGCCCTCCAGGCCGGCGGTGACCTGCTCGGCCAGGGTGTAGACGTCCACCTGGGCGCGGCCGCAGGACGGGCAGGAGACGATCTCGAGCTTGCGCTCACGCAGGTTCAGCGACTGCAGGATCTGCAGGCCGACCTTGACCTCCTCGACCGGCGGCGCGGACAGCGAGACCCGGATGGTGTCGCCGATGCCCTTGGCCAGCAGCGCGCCGAACGCCACCGACGACTTGATCGTGCCCTGGAACGCCGGGCCGGCCTCGGTCACGCCGAGGTGCAGCGGCCAGTCGCCGGCGTCGGCCAGCAACTCGTACGCGCGGACCATCACGACCGGGTCGTTGTGCTTGACCGAGATCTTGAAGTCGTGGAAGTCGTGCTCCTCGAACAGCGACGCCTCCCAGACGGCCGACTCGACCAACGCCTCCGGGGTCGCCTTGCCGTACTTCTGCAGCAGCCGCGGGTCCAGCGAGCCGGCGTTCACGCCGATCCGGATCGAGGTGCCGTGGTCCTTGGCCGCGGCCGCGATCTCCTTCACCTGGTCGTCGAACTTGCGGATGTTGCCCGGGTTCACCCGGACCGCCGCACAGCCCGCCTCGATCGCGGCGAACACGTACTTCGGCTGGAAGTGGATGTCGGCGATCACCGGGATCTGCGAGTGCTGCGCGATCTCCGGCAGCGCGTCCGCGTCGTCCTGCGACGGGCACGCGACCCGGACGATGTCGCAGCCGGCCGCGGTCAGCTCGGCGATCTGCTGCAGGGTGGTGTTGACGTCCGAGGTCAGCGTCGTCGTCATCGACTGCACGGAGATCGGGGCGTCACCGCCGACCAGCACCTTGCCCACCTTGATCTGGCGGGTCTTGCGGCGCGGGGCGAGGGTCGGCGGCGGCAGCGCGGGCATGCCCAGGTTGATGCTCATGAGTCCTTGTCCGTTGAGGTGGAGCGTTATCCGTTGAACAGCCGGATCGGGTTGACGATGTCGGCGATGACGAGCAGGACGCCCATCACCACGATGGCACTGGCCGCGACGTACGCGATCGGGAGCAGCTTGGCGACGTCGACGTACCCGGGGTCGGGCCGGCCGAGCAGCCGCGCGAAGCCGCGCCGGATGCCTTCCCAGATCGCGCCGGCCATGTGGCCGCCGTCCAGCGGGAGCAGCGGGATGAAGTTGAACAGGGCAAGGAACAGGTTCAGCGAGGCGAGCAGCGAGATCAGGAACGCGATCCGCTCGCCGCCGGTGAGCGACTGGTTGGAGGCGATCTCGCCGGCCACCCGGCTGGCGCCGACCACGCTCATCGGGCTGTCCTCGTCGCGGTCGCCGCCGACGATCGACTTGGCCACGCCGACCAGCTTCTCCGGGAAGTTGCCGATCGCCTGCACGGTGGCGACGGTCAGCTCGCCCATCTTGTTGACCACGAACCCGAAGTCCTGGCGCTCGACCTTCATCTCCGGCGAGACGCCGAGGAAGCCGACCGAGACGATCTTGTCCGACCCTGCCTCGTCGCGGACCTGGTTGATGATCGTGGTGGTCTGCAGGGTCTGCTGCGCACCGTTGCGCTCGACAACGATCGTGGCGGCCTTGTCGGTGTTCGCCCGGATCAGCGGGGTGAGCTGGTCCCAGCTGGTGATCTGGGTGCCGTTGAAGGAGACGATCCTGTCGCCGACCTGGAAGCCCGCGGTCTTGGCCGGCGAGACCTGGTCGCCGGCCTCGCACTTGCGGTCCGCGGTGGCCTGCGACGCCGGGATGACGCAGTCGGTGACCGTGGCGACGGTGGTCTGCGCGACGTTGGCGCCGTACAGCATGAACAGGCCGCCGAACAGCACGAACGCGATCACCACGTTGACCAGCGGACCGGACGCCATCACGATCAGCTTCTTCCACCACACCTTCTGGTAGAAGAGCCGGCCGTTGTCCTCGGGCGAGATGGTCTCGTACTCCGCGGTTCGGGCGTTCTCGACCATGGACTGGATCGGGCCGGTGTTGGCCTTGCGGACCTTGGTCGGGTCCTCGCCCTTGGCCGGCGGCATCATCCCGATGATCCGGACGAACCCACCGGCCGGGATAGCCTTGATGCCGTACTCGGTCTCGCCGCGCTTGGTCGACCACAGCGTCCGGCCGAAGCCGACGAAGAACTGGGTCACCTTCATCCCGAACGCCTTCGCGGGCACCATGTGGCCCAGCTCGTGCAGCCCGACCGAGATCAGGATGCCGGCTACGAAGAGCACGATGCCGATTACGGTGAGAAGCGCGGTCATGCGTTCGTGATCTCCTGGCTGTGGTCGGTCGACGCGCCGGTCAACTCGCGAGCCCGCGCACGCGCCCATGTGTCAGCGGCGAGCACGTCGTCGATGGACAGTTCCTCATACGAGGGTACGTCGTGTTCGGTCACCACCCGTGCCACCGTGTCGACGATCGCCAGGAACGGCAGCCGCCCGTCCCGGAACGCCTGCACGCAGACCTCGTTGGCGGCGTTGAAGACGGCCGGCGCGGTCCCGCCGCGGGTCCCGGCCTCGCGGGCCAGCCGGACCGCCGGGAACGCCTTGTCATCGAGCGGGAGGAACTGCCAGGTGCTCGCCTCGGCCCAGTTCCACGGCGGCGACGCGTCCGGTATCCGGTCGGGCCAGCCGAGGCCGAGCGCGATCGGCACCGTCATCGTCGGTACGCCGACCTGCGCGATCGTGGACCCGTCGGTGAACTCGACCATCGAGTGGATCGCCTGCTGCGGGTGTACGACGACGTCGATCCGGTCCATCGGGATCCCGAACAGCAGGTGCGCCTCGATCAGCTCCAGCCCCTTGTTGACCAGGTTGGCGGAGTTGATCGTGACGACCGGGCCCATCGCGAAGTTCGGGTGCGCCAGGGCCTGCTCGACCGTCACGTCCGCGAGCTCGCTGCGCGCCCGGCCCAGGAACGGCCCGCCGCTGGCGGTCAGCAGCAGCTTGTGCACCTCGTCGGCCGAGCCACCGCGCAGGCATTGCGCGATCGCGCTGTGCTCGGAGTCCACCGGGACGATCTGGCCCGGCTTCACCCGGCGGGTGACCAGCGGACCGCCGATGACGAGGGACTCCTTGTTCGCCAAGGCGAGCGTGTTGCCGGCGTCGAGGGCGGCCAGCGTGGGCTGCAGGCCGAGCGAGCCGTTGATGCCGTTGAGAACCACGTCACACGGCATCGCGGCGAGCTCGCTGGAGGCGTCCGGGCCGGTGACGATCTTCGGGATCCGGAACTCGCCCTGCGTGTACCCCTTGCGCTGCGCCTCGGCGTAGAACGCGAGCTGCAGGTCCTGAGCCACCGTGGCCTTCGCCACACCGACCACTTCGACGCCGAACTCGAGCGCCTGCGCGGCCAGCAGGCCGACATTGTCCCCGCCGGCCGAGAGCGCGAGCACCCGGAACCGGTCGCGGTTCCGGCCGATCAGCTCCAGCGCCTGGGTGCCGACAGAGCCGGTCGAGCCGAGGATGACGACGGTTCGCGCATTCACGGCGCCATTGTCCCAGGTCCGCGGGCTAGGTCGCGTCAGGCCAGGTAGAGGTTGAGGGGGAAGCTTCCGAGGCGGAGCTGGTCGCCGTCGCCGACGAGTCGGCTGTGGACGCGGGCGCCGTTCACAGAGGTGCCGTTGGTCGAGCCGAGGTCGCGGAGCTCGTAGCTCAGCTCGTCCATCCGGAGCAGCTCCGCGTGGTGCCGGCTCACCTCCGGGTGGTCCAGGATCAGGTCGCAGTCCGGCGCCCGCCCGATCAGCACCAGGTCCAGGATCGGTACGACGTCACCGTCCGGTCCCATGAGCACCGGCTGCGGACCGGACGCCAGCGCCGCGGCACATCGGCCACGCCGTCGGTGTGGATGGCCAAAGACAGGATCAGGTCGTCGCCACTGACCAGTCTCAGGTTGTCCTGAACGCCGTACCCGAGCAGAACGTCCTCGCAGTCGTCGATCACGACAGCTGACACGTTGTAGAACCCGGCCGGCAGTTGTGCAGACGCTGCACCGCCCAGCGTGGTGGTCAGCACCAGTGCGTCGAACTCCGGATGGCTGACATCGCTGATGGTGAGGAGCACCGGATCGTTCGCCGTGAGCCGGGCCTCGGCACCGGTGTCTCCGGGCTTGAACTCCACAATGAGCAGCGCAGCCGGAGTGACCTGTTGCAGGCCCACCAGCCGATCCACTGCCGGCACAGTGCCGCACACCCCCAGCTGAGCCCTGCTCAGTATCGCGGAACAGTCTCGCCGGTACGGCGGCTCGCGGTGTGCCCCGGTGGTCTACGGTTGGCGACTGTGTCTGCAGCTGTGCTGATCATCGAGAACGATCCCGACAGCGGACCGGGCCGCCTGCTCGGCTGGCTCGAGGCGCGGGGCTTCGCCGCGGTCGTCGTACGCGCGTGGGACGGTGAGCCGATCCCGTCCGACATCAGCGGGCACGCCGCGCTGATCCTGCTGGGTGGCGGAATGCTGCCGGACGCGGACGACGCCTCGCCGTGGCTGAAGGCCGAGCGCGAGCTGCTGCGGGCGGCGCACGACCGCGTGCCGGTGCTGGGGATCTGCTTGGGCGCTCAGCTGCTGGCGCATACGTTCGGCGGTGAGGTGCTCGGCAAGCACGGTCTGCCCGAGAAAGGTGTGACCGAGCTGCGCCTGCTGCCCGCGGCCGCGGACGACCCGCTGCTCGCCGGTCTGCCTGCGGTTGTGCGGGCAGTGGAGAGTCACCAGGACCAGATCACCCGGCTGCCCGCTGATGCCGTGCTGTTGATGTCGAGCGAGCGCTGTCCCATCCAGATGCTGCGCATCGGCCGGAGCTGGGGCGTGCAGTTCCATCCCGAGGTCACAACAGATCGAGTACGGCGCTGGACCCCGGAGCGACTGCTGTCGTTGGGATTCGATCCGGCGACTGTGGTCGCGGAGGCGGAGCTCTACGAGGCTGAACTGGAAGCGACCTGGTCAGCAGTGTTCGACCGGTTCCTGGAGCGGACCGGTAGCGGCGCTACCTTTGGGGCATGAGTCTGGAGCAGCCGCCGCCCGGGCATCGGGCCTCTGACCACGACCGCGAGCGCGCCGCCGCCCTGGTCCAGGAAGCACACAGCGACGGGCGGCTGGACTTCGAGGAGCTGGACGAGCGGCTGACCCAGATCTACTCGGCCAAGACGCAGCTCGAGCTGCGCAACGCGACCGCAGATCTGGTGCCGGTCGCGCACGGCAGCAACGCGGTCGAGCTGACCATCCGGGCCAAGCACAGCGCCCAGCGGCGGGAAGGGCCGTGGACGGTCCCGCAGACGGTGCACGCGGTCGCCGAGCACTCCGCGGTCCGGCTCGACTTCACCGACGCGGTGATCCGGTGGCCGGAGATCCACGTCGACGCCCAGGCCGTGCACAGCTCGGTCGTGATGATCGTGCCGGAGGGCTGGAGCATCGACATGGACGCCGTCGACATGGTCCACGGCACCGCCCGCAACAAGGCCACCACACCCCGAGCCGGCGGCGTCCGCCTCCGCGTCACCGGCCAGGCCAGACACGGCACGATCGTCGTCCGCCATCCCCGCAAACGCCACTGGTGGTGGCCCTGGTACCGGAAGTGAGCTGCGCCGCTTCCTGATCACCTTCTACCGGCTAGCGTGAGCTTTATGACGGCTTCGCTGGATCTGGTGGATGTGGACTCGTTGTTGACCTCGGAGGAGGTTGACGTCCGGGCTACGGCTCGTCGGTTTGCGGATGAGCGGTTGCGGCCGTCGTTGCCGGAGTGGTTCGAGTCGGCAAGCATTCCGGCGCGGGAGCTGGCCAAGGAGCTGGGGGCACTCGGGTTCCTCGGGATGCACCTGACCGGCTACGGGTGTGCCGGTGTCGGTCCGGTTGCCTACGGCCTGGCCTGCCTGGAGATCGAGGCGGCCGACTCGGGGATGCGTTCGCTGGTGTCGGTGCAGGGTTCGCTGGCCATGTACGCGATCTGGAAGTACGGCAGCGAGGAGCAGAAGAACGAGTGGCTGCCGCGGATGTCGGCCGGTGAGGCGATCGGCTGCTTCGGCCTGACCGAGCCCGACTTCGGCTCGAACCCGGCCGGCATGCGCACCAACGCCCGCCGCGACGGCGACGACTGGGTGCTGAACGGCTCGAAGATGTGGATCACGAACGGTTCGGTCGCCGACGTCGCCGTGGTCTGGGCCCGGACGGACGACGGCGTCCGCGGCTTCGTCGTACCGACCTCGACGGCCGGTTTCTCGGCGCCGGAGATCACCGGGAAGCTGTCGCTGCGCGCGTCGGTCACGTCCGAGCTGGTTCTGGAGGACGTACGGCTGCCGGCGTCCGCACTGTTGCCCGAGGCCCGTGGTCTGTCCGGACCGCTCGGCTGCCTGAACGAGGCCCGCTTCGGCATCATCTTCGGCGCGATGGGCGCCGCCCGCGACTGCCTCGAGACCGCCCTGGCCTACGCCGGTGAGCGGACGGTCTTCGACAAGCCGCTGTCCGGCTACCAGCTGACCCAGGCGAAGCTCGCCGACATGGCTGTCGAGCTGAACAAGGGCATTCTGCTCGCCGTCCACCTCGGCCGGCTCAAGGAGAAGGGCACGCTGCGCCCCGAGCAGGTCAGCGTCGGCAAGCTCAACAACGTCCGCGAGGCGATCGCGATCGCCCGCGAGTGCCGCACGATCCTGGCCGCGAACGGCATCAGCGGCGAGTACCCGATCATGCGACACGCCAACAACCTCGAGTCCGTCCTCACCTACGAGGGCACCTCCGAGGTCCACCAACTCGTCATCGGCCAGGCCCTGACCGGCCAGGCCGCCTTCCGCTGACCGGCGCGCATGTCAGGACACCCTTTGGGTACCGGGAGTGATGTCCGTTACTGCAAGTGACAACCCTCGGAGTTCAGGAAGGAGTCGGTCATGAGGATCGGAGCCGGAATCGCTTTGATCGCGCTCGGTGCGATCATCGCGTTCGCCGTTCGTGACACGTCCGACACTCTGAACCTCACCGCCCTGGGGATCATCATCATGCTCGCCGGTGTGGCCGGCATCTGGGTCTCGTACCGGCTCGCCAACCCGCACAAGCGCGACGATTTCACCGTGATCGACCCGGAGGTCGAGAAGCAGTACAACACCGACCCGCCGGAGCAGGTCGCCACCCGGCCGATCGACGTCACGCCCGCGCACCTGCGTGAGGATCAGAAGGGCTTCAACAAGTAGTCGCAGGGGTCCGCGTGCGCCCGTACGACGTTGCCGTCGGCATCTTTTTCGGTCCAGCGGTCGATCACCGGGTCGCCTTCCCAGAGCCGGTAGCCGAGGCGTTCGTACAGCCTGCGGGCGCCTGGGTTGTCGGCGCCGACGGCCAGGCCGATCGCCGCGCGGGACCACTCGTCGGCGGCGATCGCCTCGGCCGCGCGGATGATCGCCGTACCGATGCCCTGGCCTTGGACGTAGGCGTGCAGGGCGTTGATCTCGGCGACGTCGTGAGCCTCCCGGACCTCGTCGTACTTCGATGCCCGGAACAGCATCGTGTGGCCGACGACCTCGCCGTCCTGGTGTGCGAGCAGGAACAGGCCGTCACCGCGCTGCTGCGTCGCCCAGCGTTCGCGCAGGTGGTGCTGCGCGGCCGGCTCGGCCGGAGCAATGAGTCCGTCGACGTCGGCTTGGGTTGCGGGCCTGATGTCCATCGTCCGACCGTACGGCGGCTTGTCACCGGTCGCACCCGCATTTAAGACTGCCTGAAGAGTCGCGGGGACGGTGAAGCCATGGACAATCGCGAGTTGCTGGAGCGGCTGTGGGCGGCGGAGGGTGAGTTGACGCTGTCCGCCGAGGCCGAGCACGAAATGCGAACTGAGGACTACGTGCTGGAGATGCCGCAGTCCGGCGAGCGGATCGTCGGCCGGGACAAGATGCGGGCGATGCAGCAGGAGTACCCGAGCCCGCCGTCGATCACGATCCTGCGCATCACCGGCGAAGGCGACCACTTCGTGGTGCTCGGGCGCTCGGACTACAGCGGCGACATCTACTACGTCGCGAACGTCGTCGAGTTCCGGGACGGGCGGATCGCGCGCGAGACCCGGATCTACGGCGCCCCGTTCGATCCGCCCGAGTGGCGTCTCAAGTACGCGGACTGAGCTACTTCGCGACCTCGGTGGCGCGGGACTCGCGGACGACGGTGACGCGGATCTGGCCGGGGTAGGTCAGCTCCTCCTCGACCTGCTTCGCGATGTCGCGTGCCATCACCTGTGCGCCGATGTCGTCGACCGCGTCCGGCAGCACCATCACGCGGATCTCTCGGCCGGCCTGCATCGCGAACACCTTCTCCACACCGTCGTGGTGCATCGCGATCTCCTCCAGCCGCTCGAGCCGCTGCACGTACGCCTCCAGCGACTCCCGCCGCGCACCCGGCCGGCCACCGCTGACCGCGTCCGCCGCCTGGGTCAGCACGGCCTCGACGGTCCGCACCTCGACCTCGTTGTGGTGCGCCTCGATGCAGTGCACAACGTCGTCGTTCTCGCCCCACTTGCGGGCCAGCTCGGCGCCCACGATCGCGTGGCTGCCCTCGGACTCGTGCGTCAGCGCCTTGCCGATGTCATGCAGGAACGCGCCCCGCTTGCACAGCTTCGGGTCCAGCCCGAGCTCGGCCGCCATCATGCCGGCGATGTGCGCGGACTCGACCAGGTGCTTGAGCACGTTCTGCCCGTACGACGTCCGGTAGCGCAGCAGACCCATGGTCCGGGCCAGCTCCGGGTGCAGGTCGGTGATCCCGACCTCCGCCATCGCGTCCTCGGCGGCCCGCTCGCACAGCTCGGCAACCTCGCCCTTGCTGCGTTCGTAGATCTCCTCGATCCGGCTCGGGTGGATCCGGCCGTCGAGCACCAGCGAGTCCAGGGTCAGCCGCGCGGTCTCCCGCCGTACCGGGTCGAAGCAGGACAGCAGCACCGCCTCGGGGGTGTCGTCGATGATCAGGTTCACGCCGGTCGTCTGCTCGAACGACCGGATGTTGCGGCCCTCGCGGCCGATGATCCGGCCCTTCATGTCGTCACTCGGCAGGTGCACCACGGAGACGACGGACTCGCTGGTCTGCTCCGACGCCAGCCGCTGCACCGCGCCGGTGATGATCTTGCGGGCCTTGACCTCGCCCTCGTCCAGCGCCTGCCGCTCGATGTCGCGCACGATCGTGTGCGCGTGCCGCTTCGCCTCCGCCTCGATCGACGCGATCAGCTCGGTCCGCGCCTGCTCGGTGGTGAGGTTCGCGACCCCTTCCAGGATCCGGCGGCGCTCGTCCTCCAGGTCCCGGATCTCGGCCTTGCGGCGGTCCAGCTCGGCCAGTTGCGCGGTCAGCTCGGTCTGACGTTCCTCGATCGAGCGGTGCTGCTCGTCCAGGCGTTCCTCACGCTCGGTCAGCCGGTGCTCACGGCGTTCCATCTCCAGCCGCTGCTCGCGCAGGTCGTCCCGGATCGACTGCGCCTCCGACTCGGCTTCCCGCCGTACGTCGGACGCCCGCTGCTCGACCTCGCGCCGTACCTCGGACGCCCGGTCTTCCGCGGCCCGGCGGATCTCCTCGGCGCGCTGCTCCGCGGCCTCGGCCCGGACCCGCAGGACGGCGGCCTCCTCCTCGGCCTGGCGGCGCACCGACTCGGCCGCGGACTTCGCGGCGCCGGTGATGTTCGCGGCCTCGAGCTCGGCGGCGGCCGACCCGTCGGCGGCCTTGCGGCGGGAGAGGGTGAGGCCGATCCAGGCCAGCAGGCCGGCGATCAGCAGTCCGATCAGAGACAGCCCGATCGACGTAGCCGTCATCGGCGTCTCCCCTCGTTCGAGTCACGCACCAGGCGGGACTGTGGCCTCGGTCGAAGGGATTCGCCACGTGTACGGCGACTGACGGTACGGCTGACCGCACCACCGGCCTACGGCGGTGCGCCTGTCCGTTCCGTGACGCCGGTACCGCCGGGCGGCCGGTGGGTGTGCGTCACCCAGGTTCGGTGCTTGCCGCGGTGCCGTCTATCCGACGGCGCTGCGAGTCGCCGTCGTCAGTCTTCAGCTCGGTCGAGCGTGGTGTCGTGTTTCTCTCCGGCCGGTCGGCCGGTGGTCAACCGCCCTGCCGGTGCTTATACCCGCCACCGTCAGGTGGAGTGATCCCTTACTGATTCCGAGGCTAGGCGTGCCCCATCACCCGGTCAAGACGGACACTCCCAGCCCACCCGACCCGTCACCGCAAGCACCGGAACCAACGTCCAGCGTCACCCTGCGACCCGGTCGCACCAGCAGACCACCACCCCCACTGGTCCACTCCAGAACCGAACCGCTCAAGTACGTCGCGCAGCTCGGCTCGCTCGTGATTCGGCCGGACCGCGCGCGTGTTCTCGGGAGGCGGTCTTCCTACTACGGGGCGTGTGCCCGGGAGGCCTTCGAGTCCTCGGACTACGGGCGTGGGCCCGGGAGGCCTTCCTCGGACTCGCCGGTCACCGTGCTGCCGGTCTGGGAGCCCTCCGGGCGGGATCCGGCCGAGCTCGCAGGCTCGGTCGCCGGGTCCGGCGCCTCACCACCGACGACTCCGGGGTCACCACCGCCACCGGGCGAAGGCACACCACCGGTCGCCTCACTCTCAGTCGCCGTACCGGCCTCCCCTGCCTGGCCTGATGTGCCCGCCTGGCTTGCGGCCTCCGGCGCGCCGTCGTCGGGGGCCGACTCGGCGGGCTGGCTCGCGGGGGTGTCGCCCGACTGGGAGTCGACGTACCCGCCGACCTTCTGCTGGACGGTGTCGACCTTGTCCGCGTACTTCCCGCCGGTCTGCTTGTCGAGCAAGTCACCGGCCTTCTCCACACCGGCCTTGATCTTGTCCGGGTTCTGCTTGACGACGTTCCGGAGCCAGTTCTTCGCCTGTTCCTGGAAATCGTTCATTGCACCCTCCGCGGTGTCAGGGGCGGATCGACCGAAAATCCCAGCTTACGGACCAGCCCAAACACGGGTCCTACTTCGGATAACACACCGTCACACCCGACCCGTCAACGCCCCTCGCCGTACGGCGGCCGCTCGGCCAGCGCCAGACTGGTCGGTGTCGGGCGGTCGACGTAGTCGGCGGGCCGCCCTTCGAACAGGACCGTGCCGCCGTGCCGGCCAGGCCCCGGACCGAGGTCGATCAACCAGTCGGCCTGCCGAATCACGTCCAGGTTGTGCTCGACGACGACCACCGTGTGCCCGTGCTCGACCAGGCTGTCGAGCACCTCCAGCAGCGTGTCGATGTCATCCAGGTGCAGCCCGGTCGTGGGCTCGTCGAGCACGTACGTCGTGGGTTGCTCGGCCTGCCGTAGTTCCTTGGCGATCTTCACGCGCTGACACTCGCCACCCGACAACGTGCTGAGAGATTGCCCCAACCGCAGGTACCCGAGCCCGACGGCGGCGAGCTGCCGCAACGCCCGCGAGATCCGCGCATCCGGCAACTCCGTGATCGCCTCGTCGATTGTCAGCTCGTCGACGTCCGCGATCGAGCGCCCGTTCACCGTGTACGCCAGCACCTCCGGAGTGAACCGCCGCCCCTGGCACGTCTCGCACACCACCTCCTGCCCGTCCATGAACGCGAGGTCGGTGTAGATCACGCCGAGTCCCTTGCATTCCGGACACGCACCGTCCGAGTTGGCGCTGAACAACGCGGCCGGCACGTTGTTGTGGCGGGCGAACAGCTTCCGGATCGCCGGTGCGATACCGGTGTAGGTGATCGGCGTCGAGCGGCGGTTGGTGCTGACCGGCTTCTGGTCGATCACGATCGCCTGGTGCTGCTCGACCAGTTCCTGCGCGAGGCTCGACTTCCCCGAGCCCGCAACGCCGGTCAGCACTGTCATCACCCCGGTCGGGAAGCCGACGGTGACCCTCTGCAGGTTGTTGCGCTTGGCATCCGTCACGGTCAGAGTTCCGTCCGCCCGGCGCGGTTGGGCCTTCTCTGGTCGCGTCCGGGCCAGCGCTTTCCCGGTCGGCGTACCGGCATCACCGAGCTCGGCGAACGTTCCCTGGAACACGAGCCGCCCACCTCCGGCTCCCGCCCCAGGCCCGACCTCGACGACTTGGTCCGCGTGGCGCATGACTGCCGGGTCGTGCTCGACCACGAGCACGCTGTTCCCGCTGTCGCGCAGTTGCTCGAGCAACTTGATCATCGAGTCGACGTCGGTCGGGTGCAGGCCGACGGTCGGCTCGTCCACGACGTACGTCATCTCCGTCAGGCTCGACCCGAGGTGCTTGACCGTCTTGATCCGCTGCGACTCGCCACCGGACAGCGTGGTCGTCGCCCGCGACAGAGCCAGGTACCCGAGGCCGATCGTCACCATCGCCTCCAACCGCGCCGTCAACGCAGCCACCACCGGCCGGACGCTGCTTGTGTCGATCTTCCGTACGACGTCCAGCAGTTCGGTGATCTCCAGGTGGGCGAGCCGGCCGATGGAGTGGCCGTCGACTGTCGCCGTGCGCGCGGCCTCGTTGAGGCGATCGCCCGCGCACTCCGGGCAGGTCCCGGACTTCGTGAACTTGCGAATCGTGTCCTGCTTGCGTTCGGACAGGTTGTCGGAGGTGCGCAGGTAGATGCGTTCGAAGCGCTCGACCACCCCCTCGTAGTCCTTGGGTGGCTTGTGTCCGAGGTCGGCTGCGGCCTGGCCGCCGTACAGCAGTGCTTCGCGTTCCGAAGCGGTCCAGTCGCGCAGTGGTGTGTCCACGTGGAACGTGCCGATGTCGGCGTACTGGCTGTACCAGTAGCCGCCGTTGCCGAAGCCGGGCAGCCGGATCGCGCCGCCGGCGAGTGACTTGTCGAGGTCCAGGAAGCGATCGACCGCGCTGACCACGACCTCGCCGAGACCGTGGCAGGTCGGGCACATCCCGGTGGGGTCGTTGAACGAGAACCGGTTCGACTCACCGACGTGCGGCTCGCTCAGCCGGGAGAACAACAGCCGCAGGTACGTCCACGCGTCGGTGATCGTGCCGACCGTCGACCGCGCGTTGCCGCCGATCCGCCGCTGGTCGATCACGATCACCGGGGTCAGGCCGTCGATGTGCTCGACCTCCGGGCGGGTCCACTTCGGCAACCGGTTACGCGCGAACGGCGGGAACGTCTCGTTCAACTCGAACCCCGCCTCCGCGGCGATCGTGTCGAACACCAGCGACGACTTCCCCGATCCCGATCTGCCGACGAACACGACCAGTTGATTCCGCGGTACGACGAGATCGAGCCCGTCGAGGTTGTTGGTCCGGGCTTGGCGAATGGTGATGCTTCGGTCAGCCATGCGTACGACGCTATGCGCAGATGTGGCCGGATCCTGGCCGCAATTAGTGCCATCATGATCGGCATGGCAGACGTGACCGCCCGCATGCTGGCGCTCCTGTCCACGTTGCAGACCGGCCGGTCCTTCACCGGGGACGAGCTGACCCGGCGCCTGTCCGTCAGCCCACGCACCCTGCGCCGCGACGTGGACCGCCTCCGCAGCTACGGCTACCCCGTCGAAACCCAACCCGGCCCCGGCGGCTACTACCGCCTATCCGCCGGCCGCACCATGCCACCCCTGGTCCTCGACGACGACGAAGCCGTAGCCACCCTCCTAGCCCTAGCCGCCCTAGCCTCAACCACGCCGTCCCCGACACCCCCGTCCCCCGCCGGCCCCACCACCCCTGCCCGTCCTTCCGCCGCCGGTTCTTCTTCAGGTGAGCGGGGCATCGACGACGCAGCGTTGCGTGCCTACGGCAAGGTCGACCAGTTCCTCCCCGCCCGCCTCCGCGGCCAAGTAGTCTCCGTCCGCTCCAGCCTGGAAACCACTCCCCAACCGGCGCCAACCGTCACCGCAGACCAACTCGGCACCATCGCCGAAGCAATCGCTGCCGTAGAGACGATCTCGTTCTCCTACATCAACGCCCGCGGCGAACACGCGATCCGCCGAGTCGAGCCCTACCGCCAAATCCACTACATGCTCCGCTGGTACCTGCTCGCCTACGACCTCGACCGCGACGACTGGCGAGTGTTCCGCCTCGACCGCATCACCGACGAACGCCGTACCAACACCCCCTACACCCCACGCCCACTCCCGGCAGACTCCGCCACCGCCTACCTCCGCCAGGCCCTCAACAAGTCCAAGCAGAAACTCACCCTCACCATCGACGCCCCCATCGCCCCCGTCCTCGACGCCCTCAAATACCAAGACGCCGAAATCCACCCGCTAGACGCCGACCACACCTCAGTCACCATCGCCCTGGACACCTGGCAATGGCTCCTACTCCCCCTGGCCTTCCTCAACGCCGACTTCCACCTCCCCCCAACCTCCCCCTTCACCCCCGCCTACCGAACCTTCGCCCACCGCCTCCTAACCGCCACCACCTAACCCCCAGCACGCCACCGCTCCGTCGCACCGCCCCCACCGAGCACCCCCGCAAACCCTGACCGGACCGCCCATCAAGGCGCGCCTCGATACCAGCTCGCGACCCGCGGTGCCGTCGCAGCCCACCGCCCGGCTTGCTCGCGGCACCGCCCGGCGGCAGGGCACTGCCCGTCACGGCCGAGCCAGCTGTCGGTGGTGTCTGACGGGTCTACTGCCCGTCGAGGTGTGCCTTCGCGAGTTGCGGCGGCGCGAACACCAGCCACCCATCAAGCAGCGCATCCTGAAGCACGGGCTCAGAAACCTTGTCGAGCTCGATCAACACAGCCGCGTAGTTGTCGAAGTGCGGAATCGTGAAGAACCCGTCCCCCGCCCGCGCCGAGAGCACCGCTTCCTTCTCAGCCAGGTCCTCCACCCGAACCGCCAGAATCGGCCCCTGGGGCGGAGTCTCATCCCCGAACCGCCGCAAATCCGCCTTACTGAACGGCCGCTCCCACGCGTACGCCTTCCCGCCAACTGTCCACGTCCGACTCCCACGCCGAGTCGTCTCCGCAGTCTCCGGCAACCCCGCCACCAACCGCTCCACGTCCTCGAAGCCAGCCATGCAACCCAACCTACCCAGCCCCCGAACCGCCCGTCGACCAACAACCACGCGCCCCTCACCTGGCGGGAACTCCGGACAGCGTCGGCAGCCCGAGCTTCTAGCAGGGCTGCGGCAAGACCTACGTGGGGCGACGACGGTTGCCTGTCAGTCGGGCTCGATGCCGGAGGAGTCGAGGAGGGGTAGCTCTTCGTGGGATGCGGAGAGCTCGTCTTTCACGATCGTCATCGCCAGGCCACCCGGATATCCCTTGCGGGCAAGCATGCCAAGGAGCCGGCGCATGGCCACCTGCCGATCCAACGAGCGCATGGACCTGAGCTTCCGCCGTACCAGCGCGCGAGCCGTCTCCTCCTCCTGCTCCGGATCCAGCTCATCGAGCGCATCACGCGCCAACTGATCATCCACACCCCGCCGGCGAAGCTCCTGTGCCAGCGCCCGCTTCCCCAGCCCACGCCCCCGATGCCGAGACTCAACCCAGGCATTCGCAAAGGCCGCGTCATCGATCAACCCGACGTCGGTGAACCGATCGAGCAGCTCGTCGGCCACCTCGTCCGGAATCTCCCGCTCAGCAAGCAATCCAGCCAACTCAGCCCGGGTACGCGGCTGCCCCGTCAGCTTGTCCAGCAAAATCGTCCGAGCCACCGAATACGGATCCGACTCCCCATCCATCCCCGGATCCGCAGGCCCCTCCGGCCCCTCCGCCGTACCCCGCCCTCGCCGAGATCCCCCAAACCCCCGCTTCCGAACCCCACGCCGCTCCCCAGCACCCCCGCCACTCCGACCACGCCCAGCCTCGCCACCCCGACCGTCCGCCCGCTCATCGAGCCCAGCCACAGACCGCTCGGCACCAGGCCCGTCCGCAGACCGTCCTCCGGCCCGACCGCTGCGAGGCACCTCCTCAGCTCGGTCGTCCACCTGCTCAGCAAGCCCAGCACCCCGAGATCGCCCGGCACCACGCCCGTCCCCGGACCGACTTCCGGATCGACCACTGCGAGGCACCTCCCCAGCCCGGTCATCCACCTGCTCCCCGGACCCAGCACCCCCAGAACGTCCGACACCAGCACCGTCCCCAGACCGACCGCCGACCTGACCGCTGCGAGGCATCTCCCCAGCCTCGTCTTCTGCCTGAGCAGCACGTCCTGCGCTTCCAGGGCGGCCGCTATCCCCCGACCTACGACCGGCCCCAGCCTGAGACGAGTTATCCGCCGACGTCGCATTCGCGCGCCCAGACTTCAACTCCGCGCGTACCTCAGCCGCGGCCCGCGTCTGCGCTTGTTGTGCGCGGTCAGGTGCGACGCCGTCCGGCTCCGCCCACGGATCGACGCCCTCCGCCGGCGCCAGTCGGCCCCGGGCGGCACCTGCGATCGACTCCTCATCAGCCGCAAATGCCTTCGCGGCCGCCCGCCGGTCGTCAGCACCCGCATCTCCCCCGACGCCGGTACGGCGACCAGCACCGTCCGACTCGGCCGCATCACCCCAAGGATCCACGGACCCTGCGACGCTCCGGACTCCGCCAGTACGACGCCCGCCACGACCCGACCCAGTCGACTCGTCGTCCGCATCGTCTCCCCACGGGTCCACAGACGCCCCAGCTCGGTCGACCCCGCGAGAACTACGGCCAGTCGACTCCCCGTCGTCGGCCGAATCACCCCAGGGATCCACAGACCCAGCAACTCGCCGAACTCCGCCACCGCGAATAGCCCGCCCCGGCCCAGTCGACTGCACGCCTTCAAGCTCGTCCCAAGGATCCGAGGTCCCGGAGGTCGGTCGAGTCCTCCCGACCCGGCGACCCGAACCGGAGATCTCGTGCGGCACGCCGTCTTCCGCCCAGGGATCGTCGACATTCGCATCCCGCCCGGCGCCGCGGCGTGTGGTTGGGGACGACGCGGTGTCGAGTCTGGCGTCCGCGACAGGCCCTGAGTCAGAGGTGGTGCGGTTGGTGCTGCGTCCGCTCGCACGACCTGACGCGGCGTCGGGTACGGCGGCGTCCTCTGCTGCCTGTGAGTCGGCGGAGGTCCGCGTGTTTCTGCTGGCGCGGTCCGACGGGAACGCGTCGTCGGAGGTGGAGTCGTCTGACCACGGGTCGTCATTGCGGGGGCGTCGCCTGATGCTGCCGATGGGGCGGCGCCGGTTCAAAGGCGACGGTGGATCGAGTGTGGCGTCGCCTGCCGACTGTGGATCCGTGGAGGTGCTGGTCTGACGACGGCGTTGGTCGGGCGCGACGGCGTCAGGAGATGCGCCGGGCCCTTGGGCCAGGAGTGAGCGGGCCAGGGCCAGGCGGTCGGCGTGGGGGAGAGACAGAGCCGCGGGGGCAGCGTCTTCGGCGGGGTGCCGAGGATCGCTGCCGCCCGCGGTGGGTCGATCAGAAGTCGACATCGACCTCGGCGGCGGCCTCGTCGGCCGGCGCGTCCAGAGTCGGGCCGATGCCCATCTTCTCCTTGATCTTCTTCTCCAGCTCGTTGGCCAGGTCGGGGTTGTCGCGCAGGAAGTTCCGCGCGTTCTCCCGGCCCTGGCCGAGCTGGTCGCTCTCGTAGGTGAACCAGGCGCCGGCCTTGCGGACGAAGCCCTGCTCGACGCCGAGGTCCAGCAGGCTGCCCTCACGGCTGATGCCCTGGCCGTAGATGATGTCGAACTCGGCCTGCTTGAACGGCGGGGCGACCTTGTTCTTCACGACCTTCACGCGGGTCCGGTTGCCGACCACGTCGCTGCCGTCCTTGAGCGACTCGATCCGGCGCACGTCCAACCGCACCGACGCGTAGAACTTCAGCGCCCGGCCACCGGTCGTGGTCTCCGGCGAGCCGAACATGACGCCGATCTTCTCGCGCAGCTGGTTGATGAAGATGGCCGTCGTCCCGGTGCCGTTGACCGCACCGGTCATCTTTCGCAGCGCCTGGCTCATCAGCCGGGCCTGCAGACCGACGTGGCTGTCACCCATCTCGCCCTCGATCTCGGCCCGCGGCACCAGCGCGGCCACCGAGTCGATCACGACGATGTCGATCGCGCCGGAGCGGACCAGCATGTCGGCGATCTCCAGCGCCTGCTCACCGGAGTCGGGCTGCGAGACCAGCAGCGCGTCGGTGTCGACGCCCAGCTTCCGCGCGTACTCCGGGTCGAGCGCGTGCTCGGCGTCGATGAAGGCGGCGATACCGCCGGCCCGCTGGGCGTTCGCCACCGCGTGCAGGGCGACCGTCGTCTTACCCGAGGACTCCGGGCCGTAGATCTCCACCACCCGGCCGCGCGGCAGACCGCCGATGCCGAGCGCGATGTCGAGCGCAATGGACCCGGTCGGGATGATCTCGATGGGGGCCTTGCCCTGCTCCCCCAGCCGCATCACCGCGCCCTTGCCACACTGCCGCTCGATCTGCGTCAGCGCGGTCGCCAGCGCCTTCTCACGATCCGTTGCCGCGCGTTCCGCACTCGTTGCACCAGCCATGTGACTGCCACCTGACCCATCTACGTATCGGGGCCGCCGTCCCAGCCGCCCGAAGGATTTCGTTGTCGCCAGAGAAGGTACGGGTTACGTCGGACAGTTTTCGTCGCCACCGGGAATCTGTGGACAAACTCGGCCGCCCAGCACCTTCAGGAGACCAAACTATCCCGAACACGTGTTCGAATCGCAACTGACACGCCGAAGTCGTCCCGGCAACCGTCCTGGACCCGCCGACTCCCTACCCTTGCGGCGTGGCAGACCGTCCAGACATCCCCGACTCCGCCGTCATCCTGGCGCTCAGCAGGGTCGAGTTCGGCATCGACTCGGTGCTCGACTCGCTCCGCACGCAGGACCCGTTCGGCATCCGCAGCGTCCTCACCGACTACTCGGCCCAGGAGCAGCCCAACCTGGCCGAGAAGGGCCTGATCCTGGCGATCGACCGGCTGCTGAAGATGAAGGTGCCGGGTCACGCCGAGTGGCCGACGCTGCCGCTGGCGGAGCGCTGCGACTGGTGGGTGGAGCGGCTCGGCGGATTCGCTGCTGTCGTCGCAGGCCTCCCCCGGATCAGCGGTGCGGCCGCCGATCGCCTGCCGATCAAGGACACGCTCGGCGCCGCCGTACAGGCCATGGTCATCGGCGCAGTCTGCCGCGAGTACGGCGTCGAGGCCCATGCCGACCGTACGGCGATCATCGCCCGCGTACTGACCGACCGGCCGATCACACCGGACGAGGTGCTCAAGTACGACGACCCCACCGCAGCCGGCCAGGATGTGGCCAAGCAACTGGGGCTCGGTGACGAGTCGGAGGAGGCAGGACTGCGCAAGGGCGTGAGACTGGTCTGGCGGATCAGCAAGCTGTTCGGCGGGCTGGGGGACGTGTTCGAGGAGCGTCCGCGCGGCACTCTCGCCGCCAGATTCGTCGGCAAGCTGCCCGCGATCGGAGTGGTCGGCGGCTTCTTCGACGAACGCAAGGCCATCCGCAAGGCGGCGTACGAGGCCGCCGAGCTCCTCATGTCCAGCGCCTTCCGGGTCAAGCCTGTCTGAGCACAGGCAAAGGCTGGGATGATCTCGGCATGACTGGGATCGTCATCGTGAGGGCGGACGAGAGCTGGCCGGCGCAGTACGAGAAGATCGCGCGCGCCGTGAGTGAGTTGCTGGGGGAAGCGGCACAGCGGATCGACCACATCGGATCGACCTCCGTACCTGGGCTGGCGGCGAAGGACGTCCTCGACATGCAGGTGACCGTCGGGACTGAACCGGAGCTGGACGACGTGGCCGAGCGGATGGTCGCGGCCGACTGGGAGCTGCGTCCGCCCAGGCGAGACCACCCGGTGCCCGGCTTGCCCGCCGAGGACCTGCAGTGGGTCAAGCGGCTACTGGTCGAGCCGATGTACCGGCGCCGGGTGAACCTGCACGTCCGGGTCGCCGGTCGAGCCAACCAGCGCTATGCCCTGCTGTTCCGCGACTACCTGCGCAGCCACCCGGAGACGGCAGCGGCGTACGGCGAGTTCAAGCGACGGGCCGCCGCACTGCCCATCGAGTCGACCGCGGACTACGCCGACCTGAAGGACCCGGTCTGCGACCTCATCTACCTACCTGCAGAGGAGTGGGCCGCCCGGACGGGCTGGAAGCCCTGACCGACCGGGCATTGAGACGCAGGGTGAGTGCAGTACTACAGCGTGGTCGTTGACCCTGTCCGGTGCAGCCAGCAGGCTGGATCGGGGGGTGCGTCGTGGACAGTCCGGCGTGCGGGCGGGCGTCCCCTTTAGGGGGCGTGGTTGTGGTGGGCGGAGCAGGACGGCTGGCGGCATTGCCGTGCGGCAAGGTGTCCAAGTGGATCGTGCTGGCGCTGTGGCTCGTTGCCATTGCGGCGTCATTCGGTCCGGCGGGCAAGCTGACCGGTGCGCAGGAGAACGATGCCGTGTCCTGGCTGCCGGGAAAGGCCGAGTCCACCGAAGTTCTCAAAGCGACTGAGCAGTTCTCCTCGCCTGACGAGATCCCAGCAGTGCTCGTCTACGAGCGGTCGTCCGGCATCACCCCTGCTGACCAGCAGGCGGTCGCACAGCATGTGACGCGGTTCGCGGAGTTGCCGGACATCGACCGTGAGGTGATCGGGCCGATCCCGTCGGAGGACGGCAAGGCACTGCAGGTACTCGTGCCGATCAACGCCGGCTCCGGTGGCTGGGAGACAATCGGCGAACGCGCAGACGACCTCAGGCGCGTCGCAGCCGATCGCCCCGAGGGCATGTCCTTCCACGTGACAGGTCCGGGCGGCTTCGCTGCCGACTCGCAGGAGGCCTTTGCCGGCATCGATGGCAAGCTCCTGTACTCCGCTGCCGCCGTAGTGATCGTCATCCTCCTGCTGACCTACCGCAGTCCGGTGCTCTGGTTGCTGCCGCTGTTCTCAGCCGGAGCAGCCCTGTTCGCCGCGCAGGCGGTCGTCTACTACCTCGCCACCGAGGCAGACCTCACCGTCAACGCCCAGAGCGCCGGCATCCTGACAGTGCTCGTGTTCGGCGCTGGGACAGACTATGCCCTGCTCCTGGTGGCTCGATATCGCGAAGAACTCAGGAGACATGAGGATCGGCACGAGGCGATGGCGTTCGCGCTGCACCGGTGCGGCCCGGCGATCGTGGCCTCTGGGTCGACTGTCGTGGCCGGCATGCTCTGCCTGCTTCTTGCCTCGATGAACTCGACACGTGGCCTCGGACCGGTCGCAGCGGTCGGCATCGTCGTTGCTCTGGCCGCCATGCTGACCTTGCTGCCCGCACTACTCGTCATCTGCGGTCGCTGGGTGTTCTGGCCGCTGAAGCCGACGTACGGCTCCGCAGACCACACCGAGACGAGCGTGTGGGGTCGCATCGGCCGACGGATCGCCGTACGCCCGCGTCTGACGTGGGTCACGACGACGCTCGTACTGGCCGTCGCTTCACTCGGCATGCTGCGCCTGGACGCGAACGGCCTCAGCAACGCAGAGTCCTTCGTCGGTACGCCGGAGTCAGTGGTCGGCGAGAAGGTCCTGGCCGCCCACTTCCCGGCCGGCGCGGGCAATCCACTCGTCGTGGTGAGCAACGCGGAGAGCGCGACAGAGGTCCGTACGGCGATGGAGTCGACGGAAGGTATCGCCGCGGTGACGGAGCCCCGAGTCGCGGGCGGACTGGCCTATCTCGAGGGCACCCTGACAGACGCGGCCGACACGCAGGCCGCGAAGGACACCGTGGACCGAGTCCGAGAAGCAGTCCACGCATTGCCGGGAGCGGACGCGCTGGCCGGTGGCGGGACCGCGATCCTGCTGGACACCCAGCGAGCCGCGGACCGGGACAACAGGGTGATCATCCCGGTCGTGCTGGCGGTCGTGCTGCTGATCCTCATGTTGTTGCTGCGCTCGTTGCTCGCACCGGTGCTGCTCGTGGCGACCGTGGTGCTGTCCTTCGGCGCTGCGCTCGGCATCAGTGCGCTGGTGTTCGACCAGGTGCTCGGGTTCGGCGGCGCGGACGTGTCGTTGCCGCTGTTCGTCTTCGTCTTCCTGGTTGCCTTGGGCATCGACTACAACATCTTCCTGATGACCCGTGTGCACGAGGAGTCGAAGATCCACGGCACTCGGCGCGGCGCGCTGATCGGCGTCGCCGCGACCGGTGGCGTCATCACCTCGGCCGGCCTCGTGCTGGCCGGGACGTTCGCGGTGCTGGCCACGCTGCCGGTGGTGGCGTTCGCGGAGATCGGCATCGCGGTGGCGCTCGGTGTCCTGCTGGACACCATCGTCGTTCGCTCGGTGCTGGTGACCGCGCTCAACCTCGACATCGGCCGGCACCTGTGGTGGCCGAGCAAGCTGGCGAAGAAGCGTGACCCGGAGCCGACCGACGACCTCGCAGAGCCGGAGCCTGAGCTGACGGCCACCTGAGGGCGGCGCTGACGGCCCGCCGGCCGTCAGCGCTCGCTGGGTGGGAGTTGCAGGTGGGCCCAGACGGCCCGCCAGACGGTCTTGGCGTGCTCACCGTCGGCCAGGGCCTCGACGACCGTACGGCCGCCGAGCTCCCGAACGACCTGGGTCTCGGCCCAGGTCCGTGCATAGGCGGGACCGAGATGCTCGTCCATCCGCGCCCAGAACTCCGTCAGTCTCATGCCTGCCCGTCGTCGTCCTTCGGTGGCTGTCCCCAACTGCCCTGTGAACCGCCCTGCGGTCCAGGCTGGCCTTGCGCCGGAGGACGGCCTTGCTGGTCCTGCCCCCAACCGTCCTGCTGCTGGCCTGGCTGCTGTCCCCAGCCACCTTGACCCCGCTGAGGCGGCTGGGCCGGCGGACCCCACTGTCCCTGCCCAGGCTGGCCCTGCTGCGGCTGAGGCTGTCCAGGGTACTGCGGCTGACCAGGCTGACCCGGGTACGGCGCCGGACCCGGCTGACCGCCCGGACCCGGCTGGCCCTGACCCGGCTGTCCGCCGTACGGGCCGGGTTGGCCGCCGTACTGCCCGGGCTGTGCGTACTGACCGCCCGGACCGGACTGCGCGTAGCCCTGCTGCTGGCCGTAGCCCGGCTGTCCCGGGTACTGCCCAGGCTGGCCGCCGTACTGCGGCCCCCACTGGCCCTGCTGCGGCTGCCCCGGGTACTGCCCGTACTGCCCATATCCCTGCTGCGCCTTGGCCTTGCGGCTGCGAAGCACGAAGAAGACGGCCGCACCGACGACCAGCAACAGCAGCACGACGATGAGGATGATTGCCCACAGCGGGAAGCTGCTGCCCGCCTCAGAGGTCAGCGACACGTTCCCGAGCTTGTCGAGGCTGTCGTACGTCGCTGTCCGGCCGTCGATCTGGGCGCCGTCGTCGTGCTCGAGGATCTTGCCGGGCATGGTGATCTTGAAGTTCACAGTCGGCTGGCTCCCGGACGGCACGTTGTTGCCCAGGTTGTCCGCCTTCACGGTCACGATGACCTTGTCGCCGTCCTTGCGGAAGCTGACGCCTTCACCGCTCGAACTGCCCATCTTGTCGAACGGCACGCTCTCGAAGGTGCAGTTGGAACCGACGTACTGGTCGTCCTCGAACGCCTTGCAGGTGACCCCGTCAGTCGTGGTCTCCTTGATCCCGTTCTCGATCTGCCCGCGGACCTTGTCGAGCGACTGGCCGCTGGCCTCCAGCAGCTGAATGTCGACGCCGATCTGCATGTTGCCCGAGACGGTCTCGTTCGAGCCGACCTTGAGGTCGGCGTCGAGTTTCACGCATCCGGTCAACGCGACCAGGCAGGCCACGAGGACGAACGCTGCACGTACGCGGTTCATCATGCCGTCGATCATTCCAGAAGAACGGGACAACGCCGTCACCGGACGTGAACTGCCTGGTCAGAGGCAGAAACGCGGAAACTGCCAGACCGGGGCGGTGGGGCGGGGACGGAAAACTGTCCGAGGGACCCGGCAAGATGGGCGACGTGAAGAAAACCAGCGCGTTGAGCCGGTTCTCGCCCGCGACCCGGGCGTGGTTCGGCGACGTCTTCGAGGCGGCCACCCCGGCCCAGCTCGAGGCGTGGGACGCCATCACCGCGGGCCGGGATGCGCTGGTGGTCGCCCCGACGGGTTCGGGCAAGACGCTGGCGGCGTTCCTCTGGGCACTCGACCGGCTGGCCAGTACTCCGCCGCCGGACGATCCGAAGCTGCGTTGCCGGGTGCTGTACGTGTCTCCATTGAAGGCGCTCGCGGTCGACGTGGAGCGCAACCTGCGGGCGCCCCTGATCGGGATCCGCGAGACCGCGCGGCGGCTCGGCGAGGCGCCGATCGACATCGAGGTCGCGGTCAGATCGGGCGATACGCCGGCCGGCGAGCGACGACGGTTCGCGACCCGGCCGTCCGACGTACTGATCACCACCCCGGAGTCGCTGTTCCTCTTGCTGACCTCGCAGGGCCGCGAAGCACTGCGCGGTGTCGAGACAGTGATCGTCGACGAGGTGCACGCGGTCGCCGGGACCAAGCGTGGCGCGCACCTGTCCCTGACGCTGGAGCGGCTGGACTCCTTGCTGCCGAAGCCGGCCCAGCGGATCGGGTTGTCGGCGACCGTTCGGCCGGTCGAGGAGGTGGCGCGTTTCCTCGGTGGCGAGCGGCCGGTGACCGTGGTGCAGCCGAAGTTCACCAAGCAGTGGGACCTGAGCGTCGTCGTGCCGGTCGAGGACATGGCCGAGCTGGCGAGCACCGAGATCGAGACCTCCGGCTCGGCCGCCGGTGCGCCGCAGCACGCGTCGATCTGGCCACATGTCGAAGAGCATGTCTTCGACCTCATCTCGCAGCACAAGTCCACGATCGTCTTCTCCAACTCGCGCCGGCTGGCCGAGCGGCTCACCGCGCGGCTGAACGAGATCGCCGCCGAGCGTGCGGAGCTGGAGCTGCCCGAGGCTGGTTCACCGGCTCAGCTGATGGCGCAGTCAGGTGCGTCGCTGGCAGCGCCGCCGTTGATCGCGCGGGCTCACCACGGCTCGGTCAGCAAGGAGCAGCGGCTGCTGATCGAGGCGGATCTGAAGTCGGGGCGGCTGCCGTGCGTGGTGGCGACGAGCAGCCTCGAGCTCGGCATCGACATGGGCGCCGTCGACCTCGTCGTACAGGTGGAGGCGCCGCCATCCGTCGCCAGCGGTCTGCAGCGGGTCGGGCGTGCAGGTCACCAGGTCGGCGCTGTGTCGCGTGGCGTGTTGTTCCCCAAGTTCCGTGGCGACTTGATCGACACGGCGGTCGTCGTGCAGCGCATGCGCGACGGGCTGATCGAGAGCCTCCACATCCCGGCCAATCCGCTCGACGTGCTGGCTCAGCAGATCGTGTCGATCGTGGCGCTGGACACGGTCGACGTGGACGAGCTCTTCGCTCTGGTGCGGCGGTGCGCGCCGTTCGCGACGCTGCCACGATCGGCGTACGACGGGGTGCTCGACATGCTCTCGGGTCGCTACCCGTCGGACGAGTTCGCCGAGCTGCGGCCACGGATCGTGTTCGACCGGGTGAGCGGGGAGATCTCCGGGCGGCCGGGAGCGCAGCGGCTCGCGGTGACGAGCGGTGGCACGATCCCGGACCGCGGGTTGTTCGGTGTCTTCCTGGTCGGCGAGTCGACGAACCATCGTGTCGGTGAGCTCGACGAGGAGATGGTGTACGAGTCGCGGGTCGGCGACGTCTTCACGCTGGGCGCGTCGAGCTGGCGGATCGAGGACATCACCCACGACCGCGTGCTGGTCTCCCCCGCGCCTGGTCAGCCGGGGCGGCTGCCGTTCTGGAAGGGCGATGCGGTCGGCCGGCCGGCCGAGCTGGGTGCGGCGACAGGTGCCTTTGTGCGGAAGATGGCTTCGCTGCCGGCGGCCAAGGCCGTCGAGCGCGCACGCGCCGCCGGGCTCGACGAGTACGCAGCGAACAACCTGGTGTCGTATCTGGCTGAGCAACGAGATGCGACCAGTCGGGTGCCGGACGACGTGACCGTCCTGGTCGAGCGGTTCCGCGACGAGCTCGGCGACTGGCGAGTCTGCGTGCATTCGCCGTACGGCGGCCAAGTGCACGGACCGTGGGCGCTGGCGATCGCGGCGCGGCTGCGCGAGCGGTACGGGATGGACGCGCAGTCGGTGTCGGGTGACGACGGCATCGTGCTGCGGCTGCCGGAGACGGATGAGGCGCCGCCGGGTGCTGAGCTGGTGCTGTTCGATCCGGCTGAGATCGAGGACCTGATCACCGCGGAAGTCGGTGGGTCGGCGCTGTTCGCCTCGCGGTTCCGTGAATGTGCAGCGCGGGCGTTGCTGCTGCCGCGGCGGAATCCGGGTCGGCGATCGCCATTGTGGCAGCAGCGGCAGCGGTCGGCGCAGCTGCTCAGCGTGGCCAGTAAGTACGGCTCGTTCCCGATCGTGCTCGAGACTCTGCGTGAGGTGCTGCAGGACGTCTACGACTTGCCCGCGCTCAAGGATCTGCTGACCGGGATCGGCGAGCGGCGGATCTCGGTGGTCGAGGTCGAGACCCCGGAGGCTTCGCCGTTTGCGAAGTCCTTGCTCTTCGGCTACGTCGGCGCGTTCATGTACGAGGGCGATACGCCGCTGGCTGAGAAGCGTGCGGCTGCTCTTGCGCTGGACCAGAGCCTGCTCGCGGAGCTGCTCGGCCGGACGGAACTGCGCGAGCTTCTCGACGCCGAGGTCGTGCTGCGGACCGAGGCCGAGCTGCAACGGCTCGCCGAGGATCGCCGGGCGCGTAATGCCGAGGGATTGTTCGACGTGCTGCGGATGATCGGTCCGCTCTCGCTGTCCGAGGCATCCCAGCGGTGTGTGGACGACGCGGATGCCGAGACGTGGTTGACGGAGCTGGCGGCGGCTCGACGGGTCGTGCGGGTGCGGATCGCCGGCGAGCATCGGTGGGCTGTCGTTGAGGATGTGGCTCGACTCCGCGACGCGCTCGGCGTACCTCTTCCGCCGGGGATCGCGGAGGCACATGCCGAGCCGGTCGCCGATCCGCTCGGGGATCTTGTGTCGCGGTATGCGCGGACGCACGGGCCGTTCCGTGCGGTCGATCTCGCGACGAACTTGGGCATTGGCGTGGCGGTGGTGACGGATGCGCTGCGGCGGTTGGGTGCGGCCGGCCGGGTCGTCGAGGGCGAGTTCCTGCCGGGTGGCATTGCGCTGGAGTGGTGCGACGGCGAGGTGCTCCGGTTGCTGCGACGCAGGTCGCTGGCCGCGCTGCGCAAGGAGGTCGAGCCTGTCGATCCGTCGGCGCTCGCGCGGTTCCTGCCGGCTTGGCAAGGCATCACCAGCAGCCGCGGCCGTGGGTACGACGTGCTGCTCGGAGCGGTCGAGCAGTTGGCCGGCTGTGCGGTGCCGGCTTCGGCGCTCGAGTCGATCGTGCTGCCGTCGCGGGTGCCCGGGTACCAGCCGTCGATGCTGGACGAGTTGACCGCGACCGGTGAGGTCGTGTGGGCGGGTTCGGGTTCGTTGCCGGGGACGGACGGCTGGGTGTCGTTGCATCTCGCGGACAACTGCGACCTGACGTTGCCCGATCCCGATCCGGCGTTCGAGATCGGTGAGACACATCAGGCAGTGCTCGACGCGTTGTCGGGCGGGGGTGCGTTCTTCTTCCGCCAGTTGAGCGATGTCGTCGGGGCGGCCGCCGGTGTGGTGGACGACGAGACCCTGGTCGGCGTGCTGTGGGATCTGGTGTGGGCGGGTCAGCTGACCAACGACACACTCGCACCCGTCCGGTCACTTGTCGGCGGTGGACGCGGCGCTCATCGAGCCCGCCGTACGACGCCTCGCGCTCGGCCTGGACGCCTGCCGCGGCCGGGGCGCCCGGCGATGCCGGCCCGTAGCGGACCGCCGACGGCGGGTGGACGGTGGTCGTTGCTTCCGGCCCGGAATCCGGACGCGACCCGGCGGGCTCATGCGGCGGCCGAGACACTGCTCGACCGGTACGGGATCGTCACCCGCGGGTCGGTGATCACCGAACGGACTCCCGGTGGGTTTGCGGCCGTCTACAAGGTGCTGAGCGCATTCGAGGAGTCAGGCCGGTGCCGGCGCGGGTACTTCGTGGCGGGGCTGGGGGCGGCCCAGTTCGCGTTGCCGGGCGCGGTCGATCGGTTGCGAGCAATGGCTGAGTTGCCTGGGTCGACAGGTTCGGCTCGCGGTCGACGCGATGAGGAGCCGGCTGCGCGGGCCGTCGTACTCGCTGCTTCCGATCCGGCGAACCCGTACGGCGCCGCGCTGCCGTGGCCCGAGCGGGAGAACGCCGGCGGGCATCGGCCTGGGCGAAAGGCCGGAGCGCTCGTCATGCTCGTCGACGGCCAACTGATCGTGTACGTCGAACGCGGCGGGCGGACCGTGCTCAGCTTCACCGAGGACCCAGATCTGCTGCAGCCTGCCGTCGATGCGCTCGCCCTGGCGATCAGGGACGGGCAGCTCGGCAAGCTCAGTGTCGAGACGGCGGATGGTGAGCAGGTCCGGCATACGGCATTCGGTGATGCGCTGGCGAAGGCGGGCTTCCACGCGACGCCGCGGGGATTGCGATTGCGAGCCTGAGTCATGCCTGAGGGCGACACCGTCTGGCGAGCGTGCAAGCGGCTCGACCAGGCCCTGGGTGGGCAGGAGCTGATCCGGACCGACTTTCGCGTGCCCGCCTTGGCCACGACTGATCTCAGCGGTCAGACGGTGCTGGAGGTCGTTGCACGTGGCAAGCATCTGCTGATGCGGGTGTCCGGTGGGGTGACCGTGCACAGTCACTTCCGGATGGACGGGAGTTGGCATCTGTACCGGCCGGGCGAGCGCTGGCGCGGTGGGCCGGACCATCAGGTGCGCGCGGTGCTGGAGACGTCGTCCTGGATCGCCGTCGGCTACCGCCTGCCGGTGCTCGAGTTGGTGGCGACCGACGACGAGGCGAGCGTGGTCGGTCATCTCGGGCCGGATCTGCTGTCGCCGACGTTCGACCGCGAGCAGGCGATCGCCAACGTCCAGGCCGATCCGGAACGGACGATCAGCGAGGCATTGCTCGACCAGCGCAACCTCGCCGGCATCGGCAACTTCTATCGCACCGAGGTGTGCTTCCTGCTCGGCCTCCATCCTTGGCGTCCGGTCGCATCAGTCGATGTCGCGGCTGCCGTCGACCTCAGTCGCCGCCTGATGAAGGCCAACCTCCGCAACGGAGCCCAGGTCAGCACCGGCATCGACCGTCCCGGCCAGCGCACCTGGGTCTTCGAGCGCGGCAACAAGTCCTGCCGCCGCTGCGGCACCAAGATCGAGACCGCCTCCATCGGCACTCCCCCACGCGACCGAGTCACCTACTGGTGCCCCACTTGCCAACCTGAGCACCTCTAGCCTGGGATCGCCCAACCCAGGATCGGGTGGCCCCGGGAAATGGCCTGTGGACAGCCGCTGTGACGGGTCCGAACACCGGTATCTTCTCCGATGCATCGAACATCTGTTCGAATGAGAGGAGAGGGTTATGTGCGACGCATGCGGTGGAAAGACCGACGAGGAGATCGCGCGCCGGCTGGAGCAGAACATCCGGACCTATGGCTGGACGATGCAGTTCATCGAGGGTGACGGCGTCCGCAACCCAGCCTTCGGCTACACGCTGGGCCTGAGCCTCTACGACCACCCGGAGATCATTGTCTTCGATCCCGATCCGGCCTTCATCCACCTCGGCCTCAAGCCGCTGGTGTGGGCGGTGCAGACCGGCGAGGAGTTCGACGAGGGCGACGACCTCTCGGCGTACTTCCCACCTCCCGAGCAGGCCGCGTTGCTGCGTTTCCCGGACTCGGCGACTCATCTGTTCACGGCGAACACCATGTTCCGCCGGCCTGGGGAAGGCCCGATCCCGGCCCTGCAACTGATCTGGCCGACCCGGAACAGCCTCATCCAGGCTGCCCTGACGACCCAGACACGCCGGGACGCCGACCGATGACCGACCGCGAGTGCGTCCGGGTTGAACTGGAAGCTCGTACGGATACCTGCAGGCCGACCGATGTCGGTCACAAGCTCACAAGTGCCTGCCCAGGTGCACCGCACGACAAACGCTGCCCCATTTGCTGCAGATCAGGTCTACGACACCTTCAGCGACTGCCAGTAATGCAGGCATTGCGGCGCGCCGGGACAGCGCCGACATTTGGTTCGGCCGAATCGCGCCGGCCTGTGGGACCGGCTGTGCGATCAGGCGGCGGAAGCGACCTCGGGCTCGATGGTCGGGTGGGCCAGGACCAGGGCCTCTTCACGGGCCAGGTCCTCGCTGACCTCGGCGAAGACGGTCGACAGCGGGACGTCGAGCGCCATGCAGATCGCCGCCAGCAGCTCGCTGGAGGCCTCCTTCTGGCCGCGCTCGACCTCGGACAGGTAGCCCAGACTCACCCGGGCATCGGCGGATACCTCGCGGAGGGTGCGCCCCTGGCGCAGCCGCTTACGCCGCAGGACGTCGCCCAGCAGGCCACGAACCAGCACCATGAGGTTTCTCCCTTCCGCCTGTCCGGTCGTCTCTACTCGCACGGTAGCTCGACCGTAGGAACCAACGGTACCCGTTGCTGGGTCACTACTCCTCGCAATGTCCAGCTTCGGTGCGCCGTGCCAGTCTGCCCTACCTGTCCCCATGCTGGTCTCAACACGCCGGTCAGTCGAGTTCTTCCGCCACCACAGCCACGGCCAGTTCCAGCACCGCTTGCACACTCCCCCTGCGGATGGCTGTCCGATCCCCGCTCAGCTCTAGCTTGCGCACTTCAACCGCGTCTGGTCCAGCGGCTGCGACATAAACAGTTCCAGCCTCAACCCCCGCCTGCGGGTCCGGGCCGGCCACGCCGGTCGTGGCGAGCCCATAAGTGGCGCCCAGTCGCTCCCGTACGCCCGTAGCCAGTGCTGCAGCCGTGTCCGGGTGCACCGGCCCGACAGCGGCCAGCAGGTCGTCAGGAACGCCCGCGAGCTTGGCCTTCAGGTCAGTGGCGTACACGATCACGCCACCGCGGTACACAGCCGACACCCCAGGTACGTCGGTCAGCGCTGCCCCCACCAGCCCACCAGTCAGCGACTCCGCCGTGGCCACAGTCTCCCCGCGACTCTTGAGCAGCCCGACCAACCGCCCCAGAACCGCTTCCAGCCCCTCAGACACCCACACACCTCCGAAAGCCGATCACCATGCGCACCACCAACCACGGCACCAACCAACAACACTCTCCCCGAGCCGCACCAGCCCCCAACACCCACGCGCCGAACGCACCCGCGCCCGGACACCTACGGCCGGACCCCACAGCTGGTGCCGGCTTGCTCGGGTTATGGGAGTGGGCGTTTGGCGGCGGCTCGGAGACGGAGGGCTCGGCCTACGTAGTCGAGGCCGGTGACGATGGTCACGAGGACGGCCGCGCCCATGAACGCGACAGCGGTCCAGTGCAGGACTGGCACGGACTGCCAGGGAAGGAGGTAGAGGCCGAGCGCGATCGCCTGCAGGACGGTCTTCAGCTTGCCGCCGCGGCTGGCCGGCATGACGCCGTGCCGGATCACCCAGAATCGGAGTGCGGTCACACCCCACTCGCGGACCATCACGACCACGGTGACCCACCACGGCAGCTCGCCGAGGAGCGACAGGCCGATGAACGCGGCTCCGGTCAGTGCCTTGTCGGCGATCGGGTCGGCGATCTTGCCGAAGTTGGTGACCAGGTTCCACCGGCGCGCGATGTCGCCGTCGAACCGGTCGGTGACGATCGCGACCACGAACGCGGCGGTGGCGAGCAGGCGGTTCCCGTCGTCGGTGCCGCCGTCGCGCAGCAGCAACCAGACGAACAGCGGGACCAAGATCAGCCGCAGGACCGTCAGCGCATTGGCCACGTTCCACGCGCTGGGCGCGCTGAGCGGACCGGCTGCGCTAGGCACCGGGTTCGACGGCGGGTTGGTCACGCGGTCAGGTTAGCTGCCGGACGGCCGTCCCGGGGGTTCACGAGTGCCGCGAACTCCGCAATCAGGTCTACCCCGTCGCTTCCGACCACTTTCGCCGTCACAAGATCACCAACACGCACGCCATCCGGAAGACCAGTCACCGACGTCGACCCATCGACTTCAGGCCCCTGATGGGCCGCCCGCCCCTCGCCGGTACGCCCTTCCGGCCGCACGTCGGAATCCAGCCCGGGGCCGAGGTCGGAGCCAGCGGCGGAGGCGAGCTTGGCGCCAGGGGCGGAGTTGGTCGCTGTGGCGGTGGAGTCGGGGGCGGTGGACTCGATGATGACCTCGACGAGTTCGCCGATGCGGGATTCGGCTCGGGCGGAGGTGAGGTCTTCGGCGAGGCGGGTGACGCGGTCCAGGCGGGCGGCGATGGTGTCCTCGTCGAGCTTGCCGTCGTACGTCTCGGCCTCGGTGCCGTCCTCGTCGGAGTAGCCGAAGACGCCGATCGCGTCGAGGCCGGCGCGGGACAGGAAGTCGCAGAGGATGTCGACGTCTTCCTCGGTCTCGCCCGGGAAGCCGACGATCACGTTGCTGCGGATGCCTGCGGACGGCGCGGCCGCGCGGACCTGTGCGATGAGCTCCAGGAAGCGCTCGGCGTCACCGAAGCGGCGCATGCGGCGCAGCAGCGGACCGGAGGCGTGCTGGAACGACAGATCGAAGTACGGGACGACGCCGGGAGTCGACGTCATCGCGGTGATCAGCGTGGGGCGCATCTCGGCGGGCTGCAGGTAGGAGACACGCACGCGGGTGATGCCCGGCACCTCGGCGATCTCGCCGACGAGGGTCTCGAGCAGCCGCAGGTCGCCGAGGTCCTTGCCGTACGAGGTGGAGTTCTCGGAGACGAGGAAGAGTTCGCGTACGCCGTTCTCCGCCAGCCAGTGGGCTTCGCCGAGTACCTCGGTCGGCCGCCGCGAGACGAACGCGCCGCGGAACATCGGGATCGCGCAGAACGCGCACCGCCGGTCGCACCCGGACGCCAGCTTCAGCGGCGCCATCGGTCCACCGTCGAGCCGTCGCCGCACGACCCGGGGTCCACTAGCCGGCGCCGCCTGCAGATCCGGCGCCTCGATCTTCAGCTCGAGCCCACCCTCGGAACCGTCCGCCGCCAAGATCTCCGCCGAGCCCTCACGCGCCGCCGCCGACGGACCGCCCAGCGCCCGCGCAGCCGCGGCAGCGTCACCTAGGGCAGAAGTGCTGGCTGCAGAGGTGCCGTCCGGTGAGGTCGGCGACTCTGCGCCGGCAGCCGCCGCGCCTCCGCCGGTCACTGGCCGAGCGGCGGTGGTCGCCGCACCGCTGGGAGCTGCGGCTCCGCTGCTCGCCGGGGGCGTGGTGGAAGTTGGCGTGGCGGGGGTTGGGCGAGCCTTGAGGGAGGTGGGGATGTGGTTTCCGTGGCCGGGGATGGCTACATCGGTGGCTGAGGCGCGGGCCGCGGGGGCCAGCGGGAGGAGTTTGCGGCGGTCGCGGGGTACGTGGGGCTGGTGCTTGGTGCCGGAGAGGATCGAGCGGAGGCGGTCCGAGATGTCGGCATAGTCGTCGAAGCTGAGGACTGCGTCGGTTTCGGGCAGGGCTTCGGCGAGTTGCTCGCCGTACCGCTCGGCGAGGCAGCCGACCGCGACGACGGCCTGGGTGCGGCCGCCGTCTTTGTAGTCCGCGGCTGCGAGGAGCGTGTCGACCGAGTCCTTCTTGGCGGCCTCGACGAAACCGCAGGTGTTCACCACCACGGTGTCCGCTTCGGCGGCGTCCTCGACGAGCCGGAACCCGCCGGCTTCGAGCCGACCGGCCAGCTCCTCGGAGTCGACATCGTTGCGGGCACAGCCCAGCGTGACCAGGGCGACGGTGGTGGGAGGCGTAGTCATCACCACGAGTATGACGCGACGTACACCCCGCGACCTAACTCACCACCACATCTCACACCCGCCCACATCACCCCACTCACCGCTGCCTGGTGGCGAGCCGTCCCCCAGGCGGCGGTCAGCCAGCCGCGGTGGAAGGTGGCCCGGCGGTGGCGGAGCAACGTCGCCCGGAGGTGGTGTTTGGGCGGGGTCGTGCGGCGATTGGCGGGGATTAGTCGGGTTTGGTGAGGGTGCCGTTGGGGTGGGCTTCGAAGCGGTAGAGCTTGATGGAGTGGGTGTGGCCGTTGACGGTGACGGAGAGGTTGGCGGGGACGCCTACGGAGACGCGGACGTCGCCGGTGGTGGTGACGGTCTGGGAGGTGCCGGGGCCGAGGAGGCCCTGGAAGAGGCGCTTGCCCTTCTTGTCCCGGACCGTGACATAGGAGCCGTCGCCCTTCGCGGTCAGGGTGAGCTTGACCTTGGTGGGCACCGGAGGCTTGGTCGGCTTGCGCTTGGTGGGTTTGACGGTCGGCGTGGGCGTCGCCTTCGGGGTCACGGTGGTGACGACCGGGGTCGAGGTGGCGGACTTGGAGGCGTTCGCCTCGACGTCGCTCGGCACGGTGAAGAGCCGGACCATGCCCCAGCCCATCAGGCCGATCAGGATCGCGCCGACCACGACTGCCCAGCGCGGCCGGGCCGGGTGCAGGGTCGGGCCCTTGATGGCGGCCCGTTCCTCGCGACGGGCCTTGTCCTCCTCGACCGCGTGCTCGGCGTCGAAGGTGGCGAGCAGGGGCGCCGGGTCGGCCTTGACCACGCGGGCGATCGCGCGGATATGGCCGCGCGCGTAGAAGTTCCCGCCGCAGCGGGAGAAGTCGTCGGCCTCCATGGCGACGAGCAGCCCCGTTCTGATCCGGGTTGCGGCGCTCAGCTGCTCGATCGTCATGTCGGCCCGTTCGCGGGCCGCCGTGAGCTCGCTGCCGATGCTCACGTCCCCACCGTCCTCTCCATCGCCCGACTGTTCAGCGGACCGTCGACTCCGAAACGCCGACAGCGGGACCGCCGACACCAACTCAACGGCCTTTGTCCGACAGGGTCACGGACGAGTCAGAGTTGTTCCCTGACCGGACACCTGGCATCCGCCAGCATGTGCAGTGCCTGTACCACTTCCCCGTCCGACGGCCGAGCCGTCAACCCGAACGGTACCGCGAGTGACGAGCCGGTCAACCGCCGGTTCGCATCCGTTGTCTTGCGAGTCGAACTCGGCATCGCGCCCAGGACCGGGCCCGGATCCTGAAGGTGGACGGCGATTCTGCCGTCGTCCAGCAGATGCCGGCGCTTCAGCACCGTCACTTCCTCGATGTCCTCCCATCGGGTTCCGATCCACTCGTTGCGGATGCGCAGGCGGATGCCGACGTCGTCGGCCACGAGCATGTCGCCGACCGTCAGGGCGCGCGCGCAGACCAGGGCCAGTACGGCGAACCCGGCGGCAGCGATCCAGCGCAGTACGCCGGTCGGGCTGGTGGAGGCGGAGGTGGCGAAGCCGATCGCGACCAGGAGGGCGCCGACGGCGATCCCGCCGTGCACCTTCTGGGACGCGCGGACGGTGAACGGCACCGGCTCCGGGTCGAGGTCGAAGCGTTCCTGCCTGGGCAGAGCACTGGCAGCAGTCATCGGCATACCCCTCGCCCAACACGACCCGGCCGCTGCGCGACCGGGTGAAGGTGAACGGAGCCGACCGGAGGCGCGGCTGGGCTGACGCCCGGTCGGGGTGTGCCTGGACACGTGGTCGTGGTGGCGAGCGTCCTGGGGAGCACGTCACTCTCCTCGGAGGGTGGTGATGAAGTCCTCTAGGTCGTCGGGCTTGACAAGGACGTCGCGGGCCTTGGAGCCTTCGCTCGGGCCGACGACGCCTCGGCTTTCCAGGATGTCCATCAGGCGGCCGGCCTTGGCGAAGCCGACCCGGAGCTTACGCTGCAGCATCGAGGTGGAGCCGAACTGGGTGGAGACGATCAGCTCGGCGGCCTGGACGACCAGGTCCATGTCGTCGCCGATCTCGTCGTCGAGCTCCCGGCTCGGGCCGGCCGCGGCGGTGACGTCCTCGCGGTACGTCGGCTGCAGCTGCTCCTTGCAGTGCTCGACCACGCCGCGGATCTCGGACTCGGTGACCCAGGCGCCCTGGATACGCATCGGCTTGCTCGCGCCCATCGGCAGGAACAGTCCGTCACCCTGGCCGACCAGCTTCTCCGCGCCAGGCTGGTCCAGGATGACCCGGCTGTCGGCCAGCGACGAGGTCGCGAACGCCAGCCGCGACGGCACGTTCGCCTTGATCAGACCGGTCACGACGTCCACCGACGGCCGCTGGGTGGCAAGCACCAGGTGGATGCCGGCCGCACGCGCGAGCTGGGTGATCCGGACGATCGAGTCCTCGACGTCACGCGGAGCGACCATCATCAGGTCGGCCAGCTCGTCGACGATCACCAGCAGATAGGGGTACGGCGTCAGCACCCGCTCGGACCCCGGTGGCGGCTTCACCTTGCCCGCCCGGACCGCCTTGTTGAAGTCGTCGACGTGCCGGAACCCGAACGCGGCCAGGTCGTCGTACCGCATGTCCATCTCGCGGACGACCCACTGCAGCGCCTCGGCGGCCTTCTTGGCGTTGGTGATGATCGGCGTGATCAGGTGCGGGATGCCCTCGTAGTTGTTCAGCTCGACCCGCTTGGGGTCGACCAGGATCATCCGCACCTCGTCCGGCGTGGCCCGCATCAGGATCGAGGTGATCAGCGAGTTCACGAACGACGACTTACCCGAACCGGTGGCGCCCGCGACCAGCAGGTGCGGCATCTTCGCCATGTTCGCGACGACGAACCCGCCCTCGACGTCCTTGCCGAGCCCGGCCACCATCGGATGGTGGTCGTTGCGCGCGGTCGCCGACCGGATCACGTCGCCGAGGCTGACGATCTCCTTGTCGGTGTTCGGGATCTCGATGCCGATCGCGGACTTGCCCGGGATCGGCGACAGGATCCGGACGTCGGCCGAGGCGACCGCGTAGGCGATGTTCTTCGACAGCGCGGTGACCTTCTCGACCTTCACCGCGGAGCCGAGCTCGACCTCGTACCGCGTGACGGTCGGGCCGCGGGTGTAGCCGGTGACCTGGGCGTCGATGCCGAACTGCTCGAACACCTCGGTGAGCCGGTCGACGACCTGGTCGGACGCCTTGGTCCGCGCCTTGTGCACCGAGCCCGGCTTGAGCATCTGCCCGTCGGGGAGCGTGTAGGTGATGTCGCCGGACAGGCTCAGCTGCTCGACCCGCCGCGGCAGCGGCGTGTGCGGCGGCGGCTCGGGCGGCGAGTCCGAAGAAGACTTGCCCGAGGCAACGACCGGTGACGGCGAGGGTACGGCGGCCGCCGCGGCGTCGGCGTCGTACGCGTCCTCCTCCGGGGGAGGCGGCGCGGCCTTCGACTTGCGGCCGCGCTTGCTGATTTCCCGCCCCTCGAGCACCGGCGAGTCGTACGGCTTGACCGTGGGCTCGCCGTCCTCGTCCTCGGAGGCGGCGGCCTTGGCGCGGCGCTCCTTGCGGGTCAGCCGGACGGTGTCGTCGGTCGGCGCGGCCACGACGGACGGTGCGTCCTCGGGCAGCGCCGTACGTCCCATCAGTACGTCGAAGGCCGCGCGGACCCGCACGGGTATCGCGTAGACCGGCGTCCCGGTGATCACCAGGGCGCCGAAGATCGACAGCAGGACCAGCAGCGGGGCCGCGACGTACTGCGTGAGCAGGTCGGACAGGAACGTGGAGATGAAGTACCCGATCGCGCCGCCGGCCTCCTGGATCGGCGCGTCGGCCGGGTTGCCGGGCCGGGGCAGGCCGTTGGCGATATGGATCAGGCCGAGCACACCGAGCGCGAACGTCGTCCAGCCGATTACCTGGCGGCCGGCCGGGCCGTTGCGGTCCGGGTGGCGCATGGTGCGCAGCGCGATGAACAGCAGCATCAGCGGCACGGCCCAGCCGATCATGCCGACGCTGCCGCCGACGACGGTCCGGATGACGTTGCCGACGGCACCTGGCAGCTGCCACCAGATGGCAGCGGCGACCACGACGCCGAGGCCGATCAGGAACAGGCCGGCGCCGTCGCGGCGGTGCTCGGGGTCGAGGTCGCGGGCGCCGTTGCCGATCCCGCGGACCATGCCGCCGAGCAGGTGCGCGATGCCGATCCAGAGCTTCACGAAGCCGCGGCCGAGCGCGAGCATGGCGGCCGCGAAGGGGCCCGGTCCGCTGACTTTGGGCGTGCTGGTCCGCGCCGCGGTGGATCCACCGCCGCGCTTCGTGCTCTGCCCACGTTTCTGGGCGCCTGACGGACGGGAGCGTCCACCAGCAGCCGACCGCGCCGTACTCGGCCGGTTGGCTGCCGACTTCTGCGCCCGCGCCGGGGAAGACGTGCGGGTCGCCATATACCTCAGGCTACCCCGATTACCTCTCGAGTCCCACGTGTCACACGCCGATCACGCTGCCCCATCCGTAGCGTCACGGCGCCACGACCGGACCAGGTCCGCAGCTTAGGCGCCGGTGGTGCCGTCCAGTTGTTCACGGACGAGGTCGGCGTGGCCGCAGTGCCGGGCGTACTCGCCGATCAGGTGGATGTAGATCATCCGCAGCGTCGACTCAGTTTCCTTGAAGGTGAAGCGCTCGTCCAGCGAGTGCCCGGCAGCAGCCTCGTCGGACAGCTTCCACTCCTCGATCAGGCCGTCGTACTCCGCTTCGGCCAGCGAAGCATCGATCAGCTCGAAGTCCGCGTCCTTCCCGAGCTCGAGCGGAAACACCGGCTCGGCGGGATCGGCGGCGAAGTGGATCCGGAACCAGATCCGCTCGACCTTGGTCAGGTGCCGGATCAGCCCGAGCAGCGACAGGTTCGACGGCGGCGATGGCCGCTCGGCCAGCTGCGCCGCCGTGAGGCCTGCGCACTTGAACAGCAGCGTGGTGCGGTAGAAATCCAGGTAGCCCTGGAGCAACGAGCGCTCCGGGGCGGTCAACGAGCCGGCCGGTCGTTCGACGGCAGGTGCTCTCCAAGTCATGCGTTCCCCAAGTTGTCCACGATGTGTTCGCCCATCTCATCACATGAGATAGCCACTGGCGTCGACCGTAGCCCGTTCGTTACCGTCTTCGGCAGGTCATGAGCGCCAGCGTCAAGCCCCGGCTCGCTGGCCGGCAACCCTCCTCCGCGGTGGGGTGCCCCGGGTGAAGACCAGGCCGTGCGGATACCCCGCTCGGCAAGTGCGGACTTCCTGGGAGCAGCAGCATGTCGATCCTCTCCATCCTCGAGCCTGCCAGTACGACGACCGCGCGGCCGACTGTGGCCCGCCTCGCGACCGGCAGCATCCCCGCCACCGTCGGCTCCGACCTGCTGGTCCCACTGGCCGACGGCCGGGTCACCGACTACGCGAACTTCGACCACGGCGCCAGCGCGCCGTGTCTGGAGTCGGTGCGCGCCAGCGTCGAGGCGGCACTGCCGTCGTACGCGTCGGTGCACCGCGGCAACGGCTACGCCTCCCGCATTACCACGCAGTGGTACGAGCGGGCCCGCGCCGAGGTGCATGCCTTCATCGGCGCCCGTGACGACGACCAGGTGATCTTCACCCGGCAGACGACCGATGCGCTCAACCTACTAGCCCACGCCGTACCAGCTGACGCGACCGTGATCGTGTTCGAGTCCGAGCACCACGCCGCGCTTCTGCCCTGGCCGGCTGAGCGGACCGTGCGCCTCGCTGCGCCGGCCAGCCCGAGCGAGGCGGTGACCAACGTCGCCGACGCGCTCCGCAACGCGCCCGAGGGCCCGCGGCTCGTCGTCGTCACCGGTGCGTCCAACGTGACCGGCGAGATCTTCCCGATCGCCGAGATCGCGGCCGTCGCCAAGGCGCACGGTGCGCGTGTCTGCCTGGACGCCGCGCAGCTCGCGCCGCACCGGCCGGTCGACATCGCCGAGCTCGACGTCGACTGGGTCGCGCTGTCCGGCCACAAGCTCTACGCGCCGTACGGCGCGGGCGCCCTGATCGGCCGCTCCGACTGGCTGGACGCCGCTGAGCCCTACCTGTACGGCGGCGGCGCGACGACTGCGGTCACCGAGGACCTCGTGGTCTGGGCGACCGGCCCGGCGCGGCACGAGGGCGGCTCCCCGAACGTGATCGGCGCGATCGCGCTGGCTTCGGCCTGTGCGGCGATCAGCAAGCACCGCGACGCCATCGAGCAGCACGAGCGCAGCCTGCTCGCCCGGCTCCGGACCGGTCTCGCGCAGATTCCCGGCGTCACGACGTACTCGATCTTCGGCCAGGACGCGGACCGCGTCGGCACGGTGTGTTTCACCGTCGCCGGCCTGACCTCGACCCTGGTGTCCGCGGCGCTGAGCGCCGAGTACGGCGTCGGCGTCCGCGATGGCAAGTTCTGTGCGCACCCGCTCGTCGGCCACCTGCTCGCGGACTCCCCCGAGCACGGTACGGCGGTCCGCGCGAGCCTCGGCCTCGGGACGACCCGAGAGCACGTGGACCGTCTCGTCAACGCCGTACGGACGCTGGCCACCAGCGGACCGCGGTCGGAGTACGAGGAGTCCGCGCACGGCTGTCAGCCCGCCGACGACCCCCGCGACCTCCAAGCGCCTCGCATCTGGTGATGCAGCCCTCCTACTGCTCAGGAGGTTCAAGGCCTACATGGTGAGCAGCGAACGCCAGTAGGTCCGCCCATTCCGACGCGACCATCGCGGCGGGTTTCCCGAAGCCGTGGCCGGTGTTGACCTCGACCCTGGTCAAGACAGGTTCGGCGGAGGACTGGGCATGCTGCAACGCGGCGATGAACTTGTGACTGTGCAACGGCACCACCCGGTCGTCGTGGTCACCGGTGACCACGAGCGTGGCCGGGTACGCCGTCCCGTCCTGCACCCGGTGCAGTGGCGAGTAGGCCAGCAGGTCCTCGAACTGCTTCGCGTCGCCCGGATGCCCGAAGTCCGACGTCCACGCGGCCCCCACCGTGAACAGGTGGAACCTCAGCATGTCGAGTACGCCGACACCCGGCAGCGCGACCGCGAACAGGTCGGGCCGCTGCGTCATCACGGCGCCGACCAGCAGACCGCCGTTGCTGCGACCGTGGATGGCGAGCTGCTCCGACGTGGTCACGCCGGTGTCGCGCAGGTGCTCGGCGACGGCGATGAAGTCGTCGAAGACGTTCTGCTTGTTCTTCAGGCGACCAGCGTCGTGCCAGGCGCTGCCGTACTCGCCGCCACCGCGCAGGTTCGCGATCACCAGCACCCCGCCGGCGGCCAGCCATGCCGGCCAGCCGGGCCGGTACTCGGCCAGGATCGGGATGCGGAAGCCGCCGTACCCGTAGAGCATGGTCGGTCGCGGGGACGAGTAGTCCAGGTCGGCGCGGCTGATCAGGAAGTACGGCACCTCGCGGCCGGGCTCGAGCCGGCGTTCGACCGTGATGGCCGGTGACGTGAAGCCGCCGGACCCGCGGACGAGCTCGGGCAGTGCGCGTACGGCGCCGGTCGAGGCGGACACGACGTACGAGAGGGTCGGTTCGGTCGGCGTGGACAGCCCGACGAAGAGCTCGTCGTACTCCGGGGAGGCGTTCATGCCGACCACTCCCCCGCCTGGCGCATCGACGACGCGGGCGTCGGAGCCGTCCAGCGCGTAGAGCGTGAGCACGGGTTGCGCGTCGAGCAGGGTCAGCGTGGCGAGGCCGCTCGCCGTACCGCGGACCGCCTGCAGGGTGCCTTCGCCCTCCGGGATCAGGTCGGCGAACTGCCCATCAAGGGACGCAAGCACGACGCGGCCGCGGGGTGCGTCGCGATCGGTGCGCACGACCAGCTGATCGCCGGACATCCGCACGAACGTGATCTCGTCCGCGAGGTAGTCGACCACCTTGATCGGCTCGCCGATGCCGCCGTCCGAGGTGATCGGGTAGACCCACAGCCGGGTCGCCGGGTCGGTGCCTTCGCTGATGTGGACGACGAGGTACCGGTCGTCCTCGGACACCTCGGGCGTGATGAAGATGCGGTCGTTCTCCGGGAAGTCCAGCACGAGCTCGTCCGACGATTGCGTCGTACCGACCCGGTGCAGCATCAACCGGCCGCCGGACAGCGACTTCGTCTCGGTGCCTTCGCTGCGCCCGCTCGCCGGGTAGTGCAGATAGAGGTACGCCGAGCTGTCAGGCAACCAGGTCGCCTCGCAGAACTTGGCTTCCGTGACCACGTCGTCGACCGGCGTGCCGGTGGCGATGTCGAGCAGCCGGAACGTCGTCCAGTCGCTGCCGCTCTCGTTGATGCCGTAGGCGAAGTACTTGCCGTCGGGGCTGACCGTGAAGGTGCCCAGTGAGTCGGTGCCCGCCTCGGACAGCGTGTTCGGGTCGATCAGGACCCGGCCGCGGTCGACCAGGTCCTCGAGGGTCTCGGCGACGTACACGACGTCCTGCGCCTGGGTACCGTCGTTGCGGCCGACGAAGTACCAGCCGGACTTCTTCACCGGGACGCCGGCCCGCGGCCGGGCCAGGATCGCGGACATCGTGGCCTGGAACCACGCCCGCTCCGGGTAGCTCGACAGCTCGGCCTCGGTCAGCGCGTTCTGGCGGGTGACCCAGTCCCGGGTGCCGGGTGCGTCGGGGTCCTCCAGCCAGCGGTACGGATCGGCGATCCGATGCCCGTGCAGTGTCTCGACGACGTCGTCGCGGCGGCTCTCCGGGTAGGTCATGCGGACAAACCTAACCGGCAAGTGCAACCTTCAACAGCAATTCGAAAGTGGGCCGGGGGTCGACGTCGTCGTGCCGCGCGATGCGATGCAGGATCAGGCCCTCGGACGCGGCCGCCACGGCCCGGGCGGCCTCCCGCGGGTTCGGCGCGCCGAGCTCGGCCAGCGCCGCGGTGGCAGTCGCCACGATCGCCTCACGGCCGCGGGACAGCGCCTCCCGGACGACCGGATCGTGGCTGCCCTCCAGGAACAGGATCAGCCGGGCGGTCGTCCGCACCCGGTTGATCCGGGTGAGGAAGTCGAACAGCCCGCACATGATGTCGACGAACTCCTCGGGCGTGGCCGGGCTGAACGCAGTGCCGAGCGCCTCGTTCTCGCTCTCGGCGATCCGGTCGGCCACCCCGGACAGCAGCGCGGCCCGGGTACGGAAGTAGTTCGAGGTCGAGCCCTTCGGCAGGCCGGCCTTCTCGTCGACGCGGGCATGCGTCATCGCCCGCAGTCCTTTGGTGCCGAGGAGCTCGATGGCGGCGTCCAGAGCACGAGCACGCGTCGGCGTCATACCGTCACTATAAACGTAGTGACTTTGTACTACGTTCGTAGTACCGTCGATGCCATGCTTCCGACACTCGATGGGGTGACCCACACCTACGTCGAGCTGCCTGGACTCCGGATGCATGTGACCGAAGCCGGCAGCGGCGACGCCGTCCTGATGCTCCACGGTTTCACGCAGCACTGGTGGGAGTGGCGCGACGTCATTCCCAGCATGGCTCAGCACTACCGTGTGATCTGCCCCGACCTGCGCGGCGCCGGGTGGACCGACGCGCCGCCCGACGGGTACACCGCCGACCAGTTGCTCGGCGACGTGCTCGCGCTGCTGGACGCGCTGGACGTCGACCAGGTGCACCTGATCGCGCACGACTGGTCCGCGATCGTCGCGTACTTGCTGTGCCTGGAACATCCCGAGCGCGTCCGCGACCAGGTGTCGATCGCGATCCCGCCGCCGTACGTCGATTTCGACGGCGCGATGATGCGCAGCCTCGTGCGGCACGCCTGGTTCAACTTCATCCTGCCCGTGCCGGGCCTCGGCCCGTGGGCCCTGCGCACCTGGCTGACGCGCCACCTGCTGGCGTCGGTCTCCCATGGGATCAGCGACGAGGACCTGGAGATCTTCACCGAGCGGCTGCGCGAGCCGGCCCGCGCCCGGGCCGGGTCCGCGCTGTACCGGCACTTCATCCAGCCGGTCGGGATGCAGATGCTGCGCGGCAAGTACAAGGACCGGCAGCTGACCACCCGGACGCTGGTTCTGCTCGGCGCCGAGGATCCGAACGTCCGGGCCGAGTTCCTGCACGGCTACGAGCCGTACGTCGACGATCTGCAGCTGATCGAGATCCCGGGCGCGTCGCACTTCGTCGTCGACGACCAGCCGGAGGCTGTGGTCGCGCACGCCCTGGAGTTCTTCAAAGGGTGAGCGTCGTACCCACCGGCCCCGGTGGGCGGCATCCCGCACTGGCGCCGGGGCCAGTGAGTACGACGGGCCTCAGTGGCCCTCTCAACCGCCTCTTCTATTGGGCGGGTTTGATGTCTTTGGACCACAGGACCTTGCCGTAGAGGTCGCGCAGCGACGCGGTGAAGACGCCGGTGCGGGGATCGATGTCGACGTGGCCGAAGAACTGGTTGCCGCCGCTCGGCGGCTGGTTCGGGAAGTCGGCCGCCTTCACGAACTCGACCTTCGGCCCGAACGTGGAGTCCAGCGCGTTCGGCCCGAACGTGCCGGCGTTGATCGGCCCGGCGACCAACTCCCAGAACGGGTCGAAGTCGGTGAAGGCCGCCCGCGACGGGTCGTAGTGGTGCGCCGCGCAGTAGTGCACGTCCGCGGTCAGCCAGATCGTGTTGCGGATCTTGCGCCGCTTGAACTGGCTGAGGATCCAGGCGATCTCGTGCTCGCGGCCACCGGGCGCGCCGGCCAGTCCGTTCGCGACCGCCTCGATCTCGGTGCCGTCCGGGACCAGCACGCCGATCGGCATGTCGCTGGCGATCACCTTCCAGGTCGCCTTCGATTTCGCGACCTCGCGGACCAGCCACTCGGACTGCTCCGCGCCGAGGATCGCGACCTCGCCGGCCACGTCCGGCTTCGGGTTGGTGTCGCGGTAGGTCCGCATGTCCAGGCAGAAGATGTCCAGCAGCGGGCCGTAGCTCACCTTGCGGTAGATCCGGCCCCGGCCGGCGGTGTGGACCATCGGCAGGTACTCCAGGAACGCCTTCCGGGCCCGGGCCGCCAGGACGTCGACCCGCTTCTCGGTGTAGCGCTCGTCGGTGAGGATCTCGCCGGGGTACCAGTTGTTGACCGTCTCGTGGTCGTCCCACTGGCTGACGATCGGCACGTCGGCGTACAGGGCCCGGACGTGCTCGTCGAGCAGGTTGTACTTGTACCGGCCGCGGTACTCGGCCAGCGTCTCGGCGACCTTGGCGACCTCCTCGGTCACCACGTTCCGCCAGATGGTGCCGTCGGCAACCTTCACCTCGGCCGCGATCGGGCCGTCGGCGTAGATGTTGTCACCGGAGTGCAGGAAGAAGTCCGGCCGGGTGTCGTGCATCGCCTGGTACGCGATCATGCCGCCGAGGTCGGGGTTGATGCCGTAGCCCTGGCCGGCGGTGTCGCCGGTCCAGACGAACGACAGTCCGCGGTTGCGGCCCGGCGTACTGAAGGAACCCTCGAGCGACTCGCCGCGGCGGCCGCCGGCGTCCTCGAAGGCGATCCGGTAGTCGTAGCGCTGGCCCGGGCGCAGGCCCTTCAGCGGCAGCTGCGCGGTGAAGTCGTCGTCCGGCCCGGTGACCGGGCCGCGCAGCCGGATCGCCCGGTCGAACCGGCCGTGGCTGGTCAGGTCGACGACGAGGCGGGCGCGGCGGTCGGTCCGGGACCAGACGACGGCCGAGTTCTCGGTGACGTCACCGGACATGATCCCGGACGGCAGGGCGGGCCGGTCGCGACGGACGAGGTTCGGCGTCGCGGCAGTGGCAGTCCCTGGTACTGCGAGGGACGCACCGGCAACGGTGGATGCGGCCAGGAGCTGGCGGCGGCTCAAGTTCATGACCTGAAGGTGCGCCGCCGCGATGACAGCCAGGTGACACCCGGGCGAACTGGGCGCCAAATCAGCCGGGGGCCGGAGCACGGCTTTGCCGAGCCGACCGCAGCGGGCCATCTGCGGGCCCGACCTGCTTAACGGCCCCTTGGCCATGCGACCGGATGGTGGAGCGCACACTCCCAGGACGGGGCAGACCCATGTCACAGCTCGCCGCCCACCCCCACAGCGCGCAGCAGCGATACACCAGCCGCTACACGGATCTTGTACGGACTGTCCGCGAGCTCGGCCTCCTCCGCCGGCGCAAGGGCTACTACTTCACCCGGATTGCGCTCGTGCTCACCGCGCTGGCGGGCGTCGGCGCCGGCGTCGTCGTGCTGGGCGACTCCTGGTACCAGCTGCTACTGGCAGGCGCACTGGCCGCCGTACTCACGCAGGTCGCCTTCCTCAGTCACGACAGCGCACACCGGCAGATCTTCCACTCCCCCACCTGGAACGACTGGACGGCACGCTTCCTCGCCGGGCCGATCGCCGGCATGAGTGCCACGTGGTGGCGCCACAAGCACAACCGGCACCACAACGCGCCGAACCAGGTAGGCCGCGACCCCGATGTCGAGCTCGAGGTGATCGCGTTCCACCCCGACGCCGTCGCGAAGCGCGGGCCGGCAGGTCAGTGGATCGCCGCCCGGCAGGGCTGGCTGTTCTTCCCGCTCCTGACGCTGGAAGGGGTCGGCCTGCACGTGTCGAGCCTGCGGCACCTGCTGCGCCGCGGAGCGACTCGGCTCGAGCGCGTCGAAGCGGCGGTCGTGATGTCGAGGATCGGCGGCTACGTCGGGGCGCTGTACCTGCTGCTGCCGGTCGGCAAGGCCAGCGCGTTCCTGGCTGTCCAGCTCGCCGTGTTCGGGGTCTGGCTGGGTGCTTCGTTCGCGCCGAACCACAAGGGCATGCCCCTGGTGCCGGCCACGATGAAGCTCGACTTCCTGCGCCGCCAGGTGCTGACGTCGCGCAACATTCGCGGTGGTGTGCTGGTGGACTTCGCGATGGGCGGGCTGAACTACCAGATCGAGCACCATCTGTTCCCGAGCATGCCCAGGCCGACCCTCAAGGTTGTCCGGCCGATCGTCCGCGAGTACTGCGCGCGGCATGACATCACGTACACCGAGGTCGGACTGTTCACGTCGTACCGGATCGTCGTCGGGTACCTGAACAACGTCGGCCTGCGGGCCCGTGATCCCTTCCAGTGCCCGCTCGTCGAGCTCTACCGGAAGTGACAGTCAGCTGCTGGGCGGGATCTCGCCTGATCCGCGGATGGTGAGTTTCACCGGGACGCGGACGGTGCGACCGGGACGGTGGGGTTCCGGGAGGCGCTCGGTCATCAGCTGGATCGCCGTACGGGCCATCACGTCCGCGGACTGCGCGACCGCGGTCAGCCCGGGGCTGAGCAGGTCGCCGAGCGCGAGGTCGTCGAAGGACACCAGGGCGACCTGGTCCCGGCGGCCCGCGAGCCCGCGGAGCACCTCGGCCGTGGTCATGTTGTTCGCCGACAGCAACGCGGTGGCCGGCTCGGAACGATCGAGTACGGCGGACAGCGTGATGCCGATGCCCTCGGTCGTCGGCTCGGACAGGTGGACCAGGTCCTCGTCCACCTCGATCCCGTGCCGCGCCATCGCGGCCCGGTAGGCGACCACGCGTTCGCGGGCGGTGAAGATCCGCTCGTCGTCACCGAGGTAGGCGATCCGCCGGTGGCCCTGCCGGACCAGGTGGTCGATCGCCTGGTCGATCCCGCCGGCGTTGTCGGCCAGTACGGCGTCCGCCTCGATCCCGTGCGCCGGCCGGTCGATCGTGACGACCGCCATGCCGGCGTCCACGTGCGGCGCGAGGTACTCCTGGGTCTCGCCGATCGGCGCCATGATCAGCGCGTCGGGCCGCCGGGCGACGAACTCGAGGCAGACGTCGCGCTCCCGGTCCGGGTCCTCGTCGGTCAGGCCGATCATCACCACCGAGCCGGACGACCGCGCCCAGAGCTCGACCGCCCGGCCGAGGGAGGCGAAGAACGGGTCGCCGATGTCGCGGATGACCACTGCGATCGTCCCGGTCTTGCCGCGCCGCAGCATCCGGGCGCTCTCGTTCGGGGTGTAGTTGAGCTCCTTGATCGCGGCCTGGACCTTCGCGGTCAGCTCCGGGCTGACGTTCGGCTCCTCGTTCACCACCCGGGAGACGGTCTTCAGCGCGACACCGGCCCGGGCCGCGACCTCCTTCATCGTGGGCCGGCGCTGGCCCGTCCCGTTCACTCCGCTGATCGTCATCGCCGGCCCCTCTCTCCCCTGTTGTTGCAGCTCAGCTCTCGACGACGACCGGGATGATCATCGGGCGCCGGCGGTGGGTGTCGCTGACCCACTTGCCGACCACCCGGCGGATCACCTGCTGCAGCTGGTACATGTCGTCCACGCCGCTGCCGATCGCCTTCTCGATCTCCGCCTCGATCTTCGGCTTCAGGTCGTCGAAGACAGTGTCGTCCTCGGCGAACCCGCGCGCCTGGATCTCCGGCCCTGCCGTCAGTTTGCCGGTCACCGAGTCCATCACGGCGATCACCGAGATGAAACCCTCGTCGCCGAGAATCCGGCGGTCCTTCAGCGAGGTCTCGGTGATGTCGCCGACCGTCGACCCGTCGACGAACACGTACCCGCAGTCCACCTTGCCGGCCACGATCGCCTTGCGGTCGATCAGATCGACCACCACGCCGTCCTCGACGACGACCACGTTCTGCGCCGGCACACCGGTCTGGATGGCCAGGTCCGCGTTCGCGTGCAGGTGCCGGATCTCGCCGTGCACCGGCATCACGTTGCGCGGCTTCACGATGTTGTAGCAGTACAGCAGCTCGCCTGCGCTGGCGTGACCGGACACGTGCACCAGCGCGTTGCCCTTGTGGACCACGTTCGCGCCGTGCCGGGTCAGGCCGTTGATCACCCGGTACACCGAGTTCTCGTTCCCCGGGATCAGCGACGACGCGAGTACGACGGTGTCGCCCGGCTGGATCTGGACGACGTGGTGGTCGTTCGCGGCGATCCGGGACAGCGCCGACATCGGCTCGCCCTGCGAACCGGTCGAGACCAGCACCACCTGCTCCGGCGGGTAGTTGTCCAGCTCGCGCATGTCGATCAGGGTGTCGCCGGGCACGTTCAGGAAGCCGAGGTCGCGGGCCACGGCCATGTTGCGGACCATCGAGCGGCCGACGTACGCCACCTTGCGGCGGTGCTTCACGGCCGCGTCCATCACCTGCTGGACCCGGTGCACGTGCGAGGCGAAGCAGGCGACGATGATGCGCTGGTTCTTCGCCTTGGTGAAGACACCGTCCAGCACCGGCGCAATGTCGCGCTCGTGGGTGGTGAACCCGGGAACCTCGGAGTTGGTCGAGTCGACGCAGAACAGGTCCACGCCCTCCTCGCCGAGCCGGGCGAACGCGCGCAGATCGGTGATCCGGTTGTCCAGCGGCAGCTGGTCCATCTTGAAATCACCGGTGTGCAGCACCAGGCCGGCCGGCGTCTTGATCGCCACCGCCAGCGCGTCCGGGATCGAGTGGTTGACGGCGATGAACTCGCAGACGAACGGGCCGATCTGGAGCGACTCGCCCTCGACCACGGTCTGCTGCGGCACGTTGCGGTGCCGGTGCTCCTTGAGCTTGCCCTCGAGCAGCGCGAGCGTGAGCTGCGACCCGATCACCGGGATGTCGCCTCGCTCGCGCAGCAGGTAGGGCAGGCCGCCGATGTGGTCCTCGTGGCCGTGCGTCAGCACCACCGCGACGATGTCGTCGAGGCGGTCCCGGATCGGCTGGAAGTCCGGCAGGATCAGGTCCACGCCGGGCTGGTTCTCGTCGGGGAACAGCACCCCGCAGTCGACGATCAGCAGCTTGCCGTCGTACTCGAACACCGTCATATTGCGGCCGACCTCGCCGAGGCCGCCGAGCGGGATCACCCGCAAAGCGCCCGGGGCGAGGGGCCCGGGCGCGTCGAGATCTGGATGGGGATGGCTCATGCAATCAGTCCTGCCGTCTTGAGGTCGGTGGTGAGCCAGTCCACTTGCTCGGCGGTCGCCTCAATCAACGGCGACCGGAGTGTCGCGTGCTCGATGACGCCGGCCAGCTTGAGCGCGGCCTTCACCATGATGGCGCCCTGGGTCCTGGTCATGATCGCTTCGACGGCGGGCACCACCCGTCGGTCGATCTCTCGTGCGGTGGCGAGGTCGCCGGCCACCACGGCGTCGATCAGCTGCCGGTACTCCGGACTCGCGACGTGCGCGACGACACTGGCGATGCCGACCGCGCCGATCGCGAGCGAGGCGAGGTTCAGCTCGTCGGCACCGCAGTAGTAGAACAGATCGGTGTTCGCCAGCACCTTGGTGGTCCCGGCCAGGTCGCCCTTGGCGTCCTTCACCGCGACGATCCGCGGGTGCCCGGCGAGCGCGATCAGGGTGTCGGTCCTGACCTCGACGCCGGCCCGGCCGGGGATGTCGTAGACCATGTTCGGCAGGCCGGTGGCGTCGGCGACCGCGGTGAAGTGCGCGCGCAGCCCGTCCTGCGGAGGCTTGTTGTAGTACGGCGTGACGACGAGCAGACCGTGCACACCGGCAGCCTCGGCCTGCTTGGCGCACTCGATCGTGTGCGCGGTGTCGTTGGTGCCGACGCCGGCGACCACCTTCGCCCGGTCGCCGACCGCCTCCAGCACCGCCTTCAGCAGCTGGACCTTCTCCCGGTCGGAGGTGGTCGGAGCCTCACCGGTCGTCCCGTTGACGATCAGCGCGTCGTTCCCGCGGTCGACGAGGTACTTCGCCACCTTCTGCGCCGCGTCGAGATCGAGCGACCCGTCGGGCCGGAACGGGGTGATCATCGCCGTCGTGAGGCGGCCGAACGGCAGCGCCTCTGAGGCCGCAGTTGAAGCTGGGGACATGGGGCTCAGGTTACCGCTCCGAAGCCGCTGAGAAATGAGCAGGCCTGGTGGCTGTCCGCTCGGGGGTCCGGGCAGCCACCAGGCTCACTCGTCCTATCGGGCCGGGCCCGGTAGGCGTTACAGCTTCTCGCAAAAAAGTCCGGAAAAAATTCTGTGAACACTCTCTGTTACTTCATGCTTGCTGAAGGTGGAGATTTTGGTGACTTTCCGAACCGCTAGTCTCTCCGCGTGTCCACCACCCTCACGCCCGCGCAGCGATCGCTGATGACCACAGCCGCCGCCATGCTCACCGCGATCCCGATGATCACCCTGGTCCTGTGGTTCGTGCTGGCCGTCGACGGGATCGGCGACTTCCCGCCGACCTGGGCGCCGTCCTTCGTACTGCTCACCGCGGCGCTTGCCTATGCGTTCTGCGAGCTGGTCGGTTTCCGGACCAGTCCACTGAAGATCAGCGATCGGTCGAAGGCCGACGTCGCGACGGAATCCTGGCAGCGATTCACCGCCTCGACGTTCGTCCGGTTCGCGGTGTGCGAGGCGGTGTTCCTGATCTCGATTCCGCTGGCGTTCGTCGTCGACAGCTTCTACCTCGTGCTGATCGGGGCCGTGCTCGCGATCCCGTTGTTCCTGTGGGAGGTGTGGCCGGGCGTGCGGAACCAGCAGCGGTTCGCCGCCGCACTCGAGTCCGGCGGCGTGTCGTCGTACCTGACCGAGGTTTAGCGGCCGGCGATCCAGATCGAGGTCGCGGTGAACAGGCGCTCTACTGCTTGCAGGGCGCCGGGCAGCAGGAGTACGGCGGCGCCGAGCAGCAGCGGTACGACGATCAGGCGCTCGAACCAGCCGTTGGTGCGGAAGCGGAGCGGGCGCGGGAGGCGGATCTCGTACCAGGTCTCGCCGCGGATCGGCAGCGGCCACAGCCACGGGCAGCCGGAGCGGGTGAGGCTGTCGCCGAGGCAGTGAACGAACATGCCGAGGGCGACGGCGACTCCGATCCAGCCGCCGATGCCGGTGAGGCCTGCTTGGACGGCGTCCGCGGTGGTCGTGCCGGGTAGCGCCGTACCGGTCACGGACCAGGCGGTGGCGCCGAACACGAGGACGATCAGCCAGTCACCCAGTACGTCGGCCGCGAGCAGCAAACCGGTGACGGCCACGGCGAGGACTGCCCACTTGCCGCGGTCGCCGGCGCTCGCCGCGAGCATGCCAAGCAGGATCGCGGCGACGAGCGTGTGCGTCGCGTGGCGGTGCTTGCCGGTACTGTCCTCGTCGCGTGGACCCTTGGTGAGGTTGTAGAGCACGCCCGAGAACGCCCGCACCGCCTCGGACACGAGCCGCGTCACCGGACCGACCAACCGGGACGCCCGGGCGCCCGGGTGATCCAGGTCCGGCACCAGCGCATACCCGGCCGTCGCCGCCGCGAACGGCACGACCTCCGCCACCGACGTCAGCCCGACCAGCGGCGCGACCACCAACCCCGCGCACCACCCTGACAACGCATGCGACCGCCCCATCATGGTGTTGCCTCACTCCCCTCCTGCCGGCCTCACATCCTCCCATCCTTTCGCTTCTGCCCCAGCAGCCACGCCCGTCACACCCGCTTTGCATAATCATGCAGGGCAGTGCATACTTTTTCTGTGTCCAAGGTTCTTACGTCTTTGCCTGTTGGTGAACGGGTCGGCATCGCCTTCTCCGGCGGTCTCGACACGTCGGTCGCGGTTGCGTGGATGCGGGACAAGGGAGCGATCCCCTGCACCTACACGGCCGATCTCGGTCAGTACGACGAGCCCGACATCGCCTCCGTCCCGGGTCGCGCCACGGCGTACGGCGCCGAGATCACCCGCCTGGTCGACTGCCGCGCGGCGCTGGTCGAGGAGGGCCTGGCCGCGCTGGCCTGTGGCGCCTTCCACATCCGCTCGGCCGGGCGGACGTACTTCAACACCACCCCGATCGGGCGCGCGGTGACCGGCACGCTGCTGGTCCGGGCGATGCTCGACGACGACGTGCAGATCTGGGGCGACGGCTCGACCTTCAAGGGCAACGACATCGAGCGGTTCTACCGCTACGGCCTGCTCGCGAACCCGCAGCTGCGGATCTACAAGCCATGGCTGGACGCGCAGTTCGTGCACGAGCTCGGCGGCCGGAAGGAGATGTCCGAGTGGCTGGTCGCGCACGGCCTGCCGTACCGGGACAGCACCGAGAAGGCCTACTCCACCGACGCGAACATCTGGGGCGCCACCCACGAGGCCAAGACCCTCGAGCACCTCGACACCGGGGTCGAGACCGTCGACCCGATCATGGGCGTGCAGCACTGGGACCCGTCCGTCGTGATCGAGGCCGAGGACGTCACGATCGGCTTCGAGCAGGGCCGGCCGGTGACGATCAACGGCAAGGAGTTCGGCTCCGCGGTCGACCTGGTGCTGGAGGCGAACGCGATCGGCGGCCGGCACGGCATGGGCATGTCGGACCAGATCGAGAACCGGGTGATCGAGGCCAAGAGCCGGGGCATCTACGAGGCTCCCGGGATGGCGCTGCTGCACGCGGCGTACGAACGGCTCGTCAACGCGATCCACAACGAGGACACGCTGGCGAACTACCACAACGAGGGACGGCGGCTCGGGCGGCTGATGTACGAAGGCCGCTGGCTGGACCCGCAGTCGCTGATGCTGCGGGAGTCCCTGCAGCGGTGGGTCGGTACGGCGGTGACCGGCGACGTCACGCTGCGGCTCCGGCGGGGTGAGGACTACTCGATCCTCGACACCACCGGGCCGGCGCTCAGCTACCACCCGGACAAGCTGTCGATGGAGCGGATCGTGGACTCGGCGTTCGGCCCGGTCGACCGGATCGGTCAGCTGACGATGCGGAACCTGGACATCGCCGACTCCCGCTCGAAGCTGGAGCAGTACGCCGGCCTCGGCATGTTCGGCACCGCCAACGCGGCCCTCGCCTCCTCCACCGACCTCATCGGCCCCATGCCCACCGGCGGAGCCGAAGCCATCGCCTCCCGCGGCGAACCCACCGAAGAAGACGAACTCCTCGACCGAGCCGCCATGGAATCCGGCACCGACTAAGTACCTGTTCCATCACCCCTCCCCTGGCCGGCCGCCTCCGTGCGGCCGGTCAGGCACGCTCGACGACCCGCCGCCGCAGCCGAGCAGGAGTGACGCACAGGCCTGTCACCAACCGGGGAAGGCGACCCGACCCTCCCTGGTGGCGGGCGGATCCCCCGGGTCAGGCGTCGTAGTCGAGGGTTACGGCGGGGGTGGTGGGGTGGGATTGGCAGGTTAGGACGTAGCCGGCTCGGATTTCGTCGGGTTCTAGGGCCCAGTTGGTGTCCATGCGGACGGAGCCTTCGAGGACTTTGGCTCGGCAGGTGCCGCAGACGCCGCCTTTGCAGGCGAAGGGGGCGTCGGAGCGTACGGCGAGAGTGGCGTCGAGGACCGGCTTGGAGTGTTCAGCCAGAGCGAAGGTCGAGCGGCGGCCGTCGAGGATGACCGTGACCTGGGCTGCGTCCTCGTCGACCGGTGCCTCCTCGATGGGAGCGGCAGGGGCCTCGTCGCCGACGTGGAAGAGCTCGGCGTGGACGTGTTCGCGCGGAACGCCTTGCGTCAGCAGGAGGTCCTGCGCACCCACCACCATCGCGTAGGGACCACACAGGAACCACTCGTCGACGGTCCCGATCGGCAGGATCGTCTTGAACATCCGCTCCAGCCGCTCGGCGTCGATGCGCCCGCTGAACAGCTCCACCTCCGTCGACTCCCGCGACAGCACGTGCACCAGGTGGAACCGCTCGGCGTACCGGTCCTTCAGATCGGCCAGCTCGTCGGCGAACATCACCGACCCCGCGGTCCGGTTCCCGTAGAGCAGCGTGACCCGGCTGGACGGCTCGACGGACAGGATCGTCGCCACCAGCGACAGCACCGGCGTGATCCCGCTGCCCGCGGCAACGAACGCGTAGTGCTTCGCGTTCGCCGGGTCCAGCGTCGTACCGAACCGCCCGAGCGGAGTCATCACCTCGAGCTCGTCGCCGATCTTCAACTCGTTGGCCGCGTACGCCGAGAACTCGCCACCAGGAATCCGCTTCACCCCGATCCGCAGCACACCGGACCCGGCCGGCGAGCAGATCGAGTAGCTGCGCCGCACGTCCTCCCCGGCACGGCGGATCGTCAGATGCTGGCCCGCAGTGAAGTCGTACTCGTCCACCAACTCCGCAGGCACCGCGAACGTGATCGCCACCGAGTCGTCGGTGATCGCCTCGATCGCGGCCACCTTCAACGGGTGGAAGACAGCCCGCCGCCGGGGCGCAACAGTCGTCATCTAGATCGCCTTGAAGTGGTCGAAGGGCTCCCGGCAGGAGTTGCACCGCCAGAGGGACTTGCAGGACGTGGACCCGAAGCGGCTGAGCTCAGAGGTGTCCGGCGATCCACACAACGGGCACCGGATGGTCAGACTCAGCATCACCGGTCCCCCGACGGCACGCCGGCCGGTCGGCGGGGCGATGCCGTACTCGGTCAGCTTCGCCTTCCCCGACTCACTCATCCAGTCCGTCGTCCAAGCAGGCGAAAGCACGGTCTCGACCCGGCCATCGACGTGCAGAGACTCGAGAGTCAGCTCGACCTCATGCCGGATCAGGTCCATCGCCGGACACCCGGAGTACGTCGGTGTGATCGTCACGACCACCTCGTCACCCTCATGCCGAACCCCACGCAGCACGCCGAGATCCGCGATCGTCAGCACCGGCACCTCAGGATCCGCGACCTCACCAACGGCCTCGAGGATCGCCGCGTCGCTCACCATGTCGCCCCCGGATGCGAACGCGCCACGTGCTGCAGCTCCGCGAGCAGATACCCCAGGTGCTCGGAGTGCCGACCGGATCGGCCACCACTGTGCTGGTACGACGACTCCGGCCGACTGCACGTGGACTCGTCGATCACCGCAAGCACCCGGCGCTCCCACTCGTCCCGCACCGTCGACGGGTCGACCGCGACCGGCAACCGCCGTACGAGCTCGTCGGACTCGAACATCTCCGCGGTGTAAGGCCAGAACGCCTCCAGCCCAGCCTGCATCCGCCGGTGACTCTCCTCGGTCCCGTCGCCCAGCCGCAACACCCACTGCGTCGCATGGTCGACGTGGTACGCGACCTCCTTGACCGCCTTGCCCGCAACCCCGGACAGCGTCTCGTCGGAGCACTTGAGCAGCTCTTCGTAGACCAGCTGCTGGTACGACGCGAAGTACAGCAACCGCGCCATCGTGTGCGCGAAGTCGCCGTTCGGCAGCTCGCACAGCTGCAGGTTGAGGAAGTCGCGCTCGTCCCGGAAGTAGGCGAGGTCGTCCTCGGTCCGCCCGTCGCCCTCGACCTGGCCGGCGTACTGCAGCAGCGACCGGGCCTGGCCGAGCTGGTCGAGGCCGATGTTGCCCAGGGCAACGTCCTCCTCGAGCTGCGGGGCGGCCGCGATCCACTCGGCGGTGCGCTGCGCGGAGATCAACGCGTCGTCGCCGAGCCGGAGGGCGTAGACGAAGAGATCGTTCACAGGTGCTCGACACCTTCCGGGACCTGGTAGAAGGTCGGGTGCCGGTAGACCTTGTCACCGGCCGGGTCGAAGAACTCGTCCTTCTCGTCCGGGCTCGACGCGGTGATGTCGGCCGCCCGCACGACCCAGATCGACACGCCCTCCTGACGCCGGGTGTAGACGTCTCGCGCGTTGCGCAGCGCCATCGTCGCGTCCGGCGCGTGCAAGCTGCCGACATGCGTGTGCGACAGGCCGCGGCGCGACCGTACGAACACCTCCCACAGTGGCTCGACGCTCATGCAGCGCTCTCCTTCATGACTCGCTTGGCCGCATAGGCCGCCGCAGCCTCACGGACCCACGCGCCGTCCTCGTGCGCCTTCACCCGGTGCGCGAGCCGCTGCTGGTTGCACGGCCCGTTGCCCTTCACCACCTCGTACAGCTCGGTGTAGTCCGGCTCGCTGAAGCGGTAGTGCCCGGTCTCCTCGTCGTACGACAGACCGTCGTCGGGCACGCGCAGCCCGAGTACGTCGGCCTGCGGGACGGTCATGTCGACGAAGCGCTGGCGCAGCTCGTCGTTGCTGTGCCGCTTGATCCCCCACGCCATCGACTGCTCGGAGTGCGTGGACGCGGCGTCCGGCGGACCGAACATCATCAGCGACGGCCACCACCAGCGGTCCAGCGCGTCCTGCGCCATCGCCTTCTGCTCGGGAGTGCCGTTGCACAGCGTGTGCAGGATCTCGAACCCCTGCCGCTGGTGGAACGACTCCTCCTTGCAGACCCGGACCATCGCCCGCGCGTACGGCCCGTACGAGCAGCGGCAGAGCGGGACCTGGTTGACGATCGCGGCGCCGTCGACGAGCCAGCCGATCGCGCCGATGTCGGCCCAGGTCAGCGTCGGGTAGTTGAAGATGCTGGAGTACTTCTGCTTCCCGCTGTGCAGCAGGTCGAGCAGGTCGGCCCGGTCCACGCCGAGGGTCTCGGCGGCGGCGTACAGGTAGAGCCCGTGGCCGGCTTCGTCCTGCACCTTGGCCATCAGGATCGCCTTGCGGCGCAGCGACGGCGCGCGACTGATCCAGTTGCCCTCCGGCTGCATGCCGATGATCTCGGAGTGCGCGTGCTGCGCGATCTGCCGGATCAGGGTCTTGCGGTACCCGTCCGGCATCGCGTCCCGCGGCTCGATCCGGCCATCGGCGTCGATGGTCGCCTGGAAGCTGTCGTCCATGCCCGCCAGCATAGCCGAGTTGTGACACTTTCTGTCCAGATCAGCGAACGAGTGTCACAAAGTCGGACGACGGTGGTGCTATCTCCACCCCCGGGAGTGGTGGCAACGCGCTGGGTCACGGCCGGGCCGGCCGCGAAGATTTCAGTGCAAGGCCTACACAGTTTCCAGACAGGGGTGTATCCGATGACCACACAGTTGACGCGACCGGCCGCCGATCACCGCGGTCCGGTCACCGGCAGGGAGCGCGCCCTCGCGCCCGACCTGATCCGCGGCGCGATGCTGCTGCTGATCGGTCTGGCCAACAGCGCCAACTTCGCCTTCGCCGGCCAGCCCGGCGTGGAAAGCTTCCCGCACGGGTTCGAGCGGGTGCTGAACTTCCTCAAGCTCACCTTCGTGGACGCCCGGGCATACCCGGTGTTCGCGGTGATGTTCGGCTACGGCCTTGTCCAGCTGGCCCGGCGGCAGCGATCGGCCGGCGCCACGACGAGCGCCGTACGGCGGATCCTTGTGAAGCGCAACGGCTGGCTGATCGCGTTCGGCCTAGTGCATGCGACGTTGCTGTACTTCGGCGACTTCCTCGGCGCCTATGGCATCGTCGGGATCATCTGCACGCTGGTGCTGCTCAACCGCGGCGACAAGTTCCACCGGATCGTGCTCGGCATCTGGATCTTCGAGATCCTCTATGTGCTCTTCACCGGCTTCCAGGCGGTCGTGGCCGTGCTCAACAGCTCCGGTCCGGCGGCGCCGCTCACCAACAGCCCGAACCCGTCGCTGGCGGCCACGTCGTACGGCGCGAGCATCGTCGACCGACTGCACGAGTACCCGATGCACACCGCCAGCGTGATCGGCTTCCTCATCGTCGCCTGGCTGGGGATCTGGGCCGCCCGCAAGCAGATCCTGGAGAACCCGGCCGCACACCGCACCTTGCTGCGCGGCGTTGCATTCACCGGCCTCGGTATCACCGTCGTCGGCGGTCTCCCACTCGCCCTGGTCGGCGCCGGCTGGCTGCACGTCGACGCGGCCGCGGTCGACTCGCTCAGCTACCTCTCGCACGTGAGCGGCATGTTCGGCGGACCCGGGTACGTCGCCCTGTTCGGCCTGCTGGTCGCACGACTCAACCGCGTGACGCTGCCGGTTCTGGCGATCTCCGCACTGGGCCAGCGATCGCTGTCCGGCTACCTCTTCCAGTCGGTGTCGTGGCTGGTCCTGCTGGCCCCGTTCACGCTGGACCTCGACCTCGGAAGTACGGCGTACACCGCAGCCCTCATCGCGATCGCTGTGTGGCTCGTCTCGGCAGCCGGCGCCTACGCCATGAGCCGACGTACCTACCGCGGCCCCGCCGAGAGCCTCCTCCGCCGCCTCGTCTACTGACCTTGAGAAGCCACCGACCATCTTCACGCCCGAGATGTGGTCGGTGGCTTCTCAAGGTCCCGGGGGGCGGGAGGTGGAGGGGAGTTTGCGAGGATGGCGGTATGAGTGACTTCGGCGTTCCGGAACCCGCCAATCTGTCCGAGCTGTCCGGCGCCGGCGAGAGCCCGGTCGCGGAGACGAGCGTGCGGCTGGCGCTTCCGGCCGAGGCGAACGAGATCGGCGAGATCCAGGTCGCGTCCTGGCGCGCGTCGTACGCCGGCCTGCTGCCGGTCGACGTACTCGCCGATCTCAACCCGGCGCAGTTCGCCGCTCAGTGGCGGGCTGCGCTGATCGCTCCCGGCGAGGCGCGCAACCGGGTGATGGTCGCGCTGGCCGGCCGGACGCTGGTCGGGTTCGCCGCGATCACGCCGTCGGACGACCCGGACGCCGATCCGCAGCGGGACGCGCTGATCGCCGAGCTCGCGGTCAAGCCGGAGGCGACCCGGGCCGGCCACGGTTCGCGGCTGCTGAACGCGGTCGTCGACACGGTCCGCGCGGACGGGTTCAGCCGGGTCACGGTCTGGGTCAACTCGACCGACGACATCCTCCGGGCCTTCTACACCGAGGCCGGCTGGGCTCCCGACGGCGCCCACCGCGAGCTCGACCTGTACGGCGACGAGTCCGTCCGGATCAAGCAGATCCGGCTGCACACCGATCCCGGGTCAGCCGACTGATCGCAAGGCGAACCGCCGGCGGTAGTCGCTCGGGGTCAGCCCGGTCGTGCGTTTCAGTTGGATGCGGAGGTTGGCCGCCGTACCCAGCCCGCAGCTTCGGGCGATCGTCTCCAGCCTGACCTCGCCGCGTTCGAGCAACCGGCAGGCCATCGCGACGCGCTCTGCCGTCAGCCAGGCCAGCGGCGTCGTCCCCAGCTCGGCCTGGAATCGTCGATGCAGGGTCGCCTGGCTGACCGCTGCATGCGCTGCGATGTCCGCGACCGTCAGTGGGCTGCCGAGTCGTGCCCGCACCCACTCGAGCAGCGGCGCAAGCGAGGTGTCCGCCACCACGGGCACTGGCTGGTCGATGAACTGGCGCTGCCCGCCGTCGCGATGTGCCGTGAACACGAGCCGCCGGCTGACCGCGTTCGCGACCTCGGCACCGTGATCGCGCCGGATCAGGTGCAGTCCCAGGTCGAGCGCCGCCGCGCTCCCGGCCGCGGTCAGAACGTTGCCGTCGTCAACAAACAGGACGTCCGGCAGCAACTCCACCTCCGGGTGCAGCCGCCGGAACATCCGCTCCCACCGCCAGTGCGTCGTCGCTCGCCGCCCGTCCAGCACCCCCGCTGCGGCCAGCGTGAAGGCCCCGGTGCAGAAGCTGACCAATCGCGCTCCGCGCTGCTCGGCCCGGCGTACGGCGTCCAGTACGGCGGCCGACGGCGGCGTCTCGGGATCGGGACGGTTCGGCACGATCAGCGTGTCCGCGCGATCCGCCTCGTCGAGCCCGGCGACTCCGGTGAGCGTGAAGAACCCGGAGTGCATCTGCACCGACGGGTCCGGCGTACACAGGCTGAACTCGTACCACTCCCGGCCGAGCTCCGGCCGGCGCAGCCCGAACAGCTCGGTCGCGACCCCGAGCTCGAACGGGTTCGACCCGTGGTCGACGATCACGACCACCCGATGCGAGGATCCTTGCGGCATCTGCCATTTCTAGCACTCACTCCGCCTCGGCGCACCCGGCGAGACTGGGCGGCATGAGCAACGAACCAGTCGACCTGCGCGGTGTCCTGAAGACCTTCGACGACCTCTGGAGCCCGCGGATCGCCGCGCGGATCAACGACTACGACGTCCGCGTGACCAAGGTGGCGGGCTCGTACATCTGGCACGTCCACGAGACCACCGACGAGTTCTTCCTCGTCCTCGACGGCGAACTGAGCATCGCGGTGCGCGACCCGGACGAACGGGTCGTCTCACTCGCGCCCGGCCAGGTCTTCGTCGTCCCGCGCGGCGTCTTCCACCGCCCGTTCTCCGACGGCGGCGCCTCCATAGTCGTCATCGAACCCACCGGCATCCCAACCACCGGCGACCAGCACGACCCCCTCCCCGCCCACATCCAAACCCACACCGGCATTGACATCTAGAACGTCAGGCACACCCTCCGGCAGGCATTGCCCACACGCGTTTCTCACCTGGGGCGGGAGCGGTAGAGGTCTCGGAGGAGGCTGATTTCGGCGCCGTGGTGGATGGTTTCCCGGTTGAGGTGGGTGATCAGGGCGAGCATCGTGTCCTCGGCGTAGAAGGAGCCTTTGGGGCCTAGGGGTTGGCTGAGTTCCGCTTCGGAGAGGGCGCGGATCGACTCGTTCCAGCGGTGGTACCAGTGGTCGAGGAAGGCCAGGCCGTCGGCCGCCGTGCCGGGGAGGTCGGTGGGGACGTGCCGGGAGTCGAACATGTCCGCGTCGTCCGGGACGCTGCCGTCGCCGAAGAACGCGCTCGCACGGGTCGCGAAGCAACCGACGCCGATGTGTACGAGTCGCCAGGCGATCGTCGTCACCGGCGGCGGGTCCGGCACCGGGTCCTCGTGGTCGACCACGATCCGGCCGTCCGCGCGCGGGCGGACCGACCACGCCGGAGTGGCCGGCTCCCACAGGTACTCGTCGTCTGTCAGCCCCTGAAGCCGCGGCCACAGGTGCATGTCCCAGTAGAACTCCAGCTGCCCGATCACCAAGTCACCACAGTCCATGCGACGACGGTAGAGCCCTCTGCCGACATACCACGCACCCGATCGGCGACGGGCCGGGGGGTGGTGCTCGACCGTTCCACCAAGGCATGACAGATTGTCACGGTCCGATCACGCATGGCCACCCGCAGGAGTCTGCATGAAGTACCTACCCCTGGCCGTCGGCCTAGGGCTGTCCGCCGCCGCTGTTCTCGTCGTCCCGGGGTCCGGGGCGACCGCCTCGATGGATCAGGCGACCGTTGTCGACCGGCCGCATCCGGTGGCGAATCGGTACCTCGAGCAGACACCGGGATGGAAGCAGTGCGGCGACAAGGAGTACCGGACGTACTGCGCGAAGATCACCGTCCCCCGCGACTGGGCCAACCAGTACTCGGGCAACGACATCCAGATCGCGGTCAGCAAGGTCGCACCGGTGAAGGGGAAGCCGAGCCGGGTGGTGTTCGGCAACCCGGGTGGTCCGGGAGGCGCCGGCCTGGGTATGGCGCCGTACCTGGCCAGTCAGGCGCCGCTGGCGAAGGACCACCTCACCGTCGGGTTCGACCCGCGCGGCACCGGCGACAGCAGCAACGTGACCTGCGAGGGCGCGCCCGGCTACACGATGGACGCCCGCGACCGGGACCAGTGGAACCTCGACCTGATCGCCGAGGCGTCGCGGCTGGCCCAGCCGTACTGCGACCGGCAGTCCCGCGGCCTCCTCCCGTACGTGAACACCGCGCAGACCGTGCAGGACATGGACCTGATCCGGCAGCTGCTCGGCTTCGACAAGATCGACTTCGTCGGCTACTCCGGCGGCACCTGGATGGGCGCGTACTACCAGACGTACTTCCCACAGCATGTCGGCCGCTTCGTGCTGGACTCGAACACCGACTTCACCCAGCCCTGGATCAACACCTTCGTGGCCCAGCCGGAGGCCTTCGAGCGCAGGTTCCGCGAGGACTTCGCGACCTGGGCGGCGAAGTACGACAGCGAGTTGCACCTCGGCACCTCGCCACGCTTGGTGATCAGGACCTACGAGCGGCTCCGGGCGGCGCTGAAAAAGCAGCCGGTGGTCGAGGAGTTCCTGGACGGGTCGATCAAGGTCACCTACGACCAGAACACCCTGGACCAGATCGTGTCCGGGGATATGTACACAAAGATCGACTTTTATTCATTGGCCGTCGACCTGGCATTTCTCCGCGACCTTTCCGCGGCCCAGACCAAGGGCGGGCCCCGCGCTGCGCAACGTAAGGTCGACGCGCTGTCCCCGGCCCGGCAGCACCAGCTGGTACGGCGGGCCTCCCGCGACACCGTCGGCCTGCGCCCGTTCGGCCGGGTCGTCGGCGACGACGCCGAGGACGCGACCTTCACGGCGGTCACCTGCAACGACAGCCCCTGGCCGCAGGGCCGCGAGTACGGCGACCAGCTGGCCGGCCGCCTCGGCCCGAAGTACCCGCTGCTCGGCTGGGGCCTGAACGAGAACCCGTGCTTCTACTGGAACCGCCCGAACCTGACCATGCCGCAGCCCACCGGCAAGGGCTTGCCGACAACGCTGATGGTGCAGTCGGCGCACGACCCGGCGACCAGCTACTCGCTCGCGGTGTCGGCCCACAGCCGGTACGCCGGCTCGCGGCTGGTGACTGTCAGCCGGGAGGGCGACCACGGCGTCTACGGCGGTGTGAACCAGTGCGCCGACAAGATCGTCAACACGTTCCTCACCACCGGCAAGGCGCCGGCCAAGGACGTCACCTGCGTCGGCGAAGGCATCCCGGCACCGTCGGCGCCGCCGGCTCTCGACGAGTACGGCGCCGGGTACGGTCACACTCCGTTGCGCCGGATCGCCGGCTTCACCAAAGCGGTCTCCGGATATTTGCACTGACGCTACTGAATTCAGAGAGTGCCCGAACGGGCAGGAAAATCGCACGAATTTCAGGCGAATCCCCTACGGACCGGCATTCGCCGATCACGGTCGGCGAATTTGTCGCGGGACTTTCGTTGTCAGGACATATTTGTCAGGGGGATGTCAGGGTTCCGTCCCTGTGCGACGCAGCGTGATTTCGACAACCTTGAGTCAGCGCGGAGGAACCGGCCGTCGACTGGGAGGGCTCGACGCGAGGTGACATCGCCGACGTGGCTTCGGCCGGCTGTGAGGTGGGGGGACTGCCTGGGGGGTCAGACAGGGACACAGCCGGCCGGGTCCGTCACCCGTATGCCGCGCTCTCGGATCCCTCGCGGGGTACCGTCGATCCCCCAGGTCGTGGTGCTCCGCGAGGCAACCATCCGATCAGCAGCCCAGGTGGACTGCTGGTCGGTCTTCTTTTTCCGCCAGCTTTCAGAGGCGCCCGGTGCGGTTCGGGTTCGGGCTGGACGGAGCGGGTGGGTATCCGTCGGCCACGGCGACCAGTGGTGCGGCTCGCCCGGCCGACCAGGCTGTTCGGAAGGCCCGGCGATCGAGCGACTGCTCGATCGCACTCCGGGTCGCCAGGTAGTCGGCCTTCTCGATCTCCGGCACCGGCGCTCCGATGACCTCGCGCACCCCGTCGGCGGCTCCGAGCAGGAACGCGGCGTACTCGCTTCTCCCCCGCTGCTGCGCGACCGTCGCCAGCTCCTCGAGAACACTCGCCGACCGCCACCGGTCGCCGAGGTCGCGATGCTCCGCAAGACTCTCGTCCAGCAGGTGTACGGCGCGTTCGGTCAGACCGCGACGGCGTTCGACGATGCCCAACTGGTTCAGCGACCACGCAACGCCTTCGCGGTACCCGAGTCGCTGGGACAACGCCAGGCTCTCCTGCAGCAGGTCCTCCGCCTCGACGAGCTCACCGCTGTACTGCGAGATGGTGCCGAGACTGATCAACGACCACGCGAGTCCTTCACCGTCACCGATCAGCCGGAAGCTGTCCCGCGCTCGGCCGCAGCGCCGCGCACCGACCTCCAGGTCGCCACGCAGCCAGGCGACGAAGCCCAGGTGGTTGTGCGCCCACGCCATCCCCGACCGGTCTCCGAGGCTCTCGTAGAGGTCGTAGCTCTCGCAGTGCAGGTCCTCCGCGGCCGCGTAGTCCCCGCGCTCCCTGGAGACGCCACCGAGCCGTTGCAGCACGAGCGCCGTACCGGCTGTGTCGGCCAGCTCCTTGTACTGCGTCAGCGCGACCTGCAGCCGCGCAGTCGCGGCGTCGTACTCGCACTGCAGGAAGGCGAGCATGCCGGCGCCCAGGTTCGCCTTGGCACACGCGGGCGCGAGGCCGGCCATGTCCGGCTCCGCGACGGTGTCCGCCAGCGCCAGCGCGCGTTCGAGCCACTGACTGCCTTCGGCGTAGTGCCCACGCAGGTAGCAGAACAGCCAGAGCCCACCGGCCAGCCGCAGCGCCTCGTCGATCGATCTGGTCCGCAGCGACCACGCCATGGCTGCCCGCAGGTTGTCCAGCTCGCTGTCCAGCCGTTCCAGCCACTCAGCCTGGTTCACACCGCGCAGCTGTCCTTCGGCCTCCTCGGCCAGGCCGACGTAGAAGTGCGCATGCCGACGAGCCGCCTCCTCTGCCAAGCCAGTAGCGGTCAACCGGTCCGCAGCGAACTCACGAATCACGGCGAGCATGTAGTACCGCGCGACGCCGCTGCGCCGAGTCACCCGGATCAGCGACTTGTCGACCAGCCGGCCGATCAGGTCGAGCGCTTCGGCGCGGACCAGCGGGCCAGGTGACGGCTGCCCGGACATCACAGTGGCGGCCGCACTCAACGTCCAGCCGCCGACGAACACCGACAACTGCGCGAACACGTCCCGCTCCGCCGGTGTGAGCAGGTCGTGGCTCCACTCGATCGCGCCGTACATGGACTGCTGCCGGGGCGAGGCCGTCCGCGGTCCGCCGGCCAGGATGCCGAACGAGGTCTCCAGTTCGGACGCGAGCTCCTCGATCGTCATCACGTTCGTTCTGGCCGCGGCCAGCTCGATCGCCAGCGGCATCCCCTCCAGCCGCCGGACCACTCGGGCGACCTGGTCGAGCTGTCCGTCCACGTCGTACCCACGGGCGGCCGCTCGCTCGACGAACAGCCGTACGGCGGACGATGACTCGAACTCGTCCTCGTCGTGCGGCAGCGCCAGCGCGGGTACGACGTACACGCTCTCGCCGGGCACTCGCAGGAGCTCTCGGCTGGACGCGAGGACCGAGAGGTTCGGGCAGTACTCCAGCAGGGCCGCGCAGACCTGCCCGACCGTGGCGACGACGTGCGAGCAGTTGTCGAACACCAGCAGCATGGTCCGCCGGCCGATCTGCTCAGCGATCGTCTCGACCAGCCTGGCGGTGTCCAACGGATGCATCCCTGTCGAGGCCGCGACCGCCGGAACCACGGCAGCGGGGTCGGTCAGCGATGCGAGCGGGACCCAGCAGACGCCGTCGGCGAAGCTGTCCTCGAGCTGAGCCGCGAGCCCCAGGGTCAGCCGTGTCTTCCCGACTCCGCCCGGTCCGGTCAGGGTCAGCAAGCGAGTGATCCGTTGGCCAAGCAAACGTTTCGTCGCCGTCAGCTCGGTGCTGCGGCCGATCAGCTCGTTCGGCGGCGCGGGCGGCCGGCGCAGCTGGATCTGCGGGGACTCGGTGTCCCGGCGCGCGGCCGTGGTGAGCGTGGCCCGGTCGGCCGCGCCGAGCCGCAGGGCGTCCGCGAGCAGGCGCAGCGTGTGCGCCCGAGGCGCGCGACGACGACCCCGCTCCAAAGCCGCGATCGCGTCGACGCTCAGGCCGGCGAGCTCGGCGAGCCCCTCCTGCGACAGCCCGGCTTCTCGCCGGTGCCTTCGCAACAGGCCACCAAAACCTGCCCCCTGCACGTCGTCCGAGCCACGGCGAGACCCGTCTGATGGCACAGGACGGCTCCACCCAGTCTCCGACCTGCACGTGGCGGTTGCCACGCACTTGCTTTGAAAATATCCCGTTCCGCACCGCGTTGTCAGTTACCGCGGTGTCGTTTACAGCCAACTCTCAAGTAACCGCGGCCTCGTGCTTGGCGATCGCGGTCCGCATCGTGGCCCGTGCCCGCCGCCGATCGCCGGCCGCGTCGTACGCCGTCGAGAGCCGGAACCAGACCCGCCAGTCGTCCGGCGCGGCCTCGGCTTCGGCCCGGTACCTCTCGAAGGCGACATCGGCCGCGGCCCGGTCGACGCGCCCCGACGGACGGCGCGGCAGGTCGTCGACCGGCAGGCCGCCGGACGCCTCCAGCTCGCGCGCCAGGACCTCGGTACGGCGGCCGAACTGCAGCTCCCGCCACACCAGGAACGCGCCGAGCACCGGGATCACCAGTACGGCGGCCCCGAGCCCGACGGCGACCGGATCACCGGTGCCGATCAGCAGCACACCCCGCCAGCCGAGCAGTACGGCGTACGCGACGAAGACGACCGCCAGCACGATCGCCACGCGCTTGGCCGTCACGACAGCCCGGTCATGTCAGTCGAGGTCCATGAAGTGCTCGAGGCCGACGGTGAGGCCGGGAGCGCCACCGATCCGGCGGACGCCGAGCAGGACGCCGGCCATGAACGACACCCGGGCCATCGAGTCGTGCCGGATGGTGAGCGTCTCGCCGGTGTCGCCGAACAGGACCTCCTGGTGCGCGATCAGGCCGCGCAGCCGGACACCGTGCACGCGGATCCCCTCGACGTCGGCGCCACGCGCGCCGTCGAGCGCGGTCGTGGTGGCGTCCGGGATCGGAGCCGAGCCGGCCTCCCGGCGGGCCTCGGCGACCAGCTCGGCGGTACGGCGTGCCGTACCGGAGGGAGCGTCGACCTTCTCCGGGTGGTGCAGCTCGATGATCTCGACCGACTCGTAGTACTTCGCGGCCTTGGCGGCGAACTGCATCATCAGCACGGCGCCGATGGAGAAGTTCGGCGCGATCAGGACGCCGGTGCCGGGGTACTTGTCCAGCAGGCCGCGCAGCGTCTCGAGCCGGGCCTCGTCGAACCCGGTCGTGCCGACGACCGCGTGGATGCCGTGCTCGATGCACCACGCCAGGTTGTCCATCACCGCCTCGGGGCGGGTGAAGTCGACCACGACCTGGGCGCCGGTCTTGGTCAGCTCGTCCAGCTCGTCGCCGAGGTCGAGCCGCGCGACCAGCTCGCAGTCGCCGGCTTCTTCCACCGCGAGGCACGTCTGAGCGCCCATCTTGCCCTTGGCCCCCAGCACACCGACCTTGATCATCCGCACCCTTTCGACAGACTTCGACCGCCCAAGGATCTCATCTGCGCTGATTCCTTCCCCGCCCCACCACCCCGGTCAGGCCTGCCCCCGGGCGTCAGGGCGTCTTGGTGTCCCGTTCGGCGCGCGGCACGTAGACCTGCAGGTTCATCGTCTTCTGCTTCGGCGCGAGCAGTTCGTAGTCCGCGGTGAAGTCGAGCGCGCAGGCACGCAGCGCGGTGATCTCGACGTCGGAGATGGCGCGGTTCAGCAGGATGACCGGCGGGCGGCCCGGGCTCCACGGCTGCCCGTCCCGGCAGACCTCCTCGATCCCGGCGGCCGTCCGGTTGCGTTCCTTCGGCGCCACCCACGCCTCGCCGACCGGTTTGCCCTGCAGCAGCAGGACCAGGCCGGCCATCTTGTCGAAGGCGAGGATCGGGCGGCCGGACGGCTGGAGGTACGGCCGCAGTTCGGCCTCCAGGGCGGCGTAGTTCTGCGCTGCCGAGGGCTGGAGATAGAGCCCCTTCAGCGGTTCCAGCGCGGCCGGCTCGGTCAGCTCGGCATGCCCGACCGAGCGGTACGGGTGCAGGAACATCCCGCTGTACGAGATCGACGCCACCGCGACGATCGAAGCCACCGTGACCAGGCCGACGGTCACCCGAGCCACCACCGGGACCGTCCAGATCCCGGTCAGCACCGCGATCATCACCGCCACCCAGGAGGCGAACGCGTTGAACCCGATCGTGTACAGCGGGTTGTTCGTCCCGAACGCCTGCACCATCGGCAGGACCACGAGCAGTCCGAGGACGACCCACCCGCGCGCCTTCTCCCGGCTCAACGTCGACCGCCGGGTCAGCCCGTACCGGCCCGCGAGCACCGCCGCAACAGCCGTCACCAGCCCGACCAGTACGGCGGCCAGCAGCGTGACGGTGTAGTCCGACGTGTGCGCCGACCCGCCGACCGCGGCATCGTCGACGACGACTCGCCGTACCGAGAGAATGAACCCGAGAGCGACGAGAACCCCGGCGGCGATGCGCAACCAGCGCCACCGGCCGATCACCGCGACGGCGGCCGCCGCGAGCAGGACCGCGTGCTCACGGAGAGTCTTGCCGAGCAGTTCGAGACCGGTCGACCAGTAGACCTCGAGCAAGGCGGTCGGCGAGTACGACGTCTCCGCGATGAACCTGTTCACGGCCATGATCCCCGGCACCGCGACGTTCAGCCGGACCACGAACAGCTGCACCACCAGCGCTGTCAGCGCCAGCCCGGCCAGGCTGAGGCCGATGCCCCGGGCAACAGCCCGCCAGCCCTGCCCGGTCAGCACGATCACGGCCGCGATCACGATCAGCCCGATCACCACGACCGAGGTCCATTTCGCCAGCACCATCACGCCGATGACGACCCCGGCGCCCATCAGCACCCAGAACGGCACCGGCGTACCGCGGTCGACCGCGCTCGCCATCCACAGCACGCAGGCGACCAGCGTCAGCGCGCCGAGCAGGATGACGTCGTTGTACCCGGGCGACATCGGCAGCCAGCTGTAACACATCCCACCGGCCGCCAGGATGGTCGCCATCCCGGCCAGCTCCCACAGCCTGGTCGGCGGCGCACCCGGCCGGCGGCCGCGCAGCCAGCGCATGAAGCTGTAGCCGAAGACCAGGTGTACGGCGACCACGGTGAACAGCCGGAAGAACCGCAACCCGACGATGTCGTACCCGAGCCACTCGAAGATCGGCCCGTACAGGTACTGCACCCCGGTCAGCGCCAGCGGGTTCTGGTCCCACCAGCGGTACGACAGCAGGTAGTAGCCCTCGTCGGTGAGGTCGAACCCCTCGTTCGCGACCCGTCCCGCGGACAGCACCCACCACGCGGCGAGCCCACCCGCGACCACGATTACGCCAAGAAGCAACACGGTTTGCCTACGCAACGTGTTCGCTCCGGCCTCCGACCTCACGGCGGACACCTTAGGCCATCACACCGGAGTTACCTCATCGAGCAGTCGCTCCCCGACGCCGATCAGTGCGGGGTGATGTTCTGGTTCAGGTGGAAGAGGTTGTTCGGGTCGTACTTCTGCTTCAGGGCCTGCAGGCGGTCGTACGTCGTCGCGCCGTACGCGTCCTGGACGCGGCCGGCCCCCTCGTCCCCGAGGAAGTTGACGTAGACGCCGGTCTGGTGCGGTTCCAGCGCCTGCCACGAGTCTCTGGTCCACTGGCGCTGCTCCTCGAAGCCGTCCGGGCCGAAGGTGGAGCCGACGAAGTTGAAGGTGTGTCCGCTGTCACGGCCGCCGAACGCGGTGGCGTCCGCCGGGACCCGGGAGATCGCGCCGCCCAGGTGGAAGATCGGGTACGACGTGAGCGGCCCGTTGATTGCGAACCCGCGCGCGGCCGCGACGTCGACCACGTCGTCGGTGAGCTCGGCGACGTCGGACGAGCGCATGTAGTACCACCGGCCGTGCGGGAAGCTCAGGTCGAACATCGCCTGCAGGTCGACGAACGGCTTCGGCGCGCACAGGTCCAGCAGCGGCGGGGCGAACGCCTTCAGCGGCGCCAGCACCCGTTCGCCGTCCTCGATCGAGCCCGCGTAGCAGGCCAGCACGACCACGACCGGCAGGCCGTGCAGCTCGGACGGGATCGCCGGCACCGCCGGGATCCACCGGTGCATGACTGCCGTGGTGAGGTCGTCGGGGATGTCGGTGATCCACTCGCGGTAGAAGCGCAGCAACCGTGGCGACTCGGTCATCGGCCACATGATCGGGCCGGCGTAGAGGATCGGGCCGACCGGGTGCAGCCGGAACTCGAACTCGGTCACGATGCCGAAGTTCCCGCCGCCACCGCGGATCCCCCAGAACAGGTCCGCGTTGACGTCCTCACTCGCGGTCAGCAGCTCGCCCTCGGCGGTGACCAGGTCGACCGAGAGCAGGTTGTCGATGGTGAGCCCGTACTTGCGCATCAGCCACCCGATCCCGCCGCCGAGCGTGAGCCCGGCCAGGCCGGTGTGGGTGACGATGCCGGCCGGCGTGGCCAGTCCGAACGCCTGCGTCTCGCGATCGAGTTCCCCGAGCAGCACACCCGCCTGCGCTCGCGCGGTACGCCGTACCGGATCGACCCGGATGCCCTTCAGCGGCGCGAGATCCAGCAGGACCCCGCCGTCACAGGTCGAGTGCCCCGGGAAGCTGTGCCCGCCCCCACGAACCGCCACCGGTCCGCCGGTACGGCGGGCAAACGTCAATCCCGCCCGGATATCGGCCACTCCGGTGCAGCGTGCGATCAGCCCGGGCCGACGGTCGATCGACCCGTTCCAGACCTTCCGGAGCTGGTCGTACGCCGGGTCCCCCGGCTGGATCAGGTCGCCACGGAAGTCCGCGGCCAACTCGTTGAGTGCATGTACGTCCGCTGCCACAGTGCTCATAACCGCCCCCTTGGCGCCAGTATGCGCCCGGCGCGGTCAGAGGGTGAAGGCCGTGGTGTCCTCGTCGAACGGGCCCATCACGGTCAGCACGGGGGCGCCGGCGTACAGGTCGGCGGCGAGCCGGCTGACGTCGTCGAGGGTGACGGCGTCGATCCGGCGCAGGATCTCGTCGACGGTGGGCAGCTCGCCGTACACCAGCTCGGCCTTGGCGATCCGGGTCATCTTGGCGCCGGTGTCCTCCAGGCCCATCACCACCGAGCCGCGCATCTGGCCCTTGCCGCGGAGCAGCTCGTCCGGCGTGATGTTGCCGCTGGCAATCGACTCCAGCTCGGAGCGGACCACGTCGAGCACCTCGCCGGCCTTCTTCGGCAGGCAGCCCGCGTACACGCCGACCATGCCGGAGTCGGCGTACGCCGAGCCGAACGTGAACACCGAGTACGCCAGGCCGCGCTTCTCCCGGACCTCCTGGAACAGTCGCGACGACATGCCGCCACCGACGATCCCGTGCAGCACGCCGGCGACGTACCGCCGCTCGTCGCTGCGGACCAGGCCCGGCATCCCGAGCACCAGGTGTGCCTGCTCGACGTCGCGGTGGTGCACCTGCACCCCGCCGTACGTCGGGACCGGCTTGGACGCACCGCGTCGCACCGGAGCCGGCTCGGCCGCGCCGGTGACCCAGTGCCGCTCGAACGCCTTGCGGACAAGGCGAACCACGTCGGCGTGGTCGACGTTCCCGGCGACCGAGACGACGATGTTGGACGGCTTGTAGCGGCGGCGGTACCAGCCCACGACCTGCTGGCGGGACAGCCCGGCGACGGTCTCCGGCGTACCGGTGATCGAGCGGCCGAGCGGCGACTTGCCCCACAGTTGCTCGGCGAAGAGGTCGTGGATGTGGTCCGACGTCTCGTCGGCGTGCATCGCGATCTCCTCGTCGATGACGCCGCGCTCACTCTCCACGTCCGCGGCGGTCATCGTGGCGGAGGTGATCATGTCGCAGATGACGTCGACCGCGAGCGGCAGGTCGGAGTCGAGCACCCGCGCGTAGTAGCAGGTGTACTCCTTGCCGGTGAACGCGTTCATCTCGCCGCCGACCGCGTCGATCGAGGCGGAGATCTCCAGCGCGTCGCGGCGCTCGGTGCCCTTGAACAGCAGGTGCTCGAGGAAGTGCGTGGCGCCGGCCAGCTGCTCCGGCTCGTCGCGGGAGCCGACGCCGACCCAGACCCCGAACGTGACGGTCCGGAAGCCGGGGACTGACTGGGACAGAACCCGGAGCCCGGAGGGCAGGACGGTCCGTTTCACCGGACCGCCCGCCTCCGGGCTCAGCAGGGTGCTGGTGATCGCTCGGGTCACTCGGCGGACTCGGCGCCCTTCTCGTCGGACTTCTTCTCGTCCTCGCCCTCGATCACGGGGATCAGCGAGAGCTTGCCGCGGTCGTCGATCTCGGCGATCTCGACCTGCAGCTTCTGGCCGACCGAGAGCACGTCCTCGACCGCCTCGACCCGCTTGCCACCGGCCAGCGGACGCAGCTTCGAGATGTGCAGCAGGCCGTCCTTGCCCGGCAGCAGGCTGATGAACGCACCGAAGTTGGTCGTCTTCACGACCGTGCCCAGGTAGCGCTCGCCCTTCTCCGGCATGGTCGGGTTCGCGATCGCGTTGATCGCGGCCCGGGCGGCCTCGGCCGACGGGCCGTCGGTCGCGCCGATGTAGACGGTGCCGTCGTCCTCGATCGAGATGTCGGCGCCGGTGTCCTCGGTGATCTGGTTGATCATCTTGCCCTTCGGGCCGATGACCTCGCCGATCTTGTCGACCGGGACCTTCACCGAGATGACCCGCGGCGCGAACTCGCTCATCTCACCCGGCGCGTCGATGGCCTTGGCCATCACGTCCAGGATGGTCAGCCGCGCGTCCTTGGCCTGCTTCAGGGCGCCGGCCAGCACGCTGGCCGGGATGCCGTCCAGCTTGGTGTCCAACTGCAGGGCGGTGACGAAGTCCTTGGTGCCGGCGACCTTGAAGTCCATGTCGCCGAACGCGTCCTCCGCGCCCAGGATGTCGGTCAGCGCGACGTACTCCGTCTCGCCGTCGACCTCGCCCGAGATCAGGCCCATCGCGATACCCGCGACCGGCGCCTTCAGCGGCACACCGGCGGACAGCAGCGACAGGGTGGAGGCGCAGACCGAGCCCATCGAGGTCGACCCGTTCGAGCCGAGCGCCTCGGAGACCTGGCGGATCGCGTACGGGAAGTCCTCACGCGACGGCAGCACCGGCACCAGGGCCCGCTCGGCCAGCGCGCCGTGACCGATCTCGCGGCGCTTCGGCGAACCCACCCGGCCGGTCTCACCGGTCGAGTACGGCGGGAAGTTGTAGTTGTGCATGTAGCGCTTGCGGGTCTCCGGGGAGAGCGTGTCGAGCTGCTGCTCCATCCGGAGCATGTTCAGCGTGCTGACACCCATGATCTGGGTCTCGCCACGCTCGAACAGCGCCGAGCCGTGCACCCGCGGGAGCACCCGCACCTGCGCCTTGAGCGGCCGGATGTCGGCCAGCCCGCGGCCGTCGATGCGGACCTTGTCCTTCAGCACCCGCTGCCGGACCAGCTTCTTGGTCAGCGACCGGAACGCCGCGGACAGCTCCTTCTCGCGGCCCTCGAAGTCGGCGGCCAGCTTGTCCACCACGGCGGCCTTGACCGCGTCGGTGGCGTCCTCGCGCTCGTGCTTGCCGGCGATGGTCAGCGCCTGCGCCAGCTCCTCGGTGGCCGCGGCCTCGACGGCGGCGAACGCGTCGTCGGCGTAGTCCGGGAAGACCGGGAACTCGGCGGTCGGCTTCGCGGCCCGCGCGGCCAGGTCGGCCTGCGCCTCGACCAGGGTCTTGATGAAGCCCTTGGCGGCCTCCAGGCCCTCGGCGACGATTTCCTCGGTCGGCGCCTGGGTGCCGCCGGCGACCGCGTCGAAGGTGCCCGGGGTGGACTCCGCCTCGACCATCATGATCGCGACGTCACCGGAGTCGGTGACCCGGCCCGCGACGACCATGTCGAAGACCGCGTCCTCGAGCTCGGTGTGGGTCGGGAACGCCACCCACTGGCCCTCGATCAGGGCGACGCGGACGCCGCCGATCGGGCCGGAGAACGGCAGGCCGGCCAGCTGGGTCGACATCGACGCCGCGTTGATGGCGAGCACGTCGTACAGCTTGTCCGGGTTCAGCGCCAGGACCGTGATGACGACCTGGATCTCGTTGCGCAGGCCGGACACGAACGACGGCCGCAGCGGGCGGTCGATCAGCCGGCAGGTCAGGATGGCCTCCTCGGACGGACGGCCCTCCCGGCGGAAGAACGAGCCGGGAATGCGGCCCGCGGCGTACATCCGCTCCTCGACGTCGACCGTCAGCGGGAAGAAGTCGAACTGGTCCTTGGGCTTCTTGCTGGCCGTGGTGGCCGACAGCACCATCGTGTCGCCGTCGAGGTAGGCGGCCGCCGAACCGGCGGCCTGCTGGGCCAGGCGGCCCGTCTCGAAGCGGATGGTGCGGGTGCCGAAGCTGCCGTTGTCGATGACGGCCTCAGCGAATTCGGCGCCCTCCATGGGCGTACCGGTGGATCCCGTCACGGGATACCCCTCTCTCACAGTGTGACGACTGCGAGGCGCGAGCTTCCGGGGTGCCGGTCTTCGATCGAGGCCCGCGGGTGGCTGTGTTCCAGCCGCACCCGAAGGCCACTACCGAGGACCGGTCGTCCTCCCGCCACGCGCTTCGCGTCGCCTCGTTCGTCTTGCGTGCTTCGTTATTCAGTTGTGGGATCCGTGCCTGGGCGCGGATACGCCAGGAGCGGCCACCCGGGGTCGGGGGCCGCTCCTCGCGACGTCAACGGCGGAGGCCGAGCCGCTCGATCAGGGATCGGTAGCGGTTGATGTCCTTCTTCGCCAGGTAGTTCAGCAGCCGGCGGCGCTGGCCGACGAGCAGCAGCAGGCCACGACGGCTGTGGTGGTCGTGCTTGTGCTCCTTCAGGTGCTCGGTGAGGTGCGTGATGCGGTGCGTCAGCAGCGCGACCTGGACCTCGGGAGACCCGGTGTCACCCTCGGTCAGGGCGTACTCACCCATGATCTTCTTCTTCGTGGCGGCATCAACAGATGACACGGAGTTCCTCTCGATTTCCGTTGCGCGGCGCACCGGGGCATTCTTCACCCGAGCACTCTCTGTCCGCGGCCGTTCAGACGGCAGCAGCCAGCGTATCAGTCCGTGGACGCGTCACCCTAATTCCCCGTCAAGATGCGGCGTGCCTGGTCGGCGTCGGACTTGATCTGGGAGATCAGCTCGTCGACGGTGTCGAACCGGATCTGGGTGCCGCGCAGCCGGGCGACGAAGTCCACCGCGATCCGGGCGCCGTACAGCTCCAGGTCGTCGCGGTCCAGCACGTACGACTCCACCCGCCGGTCCACGCCGTCGAAGGTCGGGTTGCTGCCCACGCTGATCGCGGCCGGCAGTGGGTCCGGGTACGACGGCCCGCCCGGAACCGGCTCGAGCACGGTCAGCCAGCCCGCGTACACGCCGTCCAGCGGGACCGCGGCCTGCGGGTCGGCGGGGATGTTCGCGGTCGGGAACCCGAGCTCCCGGCCCCGCTTGTCCCCCTCGACGACGACGCCGGTGACCCGCAGCGGCCGGCCGAGCGCCGCCGCGGCCGCCTCGACGTCGCCCTCGGCGATCCGGCCCCGGATGTACGTCGACGACCACGGCTGCGCGTCCCCGGCCAGGCTCAGCCCCTCGACCTGGAACCCGTGCGTCGCCCCGGCCTCGACCAGCGTGTCCACGTGCCCGGCGGCCTTGTGGCCGAAGCGGAAGTTCTCGCCGACCACGACCGCCTTGGCGTGCAGCGTGCCGACCAGGACGCGCTCGATGAACTCCTCCGGCGACCAGTTCGACACGTCCTTGTCGAACGGCAGGATCAGCACGGCGTCGGCGCCGTGCCGGCCGAGCAGCCCGGCCCGGTCCGCGGGCTCACTCAGCATCGCGGGCGCCCGGTCCGGCCGCAGTACGGCCATCGGGTGCGGGTCGAAGGTGAGCGCGACCACCGGCAGGCCACCCAGCTCGGCCGCTCGCGCCTTGGCGTGCGCGAGCACCTCCTGGTGTCCCCGGTGCACGCCGTCGAAGTTGCCGATGGTGACGACCGAGGGGCCGAACTCCGGCTCCACCTGGTCCAAACCGTGCCAGACACGCATGACAGCAGGATTCCATGCCACAGCCGCGGTGGGCGCAGCAGGTCCACGGTCACCCCTTGTAATCGGCGTGTCACTCAACTTAGGGTGTGTCGGCACCGTCGATTCCGGGGAGGTCACCGGTGAAGCTCCGTCGAGTTGCCGCCATTGCCGTGGCGCTGTTGCTCTTTCCCGGTACGGCGATCGCCGCCACGCCGGCCTCCGCCTCGTGGGAGGAGCCGCTCTTCAAGAACTACGTGGCCCTCGGCGACTCCTACACGTCGGCGCCGCTCGTTCCGCTGCCGGACCTGCTGTCCCTCGGCTGTGTGCGGTCCTTCGGCAACTACCCGAAGCTGCTCGCCGCGCAACTGCGGGTCTACCAGCTCACCGACGTGAGCTGCGGCGGCGCGGACACCACGAACATGACGCAGCCGCAGAGCACGGTCCTCGGCACCGCCCGCCCGCAGTTCGACGCGTTGCGGCCGGACACAGACCTGGTGACGCTGGGGATCGGCGGCAACGACTTCGGGGTGTTCGGCGACATCATCGGCACCTGCCCGGGGTTGCGGGCCAGTGATCCGGCCGGCGCGCCCTGCAAGGCGCACTTCACCGTCGACGGCGTCGACACGCTGCGGGCGCGGATCGCCCAGACCCAGGTCCGGATCACGGCCGTTGTCCAAGGCATCAAGGAGCGGTCGCCGAAGGCAACGATCGCGCTGATCGGCTACCCGAAGATCGCGCCCGAGCACGGCACCTGCCCGGCGATCCTGCCGTTCGCGGACGGCGACTACGCCTACCTGTACTCGATCGAGCAGGCCCTGAACGGCGCCATCGCGTCCGCGGCTGCCGCGACCGGAGCGACGTACGTCGACACCTTCGGGCCGTCGACCGGCCATGACGCCTGCGCTCCGGACGGTCAGGCGTGGATCCAGGGCAAGGAAATCAACCCGCTGCGGGCACTGAACTACCACCCGCGCTACGAAGGACAGGCCGGCGTCGCGTCGCTGACCGCGAAGACGCTGAGTGGCGACCCGGCCGTGGTGACCGCCGCCGAGCAAGCCGCGTGGGCTGCCCGCGGCAAGGAACTGGCGCGGCAAGCGGCAGCCTCACCCAAGGCCGTAGAGGCCTCCCCAGACCGCCTACGGACCAGCGCGCAACGCTGACCCTTTCCAATCCGTACGGCGGACCCCGGGCCGAGCCACCTCACGCGTGGCACGGCCCGGTGGTGTTTTCAGAGCAGCTGCGTCAGCTCGATGAGTGCCCGGCCGAGCGGGAGGTTCACGCGCTGGGCGGCGTACGGGTCGCCGCGGGTGACGCCCTGGTTGATGATCAGGACCGGTTTCCCCGCCTTCGCGGCGTGCCGGACGAAGCGGAAGCCGGACATCACGGTCAGGGACGAGCCGAGAACGAGCAGCGAGGCCGCGGCGTCGATCAGGCGGTAGCAGCGCTCGACCCGCGGTTTCGGCACGTTCTCGCCGAAGAACACCACGTCGGGTTTCAGCACTCCCCCGCAGACCGTGCAGTCCACGACCCGGAAGCCGCGCACGGCCTCCTCGGGGAGCTCCGCATCGCCGTCCGGGTTGATCCGGGTGACCTCGGCCTCGAACTCCGGGTTCGCAGCGCGGAGCCGCTGGTCGAGGGCTTCGCGGGCCGACGTCGTCCGGCACTGGAGGCAGAGCACCCGGTCGAGGTTGCCGTGCAGCTCGATCACGTCCCGCGCACCGGCGGCCTGGTGGAGGCCGTCGACGTTCTGGGTGATGACGCCGTCGAGGTAGCCGCTCGCCTGGAGGGTGGCGACGGCTCGGTGGCCGTCATTCGGGGCGGAGCGCGCGATCGTGCGCCAGCCGAGATGGCTGCGCGCCCAGTACCGCTGGCGACCCGATTCGCTCGCCACGAAGTCGCCGTACGTCATCGGTGTGTGGGTCCGCAGGCTGCCGGTCTCACCGCGATAGTCCGGGATCCCCGACTCGGTGGAGATGCCCGCGCCGGTCAGTACGACGACCTCGCCGGCGGCCACGACGTCCGCGATCGGGGCGACATCCGCCGTACCTGGCTCCAACGCCAACACGTCAGGGCCGGGAACCCATTGCAGTGTCGGACGCGAGCGCACCCCACCAGCGTAACCAGCCCGCGTTCAGCCTCGGGACACGTTCAGCGTGGCGATCAGGTCCTCGTGGAGCTCGAACCAGACCTTGTGGCAGGAGTCGACGCTGGTCTGGTCGATCCAGGCGTGGTCGCCGGCTCGGGCGCGGTCGAGCGCGGCGGCGAACCTTCGGTGGTAGCCGTCAAACCGGTCCAGGTGGGTCGCGAGCTGGTCGGCCAGTGGTTGCAGGCGGTCGGCCAGGTCCGCCAGCTCGTCGACGACCTGCTGATCCCAGCCCGCGTCGGTGTGGTCGTTGAACGCGAGCGGGTCGTCGGCCGTGGGTCGCAACTGCCACTGCGTGCAGGCCTTCTGCAGGCGGGCGTTGAGCGGCAGGAACTCCCCGTAGCCGTCCTCGACGGCCTGCACGCCACCTCTGGCCTCGAGCTCGGCCCTCAGCCCGCGCTCGTTCTCGGCGCGACCGGCAGCTGTCAGCGACCAGCCGCCGATCCCGGCGAACTCGCTCCAGGTCACCCAGCCGAAGGCCTGGCCGTCGAGCAGCAACTCCTTCGCAACCGCGGGATCGAGCGCAAACCGCCTTGCAACCGCCTCGTCGTCCGCCACCCCCAACAGGCGCACCGCATGCAACGCAAGCAACTCGGGTGTGGACACGTGGGTCATCGCTCCTCCCCATCGGTCGATGGCATGCTCCGTGCGGCTAGCCGGTCTAGCCGCTGCTGGCATGCCTGTGGGGAGTTCAGACCGAGCGCCCGTGCCATCTCGGCCCACGTCAGCCCCAGCCCGCGCGCGGTGAACATCAGCCCGGTCTCGAGCTGCTCGAGCTCCGCCCGCGCTGCCGCCAGCAATCGCAGGCCGGCCAGCGCCGCGTCCCGTTCCGCCTGCTCCTCGGTGGACTGCCACAGGACGAACTGGATGAGGTCGACCGCGGACGGCGGCATCGAGCCGTGCTGCCACGGACGCCGGGCCAACTGGTCGGCGCCGCGTTCGAGCAGGAGACGGCGCGCGTCGTGCTCCCGTCGAGCCTGCGCTTGATCATCGAGGTAGTTGCTCTCCACCCCAGAACCCTGGATCATTCAACAGAATGTTGTCAACATCGTGTTGAAGAGGTGCTCGTGATCGTCCCCCTCACCGAGGCCACCCCAGAGCAGGCCGGCGGCAAGGCTGCCGTCCTCGGCCCGCTGCTCCGCGCCGGTTTCCCGGTCCCGGCCGGCTTCGTCGTACCCGTCGAGGTCTATCGAGCGGTGACGAGGCGTCTGGACCTGCCCGCGGTACTGTCCGAACACGGCCCAGCCGAGGTACGACGTCTGATCAGCTCGCAACCTCTGCCATCAGACGTGCTGGACGAGGTGGAGGCAGCTCTGGAGGGACTCGGGAGCCACGCGTTCGCCGTACGTTCCTCGGCGTCGAACGAGGACACCGCGACTGCGTCAGCCGCCGGTCAGCACGACTCGTTCCTGGCCGTCGGCCGCGCGGGAGTCGCCGCCTGCGTGTCTGCTGTCTGGGCGTCGCTCTGGTCCGACCGCGCGATCGCCTACCGCTCGACCGGCCTCCCGGAGATGGCCGTTCTGGTCCAGCAACACGTCGACGCCGACGTCGCCGGAGTTGTCTTCACCGGAACCCCAACCGTGATTGAAGCCTCGTGGGGTCTAGGCGAGTCCGTAGTCCGCGGCCACGTCACCCCCGACACCTTCAAAACCACCCGGTCCGAGGTCCTCAGCCGCCGCCTCGGCACCAAACAGACCCGCCTCGACGGCCGCACCCCGACGGAGGTCCCCTCCGCCGACCGCGATCGCCTCTGCCTCAGCGACTCGCAACTGCTACGCCTGACCCAGCTGGCCGCCGACGTCGCCGACCACCTAGGCGCCCCACAAGACATCGAGTTCGCCTTGTCGAATGACCAACTCTGGCTCCTGCAATCCCGACCGATCACAGCTCCGCTCCCAACCTCCGACCACACCAGCGAAATGCCTGGGCTGCGTGGGACCGGTGGGAGTGCTGGAGTGGCTTCGGGGACTGCTCGGGTCGTGCGGGGGCCTGCGGACTTCGGTCGGGTGGTGCCCGGTGACATCCTCGTGTGCCGGTTCACGGACCCGGCGTGGACTCCGCTGTTCGGTGTCGTCGCCGGTGTGGTCACCGAGACCGGCGGCTTGCTCTCCCACGCCGCAATCGTCGCCCGCGAGCACCGCATCCCCGCCGTACTCGGCGTCCCCCACGCCACGACCACCCTCCACGACGGCCAGCCACTGACCCTCAACGGCACCACCGGCACCGTCCAACCGCTCACCTACTGACGCGGGGCGGGCCTGCTTTGAGACGGCTTTCGGCGGCGGCGCGGACTTCGGTGGGGTCCATCGACGACCAGTCGGCTTCTATCCACCAGGTGGCGCCTGCCTCGGACCACGGACGGACCGTGTCGGCGTCGTCGGGTTTCGTGGTGCCTTCGACCACGATGTCGTAGTCGTCCATGGTCAGGCCGTGAGTGGCGCGTTCCTCGCGGATCCAGGTGATGGCCTCGGTGAGGTGTTCGGGAGTCAGCTCACCAGGGGTCTCGCCGGGCTGGAGGACGGGCGCGTAGTTGGGGAGCCAGCCGTCTTGGAGGGCTGCCCGGCGCATCGACTTCGGGCGGGGCCAGGCGCCGACCACCCAGGTCGGGATGCGCGGCTGCTGGACCGGGGGCGGTGGGGCGGGCGGCATCAGGTCGGGGATCTTGCGCGAGCGGTAGTGCTTGCCGGCGTACTCGAAGGGCTGGTCGCGCCACAGGTGCTGCAGCATCTCCAGCGACTCGTCCATCAGCTCAGCACGGACCTTGCGCCCCGGATCGTCCTCGAACAGCCAGAACCGGTCCTCCCCGGTGACCCCGAGCCCGACCACCAGGTTCACCCGCCCGTTGCTCAGGTTGTCCACGGTCGACGTCTGCCCGGCCACGTCCCACGGTTTTCGGCGCGGCAACGGCGTCAGCATCGTGCCGAGCCGGATCCGCTCGGTCGTCATCGCCGCCGCGGCCAGCATCGCCCAGGCGTCGATCCCCCAGATCGACTCCCAGACGAAGAACCCGTCCCACCCGTGCTCCTCGGCGAGCGCCGCCAACTCAGCCGCCGCCCGCGCATCGCCGTACGCCATCACGAAGCCGTATCTCATCCTCCGACCGTAAACGGCGCCACCGACAGTCAGCCGGTTCCCGGTAAGGCCGGGTCCGGCTGCCGGCCGAGGGTGACCGTGGTCGTCTGGGCCACGCCGGCGCGTTCGAAGTCGACCTGGACCGTCGCACCCGGCTGCTTGTTCAGGGAGATCTCCTGGAGCTGGTCGGCGCTGGTGACGGCCTCGCCGTCGAGGGCGGTGATCACGTCGGCGCGGCGCAGACCGGCCGCCGCGCCAGGCCCAGCAGGGGGCGCGGCCACCACGTAGAGCGCGTCCGGGTTGATGGCGCTGTCACCGCGCGACAGGGGTACGACGGCCAACCCGAAGTACCCGTGGACGACGCGGCCGTCCGCGATCAGCTTGTCGGCGATCGTCTGCGCCGTGTCGGCCGGGATCGCGAACCCCAGCCCGATGCTCCCGGCCACAGGCACGCCCCGTGAGTCGCTGGCGGTCGCGCCGGCCGTCGGCACACCGACCAGCCGGCCACGACAGTCGGCCAGCGTCCCGCCGCTGTTGCCCGGGTTGATCGACGCGTCGGTCTGGATCGCCGAGGTGAGCAACGCAGTGGTGTTGTTGTCCGCCGGGACCCGGGCCGACCGGCCGAGCGCGCTCACCACGCCGGCCGTGATCGTGTCCGTCAGGCCCAACGGGGCGCCGATCGCGAAGACCTGGTCGCCGACGTCCGGCGCCGGACCGAACTCGATCGGCGTCACCGCCGACTTGGGCGTGACCGAGATGACCGCGAGGTCGGTCTGGATGTCCCGCCCGACCAGGGTCGCGGGCAGTTCCTCGCCGTTCGGCCGCAGCACGGTGATGGTGCCGCCGGTGGCGGCCGCGGAGATGACGTGGTTGTTGGTCAGGATGTGTCCCTCGGTGTCGAGGAACTGACCGGACCCGTTGCCGCCCCCGCCCGTGCTGGACTGCACGTAGATCGTCACCACCGACGGCATCGCGGTCTCCGCCACGGAATTGGCGTCACACCGCCGCACGCTGCTCCGCGCCCACCCGACCGAGGCTACGACCGCGACGATCCCGAGGACCAGCACGGCCACCAGCAGCGGCGACCAGTCCCGCTGATGCCGCGGGCTGGACTGCACCGGCTCGGTCATCAGAAGTCGACCGGATCGCGGATGATCGGGCACGTCATGCAGTGACCGCCGCCGCGGCCGCGGCCCAGCTCGGCGCCGACGATCGTGATCACCTCGACGCCGGCCTGGCGCAGCAGCGTGTTCGTCCGGGTGTTCCGGTCGTACGTGAAGACCACGCCCGGCTCGACCGCGACCGCGTTGTTGCCGCTGTCCCACTGCTGGCGTTCGGACTCGTACACGTCGCCGCCCGTCTCCAGGACCCGCAGCGCCGGCAGCCCGAGCGCCGCGGCCACGACCTCCACGAACCGCCGCGATCCCTCGTCCACCACCTCGACGCCGGGCGCGGTGTCCGCCGGCCGCAACGAGAAGGTGTGGACGGCGTCCATGATCGCCGGGTACACCGTGACGATGTCGCGATCGGCGAACGTCAGCACGGTGTCCAGGTGCATCGCCGCCCGCAGCTTCGGCATCCCGGCCACCACGACGTGCTCGGCCGCGCCCTTCTCGAACAGCGCCGCCGCGACCTGGGTGATCGCCTGCCGCGAGGTCCGCTCGCTCATCCCCATCAGTACGACGCCGTTCCCGACCGGCATGATGTCGCCGCCCTCGAACGTCGCCCGTCCCCACGACAGCTCCGGGTCACCCCACCACACGGTCGAGCCGGCGAAGTCGGGGTGGAACTGGTAGATCGCCTTCATCAGCAGGGTCTCGTCGTGCCGCGCCGGCCAGTACAGCGGGTTCAGCGTCAGACCGCCGTACAGCCAGCAGGTCGTGTCGCGGGTGTAGAGGGTGTTGGGCAGCGGCGGCATCAGGTACTCGCGGGCGCCGGTCGCCTCCCGGGCGAGGCCGATGTAGCCGGTGCGGAAGTCTTCCGGCAGGTCCGAGGTGGCGAGGCCGCCGATCAGGTACTCGGCGAGTTGCCGGGGCTCCAGCGTCTCCAGGAAGTTCCGGGTCCCGTCGACCAGGCCGAGGCCGACGTCGTTGGCGACGATCTTGCGGTCCAGCAACCACGACCGCGCCTCCGGCGCCGCCACCGTCTCGGCCAGAAGGTTGTGCAGCTCGACCACCTCGACCCCGCGGTTCGACAGCTTGTTCACGAAGTCGGCGTGATCACGCTGTGCGTTCTCCACCCACATCACGTCGTCGAACAGCAGGTCCCCCGCATTGGTGGGGGTGAGCCGGCGGTGCGCCAGCCCGGGCGAGCAGACGAGAACCTTGCGCAGCCGGCCGACTTCGGAGTGGACGCCGTACGTCGAGGTCGTGTCGTGACTGGTCATGCGGATCGACTCCTTGCTGCGTGCGGGCCGGACCGGCTCAGATCGTGATCCAGCCGGTCGCGAGGGCGATGACACCGAGGACGGCGCCGAGGACCGAGACGGCGAGGATGACGAGCTCGCCGGGGGTGAACAGCCGGCGGCCTTGCTCGCGGCGGGCCATCACGAACAGGACGCTCGCGGGGGCGTAGATGATGAACGACAACAGGATGAACTTGGGACCGGCGGCGTACAGCAGGAACGCGGTGTAGATCGTGGCCAGCCCGCCGACCACCAGCTCGCGGCTGTGCCCCTCCGGCGCGTCGGCGTAGGTCTCGCGGGTGACCGCCAGCTTCAGCGCGTAGCCCGCCGCGAGCAGGAACGGGATCAGGCTCAGCGCGCTCGTCAGGTCGAGGGCGAAGTTGAACGCGTCCTCGGAGAACAACGTGACCACCAGGACGATCTGGATCAGGATCGTCGTCATCAGCAACGCCGCGGTCGGTACGTCGGCGGCGTTGGACTGGCGCAGGAACCGCGGCATGTCGTCGTCGAGCGCGGCCACGAACAGCACCTCGGCGGCCATCATCGTCCAGGCCAGGTAGGCGCCGAGCACCGACACGATCAGGCCGACGCTGACGAAGACCTCGCCCCACTGCCCGACCGCCGCCTCCAGCACCCCGGCCATCGACGGCTGCCGCAGCTCGGCGATCTCCTCGATCGGCAGGATGCCGTACGACACCACGGTCACCGAGGCGAAGACGGCCAGCACGCTGAGCAGGCCGAGAACCGTGGCCCGGCCGACGTCCTCGCGGCGCTCGGCGTGCCGCGAGTACACGCTCGCCCCCTCCACGCCCAGGAAGACGAAGACGGTGACGAGCATCGTCCCGGTGACCTGGTCGTAGAGCGACCCGTAGCCGGCGCCGTTGAAGTTGTCGGCGAACACCTGCGGGTCCAGGTAGATCGCCGCGATCAGGATGAACACCAGGATCGGCACCAGCTTCGCGACGGTGACGATCCGGTTGATGATCGCGGCCTCCTTCACCCCGCGCCGGATCAGCAGGTAGAACACCCAGATCCCGACCGTCGACAGGGCGGCGGCCACCCAGGTGTCGCCGTCACCCAGCGGCGACCACAGCGCACCGACCGTCGACATGATCAGCACCCAGTAGGTCACGTTGCCGACGCACGCGCTGGCCCAGTAGCCGAACGCCGAGAAGAAGCCGAGGTACTCGCCGAAACCGGCCTTCGCGTAGGCGTACACGCCGGCGTCGAGCTCGGGCTTGCGGATCGCCAAGGTCTGGAAGACGAAGGCGAGCATCAGCATGCCGGTGCCCGCGATAGCCCAGGCGATCAGCGCCCCCGCGACCCCGGTCTCCTGGGCGAACCGGCGCGGCAACGAGAACACCCCCGCGCCCACCATCGAGCCCACGACCATGGCGGTCATGGTCATGAAGGTCAGTTTTTGTGCCGATGACGTACCCGAGACAGTCTCTGCACTGGCCACCCTTGGCATCATGCCGACGGCGCGCTGACGCCTGATCACCCGCAGTGGATGAGATCGATCAGGACGGTGGCTTGCTGCCCTTGGCCTTCATGCCATTCGCGCCGATCCAGACCGCGACGGCAACCAGCAGGCCGATCCCGACCAGCCAGCCCCACAGTCCCTCGGAGACCGGGCCGAGGCGGCCGAGACCGAACCCACCCGGATCCCGCTCCTCCTGCAGGGCGACGATGTAGGCAATGATGTCGCGCTTGTCCTCCGGCTGCAGCACCTGGTCGGAGAAGACCGGCATCTGCTGCGGGCCGGTCAGCATCGCCTGGTAGATGTGCTTGGGCGTGCTCTCCATCAGCGAGGGTGCGTAGCGGCCGTTCGGGAGCGCGCCGCCGCGGCCGGCGAAGTTGTGGCACGCCGTGCAGTTGGTGCGGAACAGCTCGCCACCACGTGTCACTTGCTCGTCGGTGACGTTGCTGATGTCGTACGCCTCCGGCGCGGGCACGGCCGGGCCTGGAGCGAGAGACGCGACGAACGCCGAGAGGGCCTCGATCTCCGCCTGCGTGTAGGCCGGTTCCTTGGCCGGGACCTGGGCGCCGGGCTGCGTCGCGGGCATCCGGCCGGTGCCGACCTGGAAGTCGACCGCGGCCGCGCCGACACCGATCAGCGACGGTCCGGCCATCTCGCCCTCACTGTTGCCGGCACCCTCGGCGTTCAGGCCGTGGCAGCTGGCGCAGCCGACCGCGAAGAGCTTCCGGCCCTCCTCGATGGTCTGCGACTGGGAGGAGTGGTCCGCGACCGCGTTGTCAGGCACGACGGCGGCGTACGCCGAACCCACTGCCAACAGGCCGAACAGCAGTACGACGAGGCCGGCTGACCGGTGTCGTCGTACGGAGCGAATCCTTGCCTTGGACAATCGTTTGACCCTCGCCACGAGTTGTTGCGGATCGCAACCCATCATCGGTCACCGTAGCCGTCGGCAACACGGCTGGAGTCACCCGAAGCAGGGGATTTTCCTGCGGGACCGTCCGCTGAGCGGATGACTTCGCCCAGATTCCGGCACCGACCGGTCCGGATCGGCCTAGTCTGAGGGTGTTCGCCTGGCGGCAAAATACCCCACTACCCGGACAGCCCCGCCGAATGCGCCGGGCCGCGACTCTCCCCCACGAGCGTCGCCGAAGTAGCCCCGATCGGCCCAGACGCTGTTTGGGGCCGCCAGGCGGGCCCGCCGATCCGTACGGCTAACTCACGAAGACGGCGGTTGGTTTGGCGAGGGGGCCGTGGGGTTCGTAGAGGGCCAGGAAGGTGCCGGTCGGGTCGAACATGGCGGTTTGGCCGGCGGGGAGGTTGAGGCCGGGGAGGGGGCGACCGGTGCGGATGGCGGCGGACTGGGTGGCGTCGGCGTCGTAGCGGGGGAAGGTGCCCGCGGCCACCTCGGCGATCGGGAGCCAGTCGAAGGAGCCGGCCAGCGACTCGAGCGTGTGGGCGACGGACAGGTCGAAGGAGCCCACCCGGGTACGGCGCAGCGCGGTGAGGTGACCGCCGACGCCGAGCTCGGCGCCGAGGTCGCGGGCGAGGGCCCGGATGTAGGTGCCGCTGGAGCAGTCGACCGAGATGTCGACCTCGATCCCCGACGACACCGGGCGTACGTCGAGGACGTCGTACCGGGAGACCGTCACGCTGCGGGCCTTGAGCGCGACCTCCTCGCCGGCCCGCACGCGTTCGTACGCGCGCCGTCCGTCGACCTTGATCGCGGACACCTTCGACGGCACCTGCGAGATCTCACCGCGGAAGCCAGCCACCGCAGCCTCGATCGCCTCGGCCGTCACGCCGTCGACCGGCGCGGTCGAGACGATCTCGCCCTCGGCGTCGTCAGTCGTCGTGGTCGCGCCGAGCAGCACGGTCGCGTCGTACGACTTGTCGGCCAGCTGGAGATGCCCGAGCAACCGAGTAGCCCGGTTGAGCCCCACGACCAGCACGCCGGTCGCCATCGGGTCCAGCGTGCCGGCGTGCCCGACCTTCCGGGTGCCGGCCAGCCGGCGAATCCGCGCCACCACAGTGTGGGAGGTCAGACCCGCCGGCTTGTCCACCACAACGATGCCATCGGCAACGCTGGGCTCACTCGTCGTCGCTGTCATCGTCCTCGCGGCGCTTGTAGGGGTCCGCCTCGCCGGCCGGCTTCGCGTTCGCAGCGCTCTTGGCCACCTCGGCGTCGGCCAGCCGGGCCTTCTCCAGCAGCTCCTCGATGTGCCCGGCGCTCTCCGGTACGGCGTCCAGGAAGAACGCCACGCTCGGAGTGTGCCGCAGGCCGAGCGCCTTGCCGACCTCGCTGCGGATCAGCCCGCGCGCCGACTCCAGGGCCGCCGCGGTGGAGGCACGCTCCTGCTCGTCGCCGTACACCGTGTAGAAGACACTGGCTTCCCGCAGGTCGCCGGTCAGCCGGGCGTCGGTCACGGTGACGAAGCCGAGCCGCGGGTCCTTCACCCGGCGCTCGAGCAACTCGGCCACGAGCACCTGGATCCGGTCGGCGAGCTGCTTCGCCCTTGCTTCACCCATCAGGGCTCACTCCCTCATTCATGAACAACGTCCGGAGAGGCAGGGTTTCCACCTCTCCGGACGTTACTCCGGTGCCCGGAGCACCCGGGCACCGACTGCTGTCAGTTACGCGGCTTCTCGCGAAGCTCGAAGGCCTCGACCACGTCGCCGATCTTGATGTCGTTGTAGCCGTTGATGGTCAGACCGCACTCGAAGCCCTCGCGGACCTCGGACGCGTCGTCCTTGAACCTCTTCAGCGACGACAGCTCGGTGTTGTCCAGCACCACCGCGCCGTCCCGGATCAACCGGACCTTGGCGTTGCGGCGGATGAGTCCACTGGTCACCCAGCAACCGGCGATGTTGCCCACCTTCGAGGAGCGGAAGATCTCCCGGATCTCCGCCTGGCCCAGAGTGACCTCCTCGTAGATCGGCTTGAGCATGCCCTTCAGGGCGGCCTCGATGTCGTCGATCGCCGAGTAGATGACCGAGTAGTACCGGACATCCACGCCCTCGCGCTCGGCCAGGTCACCGGCCTTGCCCGCCGGCCGCACGTTGAAGCCGATGATGACGGCGTTCGACGCGATGGCCAGGTTGACGTCGTTCTCGTTGATCGCACCGACACCGCGGTCGATGATCCGCAGGGACACCTCGTCGCCGACCTCGATCCGGACCAGCGCGTCCTCCAGCGCCTCGACCGAACCGGACACGTCGCCCTTGAGGATGAGCAGCAGCTCCTGGGTCTCGCCCTTCTCCATCGAGGCCATGAAGTCCTCGAGGGTACGACGGACGCGACGCTTGGCGTTGGCCGCCGCCCGGGCCCGGGCTTCCCGCTTCTCGGCGATCTGCCGGGCCCGGCGGTCGTCGTCGACCACCAGGAACTTGTCACCGGCACCCGGTACCGCGGTCAGACCGAGCACCAGGACCGGACGCGACGGGGTCGCCTCCTCGACGTTGTTGCCGTGCTCGTCGAGCATGGCCCGGACCCGGCCGTACGCCGGACCGACCACCATCGAGTCGCCGACCCGGAGCGTGCCGCGCTGCACCAGCACGGTCGCCACCGGACCACGGCCCTTGTCGAGGTTCGCCTCGATCGCGATGCCCTCGGCGTGCATGTTCGGGTTGGCCCGCAGGTCCAGCGCCGCGTCCGCGGTCAGTACGACGCCCTCGAGCAGGCCGTCGATGTTGATCCGGGACTTCGCCGACACGTCGATGAACATCGTGTCGCCGCCGTACTCCTCGGGGACCAGGCCGTACTCGGTCAGCTGACCGCGCACCTTGGCCGGGTCCGCCGCCGGGACGTCGATCTTGTTCACCGCGACCACGATCGGGACGCCCGCCGCGCGGGCGTGGTTCAGCGCCTCGATCGTCTGCGGCATCACGCCGTCGTCGGCCGCGACCACCAGGATGACGATGTCGGTGGCCTGGGCGCCACGGGCACGCATGGCGGTGAACGCCTCGTGACCCGGGGTGTCGACGAAGGTGATGGCCCGCTGCTCGCCGTCCACCTCGGTCGTCACCTGGTAGGCGCCGATGTGCTGGGTGATACCGCCGGCCTCGTCGGCGACGACGTTCGCCATCCGGATCGCGTCCAGCAGCTTCGTCTTACCGTGGTCGACGTGACCCATCACGGTGACCACCGGCGGCCGGGGAGCCAGGTCGTCCTCGTCGCCCGCGTCGGAGCCGAACTCGATGTCGAACGACTGCAGCAGCTCGCGGTCCTCGTCCTCCGGGGACACGATCTGGACGTCGTAGTTCAGCTCGGTGCCGAGCAGCTGCAGGGTCTCCTCGTTGACCGACTGGGTCGCGGTCACCATCTCACCGAGGTGGAACAGCACCTGCACCAGCGACGCCGGGTCGACGCCGACCTTCTCGGCGAAGTCCGTCAGCGACGCACCGCGGGCCAGGCGCACGACCTCGCCGTCACCGTGCTTGACGCGGACGCCGCCGACTGCCGGCGCCTGCATGTTGTCGAACTCCTGGCGCTTCGCGCGCTTCGACTTCCGGCCACGACGGGCCGGGCCGCCCGGACGCCCGAAGGCGCCCTGCGTGCCACCACGGCCGCGGTTGCCCGGACCCGGACGACCGCCACCGCCACCGGGCGGGCCGCTGGGGCCGCCGCCACCCGGACGGAAGCCGCCGCCACCGCCGCCGCCACCACCGCGCGGACCGGCACCCGGTCCACCACCCGGACCGCCGCCACCGGGGCGGCCACGGCCGCCACCGCCACCGCCACCGGCGCCACCGCCGGGACCGGACGGACGGCCGGTGAACGTGCCGGCCGAGGACTTCGGCATCATCGCCGGGTTGGGACGCGGCGCGCCGGGCACACCCGACGGACGCGGACGGTCGCTACCGCCGCCACCGCGGTTCTGCGGCGGGCGCGGCGGCATGCCGGCCGGGCTCGCACCCTCGCGGGATCCACCCTGACCGCCCGGACCCGGACGGGCGCCACCGCGCTGCATGCCCTGGGTCGAGCTGAACGGGTTGTTGCCCGGACGCGGCGCACCCGGACGCGGGCCGCCACCCTGACCGCCGGGAGCACCCGGACGGGGACCGCCCGGACGCGGGGCGCCAGGACGCGGGCCGCCACCCGGACGCGGGGTCGCACCCGGACGCGGCGAGGCCGGCCGGGCGCCACCATCGGCACCGGGACGCGCCGAACCGCCGGCGGCTGGACGCTGCTGCGCCGGTCCCGGAGTCGGCCGGCCCGGAGCCGGAGCCTTGCTCTGCTCCGCCGGAGCCTGCGGCGACGCGGCCTTGGCGGCCGGCGCCTCGAAGGACGGCGCTGCGGGCGTCTCGGCCGGGGCTGCCGGAGCAGGCTCCTGCCGCGGACCCGGCTTGGGACCGGGCCGCGGACCCGGCTTGGCCGGGGCTCAGGAGAGCGCCGTACGGCGGGTGACTGACAAGCACCGGGCTGCGTCGATGTGCA